>CAYZSH010000399.1:0-2605 GCA_964481025.1 uncultured Isosphaeraceae bacterium
TCTCGGCGTCCGCCGGCGTGGCCGCCTCCTCGCGAAACTTCGCGTACCACGGCACCACGCCTTCGCCGACCACGTAGAGGAACGCGGTGCCGTAATAGTTCGAGCGGCCGTTCCGCGGCGCGAGCAGGAACTGACTGAGTTCGATCTCGATGCGGTCGCCGATCGCCAGCGGTCGATTGACGGGGAAGAAGCGGTTGATCGTCGCTTCGTAGTGATGCTCGGTCTCGCCCGGCCAGATCGTCGACGGTCGCGTCTCGACGAGCGTGACGCCCGCGCCGAGGTAGTCGGACATGTTGTTGTGGTAGACCGCGACCGAGGGGGTGTCCGCGTAGAACGAGCGGAACTCCGCGGGATTCAGCCGGTCGTGCGTCATGAAGCGGAACACGATCTCGCTTCCGCCGACGGCGACGCGGTCCTCGATCTCGATCTCCGCGACCCGCTGCTCCCAGTAGAACGGCAGCCAGTGGTCGTAGGTCCGGAACGGCACCCCGTTGACGATGTCCTCGCGGGCGTGACGGTCGCGGGCGCGGTCGGCCATGCGGGTGACGAGGGCGGTCTTGGTCAGCACGCGGACGTCGGGCTCGCGCGGGTCGTCGGGAGCGTGCAGCGGCGACCAGTCGACGGCGTCGCCGTCGTCGCACGGGCACGGTCCCCAGTTGGCGAAGAGCAGTCCGAGATCGGCGCCGTCCACGAGTCCGCTGCCGTCGAGGTCCGCGATCGCGGATCGTGTGCCCCAGGATCCGAGGAGGACACCGAGATCACCCCCGTCGACCGTGACCGAGCCATCGAGGTCGCCGAGACAGTCGCCTGCGGCGAGCGGCATGGCGAGCGACGCGGCGAGGAGCGTCAGGATCGAACGGGCCACGGCGGGTCGGTCGAGTCGGGTCATGTCTTCGTCTTTCCTGGTCGCCCCTGATCGGGGGTCGGTTCGCGGGGAGCGGAGGCCAGGTTCGGGTCGGCCTGGAGTTTCGACGGGGATCGGTGGTGGCGACTTCTCGGACGCATCGGGACGATCGGCGAGCCCTGGCTCCGTGTTCCGGTGAATCCGCTGGGTACGGATCGCCCACGCGAACCTCAGAATCCGCAGAACCGGACGCCACTGGATCCCGTCGGAGGTTTCGTGCGAACCCTCGGGCGACCAGCAGCTTCCCGAGGCTATCTTCTGTCATCCCCGGAATCGACCCTCGCGAGTCGTTCTTCCGGAGATCGTCTCCGCCGACACGACCGATCCGGGACCACTCGATGTCCGAATCCGCTCAGAGCCGACTCGTCCAGTGCGCCGCCGCGACCCTCGCGGCGGCCATCGTCGTCTCCGGCGCCGCGGCGAACGAACCCGTCCAGGTCGACGTTCTCGATGAACTGCCTCCGACGACGCGGGTGCTCATCCGAACCGCCCCGGACACCACGCTGTCGTTCGATCGGGCCGGGGGCGCGTGGCTCTACCCCGATCCGGCACGAGCGCGACTGACGATGACCGACATGATCGCGGCCCGCACGATCCGCGACGACTTCGTCGCGGCGGGTCTTCTCGATCTTCGTCCCGCCCTCGGTGTCCCGGACGTCGCGATCGACGCCTACGTCGAACGTGGACTCGATCGCTGGCTGGTCGCGACGCTCGACTCACCGGAGTCCGCCGCGAAGCTGGCGCGCGACCTGTCGGGGCTCGCCCCGATGTCGAGCGTGCTCGAAGTGGTCGAGATCGATGGCGTCGGCGGCGTCGCCGCGGCGCCGCCCGACGACACGTGGTTCTCGCTCCAGTACGGCATGCGGAACACCGGACAGAACGTCTCCGGAATCGACGGCGTGGTCGGGGCCGATGTGAACGTGCTTCCCGCCTGGGACTGGACGATCGGCTCGCCCGACGTCGTCGTCGGCGTGCTCGATGCCGGGGTCAACTGGCACGAGGAGTACGAGTCCCGTCTCATGGCCGGTTGGAACGTACCCGACAACAACGACTCGTTCGTCGACGAATGCAGCAGTCACGGCACCCATGTGACCGGGATTCTCGGTGGCGAGGGTGGCAACACGCAGGGCGTCGCGGGCGTCTCATGGCGTTGCTCGATCCTGCCGGTCGTCGTCACCGACGGCTGCACCGGGTACGAGTCGTGGGTCGCCGACGGCATCATCTGGGCCGTCGATCACGGCGCCGACGTCATCAACATGAGCCTGCAGTACTCGACCGGTTCGCAACTGCTCGCCGACGCGGTCTCGTGGGCGGACGATGCGGGGGTGATCCAGGTCGCGGCCGCGGGAAACACCGGCGGCCTCGACGACGTGCAGGCCCCGGCCCGGTTCCCGGAGACGATCGCGGTCGCCGCGACCGACAACACCGATCATCGGTGGTCGAGTTCGAGCGCCGGTCCCGAGATCGATCTCGCGGCGCCCGGATGGCGCATCTACTCGTGCTCCTCGAACTTCAACTACGTCTACAAGAACGGCACCAGCATGGCGGCGCCGTTCGTGACCGGCGCCGTGGCGCTCATGCTGTCGGTCGATCCCGAACTCGACCCGCTCACCGCGAAGGTGATCCTCCGATCGACCGCCGAGGACGTCGAGTCGATCGGATTCGATGATCTCACCGGGAGCGGCCGGCTCGATGTCGGCG
>CAYZSH010000400.1:0-2598 GCA_964481025.1 uncultured Isosphaeraceae bacterium
CACGGCGGGAAGCATCTCGCCGTTGGGAAGCGGCAGCTCGGGATGATCGAAGGGCGCCGATTCCATCGAGACCCGATCGTCGGTGAGCGACTCGAGGAACGCGACCAGCGCGTCGATCTGGGCTTCGCTCATCCCCAACGCGACCATCTCCGGGGAGAGGTCCTCGATGTTCTGCTCGTGGAAGTCGCCACCTCGGTTGTAGAACTCGACGACCTGTCGCAGCGTCGACATGCCGCCGTGGTGCATGTATGGCCCAGTCAGCGCGACGTTGCGCAGCCCGGGCGTCTTGAACGCCCCGTCGACGGCGGTCGAGACTCCCGGCGGCACGGGCGCCGGATCCTCGACCTCGGGCAGCGCGAGCCCTTGCTGCCGACGCCGAGTCCACGACAGCGGAACGCCGCCCGCCGTCGTCGCGCCGACTCCGAGATCCTCGGCGGTCGGTCTCACCCCGAGGTTGTAGAAGCCCGAGTCGTACGCGCCGTCCGGAGCGACCTCGAGCGTCGCGACATGCCGGTCGTCCAGCAGCAGCGCGTAGCGCCCGAGCGGGAACTCGACGAGTTCGAAGCGCACCCACGTCCCGCAGCCGCCCTCAGCAAGTGCCTGTCGACGGATCTCGATCGCGAGGGCTCCTTCGGACTCCTCGGCGTCGAACCGGACCTGTCGGACCAGATCGCAACCGCCGGGAAGCGGCGGCCACTCGTCGTCGAGCACTTCCTCGCCATCGTCGGGATCGTCGGAACCCCTCTCGAGGAGCACCAGTTCGACATCTCCGGCGAGTTCGAAGTCGAGCGGAAGGATGGACGGGTCCCCGTCCGCGGGATGATCCGCGTAGACGGCGCGGGCGAGATTGGCCCCTGCCATCGAGCGCATCCGTTCGATCCCGTTTGGCGCCGGAATGGGCGGATTCGCGCTCTTCGGAGGCGAGACGACGCCCATCCCGGGCCAGGTCGCGCTGCTGAAGGCCGGACTGGAATGGCACTCGATGCAGTTCGCCGCGGGCAGATCCTCGAACTGTCCCGCGTTCACGAAGAGATCGAGGCCCTCGAGCGCGACTTCGTCGAGGTGGCCGCCTCCGTCGACCGGAAACCCGGCTGCCGCGAAGCGGTCGTAGGCCGTCTGTCCCGAGACGAGCGTCGACTCGTAGGCCTGGATGGCGAGCCCGAACAGCAGGGGAAAGTTGGCCTCGATCTGCGGAGGGCCTGCGGGCGTCGGCTCGTGTCGACGCCATCGGGCGCGAAAGGCCTCGACGAACATCGCGCGATAGGTCGTGTCGAGCCCGAGACCATCGTCGGCCACGAGCGGGCCGAGCACCGAATCGGTCGCCGCCACACGCTGCGTGGCGAGCGGCCGCGCGTCGAGCAGGCGGATCGCAAGGTCGCTCCACGACCGTCCCGAGCAACTCATCTCGACGCCATTGAGAACCGGACCGACCGCCTGCGACGCGAGCCCGGCAAAGTCGATCCGCACCGCCACCTGCGAGAACGACTGGCTCGCGGCATCCCACCGCCACACGCGGGCCTCGGGATTGGTCGGCCCCGCGCCGTCCACTCCGTTGAACCACGGATTGGCGCGACCATCCCAGAAGTTGCGGATGTTGTAGACCGCGTTGAGCACGCTCGGCGGATTCCGACCCGTGACCTGCCGCACGTTGGCGATGCCGTCATGGAAGACCGGATCCGGCTGGTCCTCGCACAGTTCGATCGGCGGCTCGCCGACGAGCCGCTGGAAGAACCGTCGAAGCACGCCTTGGCTGCCCGCGATGTCGTCGATGCTGCGGACGACGCCGCCGAAGCGCGACGCCGGATCCGTGAACGCGGTCGTCGGAAAGAAGTCGGCGTCCTTCGAGCCGCCGGGACCAACGCCTCCGTCGAAGGTGCCGTTGAACCCGGGGTGGACCGTGTTGATGGTCCGGGGATCGACTCCGGCATGCCCATGACAGGTCGCGCAGGCGGTCTGCAGATCGCTTCCGATGGCGACATCCCAGAAGAGCGCCTTGCCCAAGGCAACCGCCCAGTCCTCGTCACGGACGAAGGTGTCGATCTGCGTCGGCTCCGGAACCCACACGGAATCGAGCGCCGGCGGATAGTCCTCCACACCTCCTCGCTGCGCCGACGCGGCCGTCGACACGATCGTCGAGCCGATGAACGCCGGCACCACACGCGATGCGACGAACCGGAGGCGCGCAGACCTCGAGTCGCCGTGAATCCAGCCGGCCATGCATGTTCTCCCTGGCACGCGTGGCTGTCGGAACCCGCTGAACCGACTCGACTCGTCGACGGCGTTCCAGACGTCTCGGCCCTGACTTCCGAGACCTGAAGAATGTCGCCCGCGGCCAGCCGAAAGCAAGGCCGTCTTTGCGATTCATTAGGCGGACTCGAGTGCGGCGACGCCCGAGCCGTCACCGATGACACCGCCACCCATCCAGAATCCGGTGCGCACGGCGAACAACCCGGTCGCCCCGGGGTTCTCGTTCGTCGGGCACTCGACTCCAGGCGGGTCCGGTCGGTGGTCTACGCCCGGCCGCTCCACCCGCGCAGGAACCTCCAGACCGTCAGCGCCGCGAGCCTCGCCGTGCGCCCGTCCGGATCGTGCGGCGGC
>CAYZSH010000401.1:0-2591 GCA_964481025.1 uncultured Isosphaeraceae bacterium
TCTGGGGCCGGCCGCGGTCGTGTTTCGTCGAATCCGTCCCCAACCCGTCCGGTAGGTGCAACACCACAGCCTCCGAGGGCGTTCTCGTGGGTCGCCGCGGCGGCAGTTTCACGTCTGCAGACTGATCCGAGGTGGCGACGGCCATCTCAAACCTCGTATTTGCAAAGGCTTCCATTCATGAGTCGGACCCGTACCCTTCGCCTGGCCGCGCTGGCCGGTGCTGCGATCATCTTCGGTGGCGACCTTGCGGTCGACACCCTGCTCGATGGTCAGATCGTGTCCAAGTCGGCCTCGGCCCAGGGGCGTGGCGGCGGCGGCATGCGAGGCATGGGCGGCATGCGGGAGATCCAGGAGCTCCTCCAGCCCGACTACTCCCGCCGCGACGTGCCGCTCTTCGTCGAGCAGCTCCAGCTCGATGACGGCCAGCGAGCGATCGTAGAGACCCTCATCGAGGACTACGAGGATGGTTTCGGCGGCGGCAGCGAGGCCGTGCAGGCCGACTTGATGGACCTCGGCCGCTCGATGATGCAGTCGTTCATGGGCGGCGGGGCGATGGGTGACATGCGGGAGCGGATGCGGGAGCGCTTCGGTGCCGTCCGTGCCGAGCTCGAGGAGATGGAGGCCAATGGCCAGCCCCTCAGCGAGGAGGAGCGACGGGCCTTCTTCCGCGAGCGGATGGAGGGCATGCAGGAAGAGATGATGCAGGAGGCCATGGACAGCGGTGCCTTCGACGAGGCCCGTGGTGTCATGACCGAGATGCTCGACATCCTCGAGGACTGGGTCTCGACCCGGACCACCCTGCACGACGAGTTCGTCGCCAGCGTCCAGATCCAGCTCAGCGACGACCAGCTGGTCCTCTGGCCGGCGTTTGACCGCTTCCTGACCCGCGAGAAGTCGCTTCCCCGCGGCCGGCTCAGCGGCGAGGAAGTGAACCTCTTCGCCGTCGTCGACGGTGCCGAGCTCTCGGAAACCGCCTACGACGCCCTCGAAGCCCTCTTCGATCAGTACGAGATCGACCTGCACGCGGCGCTCACCGCCCGCGATCGATACCTGCTGAGCAGCGCCCCCCAGCTCTTCAAGGCGATGCGGGACGGCGAGGTCAAGGACGCCGAGCGCATCCTCAAGCAGCAGCTCCAGTACCGCGAGGCGGTCCGCGACGTGAACGATCGGTATCGCACGAACTTCACCGCCGCGATCACCGATGAGGCCGAGAAGGCCCTGCTCGATGGTGCCATTCTCGAAGCCGCGTACGACCGCATCTACCGACCGACCTGGGGACAGCGAGCCTTCGAGGCCGCCCTTCAGCTCGAGGGGCTCGAGCCCGACACGCTTCAGGCGATCGCCGATCTGCAGGTCTCGTTCCTCGCCGAGCTCTCGGGCATCAACCGAACGCTGATGAACGCGCTTCGGGAGTCCGAGGCCGATCGTCAGGTCGAGGAAGGCACCCGCATGGTCGCGGTCATGTCCGGCGACCTCTCGCGGGGCATGCCGTTCGGCCCCGGTGCCCGCGGCGGACGCGGCGGCGAGGACGATCCGTTCCGGGAAGGCATGGATCGCCGCGACACCGCCGAAGAGCGGTACGTCGAGCAGTTGCGGGCGATGCTCTCGCCCGAGCAGCAGGAGGCCCTGCCCGCCCGTCGTGGCGGCCGCGGTGGCCCCGGCGGTCAGGGCGGTCCCGGTGGTGGCAACGCCGATCGTCGGGCCGAGATGATCCAGCGCTTCGACACCAACGGCGACGGTGAACTCAACGAGGAGGAGCGTCGCGCGATGTTCGAGTCCTTCCGCAACGGCGGCGGCCGCGGCAACCGCGGTGGCGGTCAGGGCGACGCCTGAGCCGAATCGGAGACACCCCTCGGAGAGTGAGGGGTGAGATGGGTGGAGACCCCCGACGGCGGCCGATCCGACTCCGGATCGGCCGCCGTCTCTTCGTAGGATGCGTGGATGAACCAGACCGACGGGATCGTCACCGACGAGGGCCGCGCCGCGGTCGTGCGTTCGGTGCTGGAGGACGCACGTTCGCACCGGACCTCGGCGACCCCGGTGCCCGATCCCGAAGTCGCTCGTCGCGTCGTCGAGCGCATGCGCTGGCTCGCTTTTCCCGGCTTCTTCGGGCCCCGCGTGGCGGGCGCCGAGGATCTCGAGGCCTCGCTCGGCCGCACGCTCGACGAACTGGTCGAGATGCTCCGTCCGCAGTTGGAGATCGCGTTCGCGTACGAGCCGCTCGACGGCGCCGGCTGTCCCGCCGCGGAAGCGGCGCGGCGGGCGGCCGAGGTCGTTGCTCGATTCGTCGATCGCATCCCCGCCGTCCGCACGCTGCTCGCGGGCGACGCGGTCGCGGGGTTCGAGGGCGACCCCGCCGTCACCCATCCCGACGAAGCCATTCTCGTGCACCCCGGGCTCGCGGCGACCATCGTCCATCGCTTCGCCCATGAACTGCACCTCGCGGGCGTGCCGCTGCTTCCCCGTCTGCTCGCGGAGATCGCGCATGCCGACACCGGGATCGACATCCACCCCGGGGCCAGGATCGGCGGCTCGTTCTTCATCGACCACGGCACCGGCGTCGTCATCGGCGAGACGACCCGCATCGGCGA
>CAYZSH010000402.1:0-2582 GCA_964481025.1 uncultured Isosphaeraceae bacterium
TCGCGGGCCTCGAGGACGACCGGGTTGTTCGTCGCATCGTCCATGATCATTCGTACCGCAGGGCCCGGACCGGATCGGTGTCGGCGGCGCGAGCCGCGGGAATCGCCGCTCCCAGCACGCTGAAGACGATCGCGCCCGCCATCGTCAGCACCGCGCTGAACCAGTCCACCTTGCTGGGAATCGTGTTGAAGTAGTAGACGCTCGGATCCCACATCAGGAAGCCGCGGTGCATGAGGAGCGCGGTGCCGACGGCGGCGACGACGATCGTGCCGACCAGCGACAGGAGCGTCCGCAGCATGCTTCCCTGCCGAGCGTTCCAGGCACCCGTGCCCGCGAGCGCGGCGGCGACGACATACGCGGTGATCCACGACCAGGTCGGGGCGGGATGGCCGAGTCCCTCGTGGATCGCGTTGATGTTGTCGGTGACGAGCCAGCCGATGAAGGCGCCGATCACGGCGCCCGCGAGTCCGACCACCAGGCCGTAGGCGAGAAAGACGCCGAGGATGCCCGGGCGTGACGCGCCGACGGCGCGGAGGATGCCGATGTCTCGGGTCTTTTCGTGCACGATCGCCCAGAAGATCGAGAGCACGAGGCCGGCACAGACGAGGTAGACGATCGAGAACAGGATCCGCATGAGTTCGCGTTCCTTCTCGACCGGACCGAGGATGTCGCGAAGCTGCTCGCGCCAGGTGCGGACCGCGACGAAGTTGACGTCGGGCGCCTTCACGATCACGCCGTCGTCATCGCGGATCCGGGCCTCGAATCGGATGTAGGCGTCAAGGACCGCGTCGCGCAGGGCTTCGGGTGTGACACCCGGTGCGGCGCGGACGAGCACCATCGACGTGCGGGCGGGATAGTCGCCGATCCGCACGAGTTCGCCGGTCTCCTCGAGGATCTTCGGATCGTAGATCGGCCCGGACTCGAGTCCGAGCATCCGCTGCGCGGTGCCGATGCCGACGAGCGTGCGGCGTGAATCGACCTGATAGACGCCGGAGGAGAACTCGTTCGCGATCGCGAGTCGACGGTTGTCCGGCTTCTCGACGCGGCCGTCGCTTGAGACCGGCAGCAGGGTGATGTCCACCGAATGCAGCGGCATCCACCACCGGGGATAACGGACGTCGTAGGTGCCGTTGGCGTTGCGCTGCTTCGCGGCGCCGTCGATCTCGACGCCGAGCAGTGCTCGCGGGGATTCGTCGCTGTCGCTCGGCGGATCGAGCCACGGGATCGTGTCAAGGTCCGCAGGCGAACGCGGAGCCTGCGGAATGTCCGCGAGATCGTCGAGGTAGTCGGACACCCGCGCGGGCGTCTCCCGCCAGACCAGGGTGCTCTCGAGATCGACGACCCGGGCGAAGCTCTGGGGTTCGATGCCCCAGACCTGCACGCCCTCGGTCCGATCGTCGTAGGGGAGCTTGAGCAGGCCGAAGTTCTCGACGACCGGCGTCGCGGCGGACGCCTCGGGCAGCGCCTCGATCTCGTCGATCAGCCGGTCGTAGTGGGGCAGCCCCGGGTGCGGATATCGCACGATCACGTCCGACATGAGCGTCCGGCCGGACGAGATGAGCATGTCGAGGAAGCCACTCATCACGCTCACCACGATGATGACGAGCGCCACGCACAACGCCACCGCCGCCACCGCGATGAGCGGAATGATCCGGCTGACGAGATAGCGGTTGGCGAGAAGAGGCTGGTACACGGGGATCCGGTCAGCGAGGGCCGTGGTCCGGGAGCGAGACGGCATCATCGCCGACCGGCGCGGATCCTGCCACGCGGCCGAACTCCGCGAGAAGCGCTGCGGGCGTGCCGATGTCCACCACTTCGATCCGTCCGGTCCACTCGGATGCACCCGCCACGAGCATTCCCGACTTCGGAGCGACCATCGTGGCGGTCACGATCGCCCGGATGCACGGTCCGGACGGCCGACCGGTCATGGCGTCGAGGCCGCTCGGAATGTCGACCGCGAGGACGGGCGTGCCGCTCCGCGAGAGTGCCTCGATGACCTCGGCGGCGGCTCCGGTGATCGGGCGTGTGAGCCCGACGCCGTAGAGCGCGTCGATGATGAGGGCGTCATGTGAGGCGTCCTCGATCAAGACCCGCAGAGCGTCTTCGGAGAGGGACTCGACGTCCGTGATCTCGATCGGCGCGGCATGCGCGGCGGCGAGTCGGCGGGCGATCTCCTCGTTGATCGCCGCATCCGAGCCGGGGGTGGCGTGTGCGACCGAGAGCACGGTCACCGGGACGCCGGTGTTCGCCAGCAGTCGGGCGACCGCCCAGCCATCGCCGCCGTTGCCGCCGGGGCCGCAGAGGACGAGCGCCCGCGTCCTGCCCAGCCGACACCGTTCGGCCTCGGCCAGTTGAGCGACCCCGAGGGCGGCGTGTTCCATGAGGACGATGCCCGGCATGCCGAATCGGTCCATCGCCGCCGCATCGAGGGCGCGGGCTGCGGCGGGATCGAGAACGCGGAGCGACGGCATGTCGCGAGTCTATGGTCGCTCGCCCGGTACCATGCCCGGCCCGTGACCACCCCCGTCGCCATGCTCGCGATCGCGTTCGCGTCGCTCGGTCTCTGGACCGGCGTCTACTGG
>CAYZSH010000403.1:0-2552 GCA_964481025.1 uncultured Isosphaeraceae bacterium
CGTTCCTGTCTCAGAGCGGACGATTCCGCACCGACGTGCAGCCGACCCGCTGAGGATTCGGGCGGAGGGCAGGCTGCCCGGTGCCGCATCGCCGTCGCGTTCGCAGGGCGGATCGAGGCTGCGGTCGATCCGCCTCGTCGTCGTGCGGACGAGAGGCGAGATGGGCAGACGCGAAAGGATTCTCGATTCGAGGGAGTTTGCGAGCACCATGCACGGCGGTCCGCCGCTAGGGTCTCTCCGGACGCTGCCCCAGCGGGGGATGCGCTGGAGCTCGACATGGCGTGATCGGTCGGTCGCGTCGGTTCCGGCGCGGGGACTGACCGCGGGAGACCCTCGAATGCGATCGTTGACGAGTGTTTGGCTGGTCGCGGCAGTCGTCGCCACGCCGGTATGGGCCGATGGCGAGTGGGAGGTTCTCATCTCGACCGCCGATGCGTCGGTGCCGGGAGTTCCCGGCGCGGTGTGGTTGCCCAACGGCTTGGGCAACCCCACGATCTCCTCGACGGGAGCCGTCTCGTTCCAAGGGCAGATCGGCGGGGCCGAGATCACGCTGGCGAACTCGCGGCTCATTCTCCGCGGGACGCCCGGCCACTGGGAGATCGTCGCCCGCGATGGTTCGCCGGTCCCGGGCGATCTCATCCCGGGCTACGTCTTCAACCAGGCCAGCGGGCTGAACGGACTGGCGTCCTCCAACAATCTCACCGCGGACGGCGGGGTGCTTGCGAGCGGATTCGTGAACGGTCCCGGCGTGACCAGCGGCACCGACACCGCGGCCTTCATCGTGCATCCCGACGGAGAAGTGGGGCTGCTGGGCCGAGAAGGCGACCCCTATCCCGGCGGCGGGGGATCGGTGATGTCCTCATCGATGAGCCTCGGGGCCGGCGTGCAGATCTCCGACGGCGGCCTCTGCCTGATCAGCACCACTCTTTCCGGTGGTGACGTCTCCGGATCGACCAACGACAGCGCCTTGGTGGTGCTTGCTCCAAGTGGTGTGACGCCGATCTTCCGGAAGGGCGATCCGGCGCCGGGTTTCGCCGACGGCACGACCATGAACCCCGACTCCTTCGGCCTTCACCTGAAGGGGAGTCAGTACCTGCTCTTCGGAGGAACGCTCGTCGGCGGCGAGGTGACGCCGGAGACCGACCACGCGGTGTTCACGACGGTCGACGCCAAGCCTGGCGATCTGCGGATGCTGTGCCGCGAGGGATCGCCGGTACCGGGAATGCCCGGCGTGCACTATCGCTCCGGCGCTTCGTTCGGCTTCCCGTTGCAGCCCTTGAACAGCTGCGGGATCTACTTTCTCGCCGAACTCGAGGGCGAGGGAGTCGTGCCGAACGTGAACGACCTCGCCGTGTTCTTCCAGGTCGCCGGGGAGCAGGAGATTCTGCTGCGTCGCGGCGATCCGGTTCCGGGAGTTCCTCCGGACGAAGCGGTGTTCCGCACCATGAATCCCTCGGGATGGACCACTGTCTGGAACGGCGGCGGATACATCGCCTATCAGGGTCTGCTTCAGAGCCCCGATGGATCCAACCTCTCCGCGGGGACGTTCGTCGCCTGCCTGACTCCCGATGGTGTGGTCCACACCATCTGTCGGAATGGCGAGCCGGTGCCCGGCGTGGAGGGTGCGACGTTCGGCAGCCTCGACGGCAACACGAGCATCGGCATCTCGCAGTCGGGTGTGGTGGTGTTTCAGAACAGCGTCGTCACCTCCGGCGGCAAGGTGCAGCACCTCTTCGCCTGGGACGAGGCCGACGGCCTCCGGGTGATCGCCGCCGTGGGCGACACCTCATTCACCGGCACGCCCGCCACGCAGTTGTCGCTGATCGGCCCGAGCGGACAGAACGGCGACGGGGGAGGCTCCGGACTGAGCCCCTCGGGCATGCTGGTCATTCGAGCCGGGGACTCGGTGAATCAGATCGATGCGATCGCAGAGATCCAGCTGGGCGAGTCGCCGTTCGCTTGCTTCGGCGACTTCAACACCGATGGAGAGGTCGATGGCGCCGATCTTGCCGTGCTGCTCGGTGCCTGGGGTGCGTGTTCGCCCAAGGGTGCGTGCGAGGCCGACCTGAATCAGGACGGCGAAGTCGACGGCGCCGATCTCGCCATCCTTCTCGGCAACTGGGGGCCTTGCGCGCCCGCTTCCCTCAACTTCTGCTACTGATCCCACAGACCGCTCCTGTCCTCGGTGCGGCACGCCTCGCCGACCGCTCCGACGACGGTGCCCGCATGACTGCGAACGAGCGTCGCCTCGGCGGCGAGGTGAGTGCTTCGGGCTCGACCATCCCGATCACCGCCCGGGATTCGTCATCGGAGCTCGGTTTCGATGGCGTCGGAACCGCCGGTGGCGGAGAGCACGTGGTTCGCCGGAGCGCTTGGAGGCCGCGCCTCCGAGGCGGTCTCGGGTCGAGCCCTGGATCGGAGTCGATCGCTTGGTGGTCGGGATCGCGGCGACCGATCCGGTAGAGTCGTCCGGTGCCGTCGATCGCCAACCTGCTCTTCCGCAATCCTCCGAGCGTCGCATCGCGGTACCTCTACAAGCGCACGCAGATCGC
>CAYZSH010000404.1:0-2552 GCA_964481025.1 uncultured Isosphaeraceae bacterium
CTCGATCACGGGATCACCTGCCTCGGCTCGCTGACGACGAGATCGGTGCCGCCTGCCGCCCGGACTCGACCGATGAGTTCCGGGAAGCCATCGCGAGGAACCGCCGCCCGCACCGCGTAGCCGTCACCCGCCAGACGGGACACCGTCGGTCGTCGCATGCAGGGAAGCACCGCCAGCACGTCGTCGAGGCGATCGTCGGTCACGTTGAGTTCGACGAGCAGTCGCGCCCGTGCTTCGAGCACCGATCGAAGGAGATCGACGATCCGCTCGATGATGGACCGGCGTTCGCCGCACGCCATCGCTTCGGGGGAGGCGTAGAGACGCGTGGACGAGGTGCGGATGACGTCGACGATCGTGAGGCCGTTGGCGACCAGCGTCGCGCCGGTCTGAACGACATCGACGATGAGATCGGCGTCCTCGGGCGGAAGCACCTCGGTCGTTCCCCAACTGCGGACCGGGATCGCCTCGATGCCACGCGCCGCCGCCCACGCCGCCGCGATCCGGGGAAGTTCGCTCGCGATCCGCAGTCGCATCCCCGGCTCGATCCGAAGATCGGACGGCGCCGCGGCCACGATCCGGACCTGATCGAGCCCGGTGTCCATGACCTCGACGAGATCGACCCCGAGCTCCTCGACCCAGTCGCCGCCGGCGAATCCGAGATCGCGGGTCCCCGCGGCGAGCATCGACACGATCGCCTGCGGCTTGAGTCGCTTGGCTTCGAGGCCATCGAGACCGTCGATCACCGGGCGGTAGCCGCGGGCTTCAGGACGCACGGCGAGACCGGCGTCGGACAGCAGCCGATCGACCTCGACCTGCATGCGGCCCTTGGGAAGACCGACCCGCAGGGTGGCGCGAACGGACGGCGTCGGATTCGGACGGTCGACGCACACGGGCGTCTCGAGATCGGCGAGGGACATGGCATCTGGTCCGGAAGGACCGGCCCGTCTCCGGCGCCGTCGGATCCGCGTGGATCCGAAACGAAGCGACGCCGGCGTGCAGGCCGGCGTCGTGGTCGTTCAGGTCGTGACTGTCGTGGAGGTCGCGACGATCGAACGCATCACCGGCGTGCACGGTCGTGATGACCGTGATGCAGGCAATGCGCGTGATGCTGGGTCGGGTTGATCGAGGCGTTCCTCATGGGACGCGAACGGTAGGCATCGGGAATCCCCTCGTCAAGCGGTCCCGTGCGACCAGCAGCCGAGGATTCACAGAGTGTCGCCTCCGACTTCAGCCGTGATGCTCGCGGACGACACCGCTTCGGGCACCATCTCCGGATCCACACCCTTCGACGCCTTGGACACCAGGAACATCGCGACCGTCGAGATGATCGCGACCCCGATGAGGTTGAGGACGAAGCCTTCGCGGGCCATCCGCTCGATGGTGACCTCGTCGGTGCCGTAGATCGCGGCGTTCGGGGCGGTCGCGACCGGCAGCATGAACGCGCAGCTGGCACTCATCGCGGCGGGGGCCATGAGGATCGCGGGATCGACGCCGATCGCGAGCGCGGTCGAGCCGAGGATCGGCATCAGGAGCGCGGTGAGGGCGGTGTTGCTGGTGACCTCGGTGAGGAACGTCGTCGCCAGACACACCGCCAGGACGAGCAGCGGCACCGGGACGTCACCGAGCAGCGCCAGTTGCGCCGCGAGGATCGCGCTCAACCCCGTCTCGCGGAACGCGTCCGCGAGCGCGATGCCGCCGCCGAAGAGCAGCAGGACACCCCACGGAATGGTGCGGGCGTGTTCCCAGTCGAGGAGACGCCCCCCCTTGCGATCACCGTCGGGAATCGCGAAGAGCCCGACGACGACGAGCGCCGCGACCGTCGCCGGTCCCGAACCGGTCGCGTCGATGCGGCCCCCGGTCAGAAGCAGCAGGAGCCCGGTCCAACCGCCGGCAGGCGTCAGTCCCGCCGACTCGAACCACGATTCGGGAAGCGGCGGGTACTTCTGCAGGATCCAGAGTCCGGCCGCGATCGCGAACGCGATCATGACCCGACGCTGACCGCGGGTCCAGCCGCCGACCTCGGGAAGGTCGAAGGTCTCGCCACCCTTGAGGCTCCGGGTCAGCCACCACCAGGCGATCGGAACGAACAGGGCCACGACCGGCACGCCCGCCTTCATCCATTCGAGGAAGCCGTACGAGCCTTCGCGCACGCCGAGCTTGTCGAAGGCGCCCATGAAGATGACGTTCGGCGGCGTGCCGATCGGCGTGCCGATGCCGCCGATGTTCGCGGCGTAGGCGATGCCGAGCAGCAGTGGAGTGGCCACCCGGCGATCACTGACGCCACCGATCACCGCGAGCGCCACCGGCAGCAGCATCAACGTCGTCGCGGTGTTCGAGATCCACATCGAGAGCACCGCGCTGGCCGCCATGAAACCGAGGATCACGCTCTTCGCACCACGTCCACCCAGCCGCGCGACGCCGTTGACCACGGTGATCGCGACCTTCTTGTGGGTGCCGGTGCACTCCATCGCGCGACTCAGCATGAAGCCGCCCATGAGCAGCAGGATCAGCGTGTCGCCGTACGACCGAGCGGTCGCCTTGTGATCGAGGAT
>CAYZSH010000405.1:0-2551 GCA_964481025.1 uncultured Isosphaeraceae bacterium
TTTCGTATGGGTCATCTGACCCGAAGAGGTGTTGCAATGACCTGTTGAGACCGCCAGGACTTTCGTTTTGGCTGCGGAGATAGAGGGGTGGAGGCGTGCCCCTCCGACCCTCGACATGCCAGACCACATCGAAGACCCCATCCCCCACGCCGCCCGCATGCGAGCGATCGGCGACCTCCTCGCCCGCGGCATCCGCAGGCTGGACGACATCCGGCGGCGCAGCGGCGATGAGGAAATCCTCGCCGTTGACCCCGCTACATGCCTTGATCTTCAGGCCGAGTCGAGCGTCACTGTGGGCCACGCGGCGATGCCGCGGATGAAGGAGACTCGATGACTGCGACCGAACAAGCCTTCGACCTCGCGACCGAGCACGGTGCGCTCGATGCGATGACGATGAAGGCGCTCAAGCGCCGCTACCGACAGGTCAGCGGACACGACTCGCGCACCCGAAACCGGCAGTACCTGGTCCGGCGCATCCTCTGGCTGCTGCAGGCCGCCGCCCACGGCGGGCTGAGCCAGGAGGCGCTCGCCCGAGCCGCGGAGCTGGCCAACGGCGAGCCCGAGGGGGCCGCCGTCCGCGCCACGCCGCCCCGGGCGCGCGTGCTTGGGGTCGTGGCCCCCAACGCCGACGGGACCCGCGACGAGCGGCTCCCCCGCCCGGGCCACGCGATCGTGCGCCGGTACAAGGGCGAGACGCTGCGGGTCATCGTGCTGTCGACGGGCTTCGAGTTCAAGGGCGAGCGGTACGACTCGCTGTCCGCCATCGCGAAGGCTGTGACCGGCTCGCACATCAACGGCTTCCGGTTCTTCAGGCTGGTGAAGGTGGCCGCATGATCAAGCCGCGCAGGTGGGGCTCGGCCACGGCCTCAGCAGCGTCACCGGAGAACCGAGCGATTTCCCTTGCCGTTCGTATCCAAGTGGATACAATACCAAGGTGATCGAGGTCGTCCAGACCGAACTCTTCCGGCGCTGGCTTGAGCGCCTGCGGGACCGCCGCGCACGACTGCGCATTGCCGCGCGGATCGTTGCGGTGCAGGAAGGACACTTCGGCGACTGGAAGGCCATCGACCGCACCGTGTCCGAGCTGCGCGTGCACGCCGGGCCCGGGTATCGCATCTACTTCACGCGTCGCGGCGACACCCTCGTCATCCTGCTCGCAGGGGGCGACAAGCAATCGCAGCGGCGCGACATCGAGTCGGCGCGACGACTCGCGGCGGAACTCAGTGACCCCAAGGAGCCAGGACGATGACCTCGAAGCAGCGCAACATTTCCCCCAAGCGTCCGACCCACCGCGCTCGAGCCGCAGCGAAGCCCCGCAAGAATGTGAAGCTCGGAAGGGACGCGAAGCTGTCCGCCTTCGACGCGGCCAAGTTCCTCGACTCCGAAGAGGCGGTGGCGGAGTTCATCGACGCTGCGCTTGAGACGGGCGAGCCAGCGGTGCTCATCCGTGCACTCGGCGAAGTCGCCCGTGCTCAAGGCATGGCGCAGGTCGCGAAGCGCTCGGGCCTGGGGCGCGAGAGCCTGTACAAGGCGCTGCAGCCTTCCTCGCATCCGCGCCTCGAGACCATCATGCGTGTCGCGCAGGCGCTCGGCGTCCGCCTGCATGCGTCGGCTGCGTGAAACGCGCGACGAGCGGCTCCCGCGGGCTCGGCGCCAGCATTCGCTTGACAAGCGTATCTCATAGGATACACTTGGCTCATGCGCGTCAGGATGACGACCGTCTACCGGGACTGGATCAACGGCTTGCGGGACCACGTGGCCCGCGCCCGCATCCAGGTCCGCGTGGATCGGCTCGTGCACGGCAACCCTGGCTCGCATCGCGCCTTGCGCGAGGGCGTGTCCGAACTGAAGATCGACGTCGGTCCTGGCTACCGCGTGTACTTCACGGAGCGGGACGGCGAGTTGATCATCCTGCTCGCAGGCGGCGACAAGTCCACGCAGCGCCGCGACATCGAGCGAGCGATCGAGCTCGCCAAGAACATCCCTTGAGATCCAGACGACCAACCCACCCACTCACTGACGAGACCATCATGCCACGAGCCACTACCACCAAGTCGAAGCGCTCACCCGCGAAGTCCTCCCGCCGCGGCTCGAGTCACACCCGCACGGTCGTCTACGACGTCGCGAAGCAGCTCCGCACGCCAAAGGAAATGGCCGCCTACCTCGAGGCGTGGCTGGTCGAGGCTCCCGATGACGCGGCAGGCATCTCGCGCGCGCTCGGCGACATCGCCCGAGCGGTCGGCATGAGCAAGGTCGCGAAGCAGTCTGGCCTCAGCCGCGAGAGCCTGTACAAGGCGCTCAGCGAAGACGGCAATCCGAGCCTCGACACGATCCTGCGCGTGGCGCGTGCGGTCGGCGTGCGGTTCCATGCGTCGGCTGCATGATGCGCGAGCACTCGAGTGAGCTGGAACCCTGCTCTGGAGGCACCATGAGCGGCTATCCAGCCCTCCCTGCAGCCTAGAACCCACCGGTCGTTCGAAGCCCGTCCAACCCTGACTACTTCAAGAGTGGTTGCGAACAGCAGCCCTCGCCGAAAGCAAGAGAGACGCGT
>CAYZSH010000406.1:0-2540 GCA_964481025.1 uncultured Isosphaeraceae bacterium
TGCCGCCGAAGCCGCGGCGGTGTAGCGGAGGAGTCGGAACGGCGCGACGGAGCGCCGCCCACCGTCCGCGTCGGCGAGGCGGGTGGCGGAGGCTTCGTTGACGGTGTCCTGGCGAATCGGGGCGCTGCGCATCGGAGTGGGTTCCTTCTCGTCGGAGCTCTTCTTGGGGGCGCTTCTTGGGGCAACGGTGCCGCCGGCCGCGAGGGGTGACGCGCCATCGACCCTCCGGCCGACTCTATAACCAAGGTAATCGACGTTTTCTTGGCGTCTAGCGCAACGTCCCAAAAAACTGCCGTCTGCGGGCAGCGGCTCGTGGGCCACGGGCATCCAGCCTCGTTCGAGGCGGGGTTTCCCACGGGCTGCAGGGTCTGCGGGGACGAGACGCCTGGCCCGACGGAGTCCGTCTCAACGCAACACCGCCCCGGGCATACGGCCCGAGGCGGTGAAGTCGCGGTGGTGACGGTCTGAAGTCGCGAGCCGCTCAGCGACGGCGGCGGCGTGCAAGGCCGGCAAGGCCGAGCGTCGCAAGGCCCGCAACGCCTGCGCCGGGGACCGCGTTCACTGCCGCATCGATGTTGCCCTGCGTGAAGGCGATACCCATGCCGTCATCCGCGGTCGTGAAGATGGTCAGCACGACGCGATCGAGCTGCGTGTCGCTCGTCAGCATCGAGAAGGTGTCGACGCCTCCCTGGTAGACGCCGCCAGCGCCGGACAGGGTGTTGGTGCTCGCGTTCCAGATCGCCTGCGAACTGGTCGGGGTGATCGTGAAGACGTTGTACGCCCACGTGACGGCGACCTCCGTGTAGGTGCCGGGAGCGGTCTCTCGATAGCCCCTCACTTGAATGCTCGTGTTCCCGTGTTCGACATCGATCAAGGCCAGCGATCCACCGGCAGCCAGACCCCCGGTGTTCGAGAAGTCGTACGTC
Organism: uncultured Isosphaeraceae bacterium; assembly: GCA_964481025.1. Taxonomy (GTDB): domain Bacteria; phylum Planctomycetota; class Phycisphaerae; order Phycisphaerales; family SM1A02. The sequence continues at coordinate 927 of CAYZSH010000406.1, forward strand.
GCGGTCGTGCTCAAGTTCTGCTGGACGAAGGCCCAGTACTCGACGCTGGTGTTCGAGTACGGCCAATCCGAGTCGGAGATGGTGGCGGTTGCGGACTGCCAGCCAGCCGTCGGCTTGTGGGTGAAGGTGCCGGTGACGGTCAAGCCGGAGCCGGTCCCGTTGAGGACTGCACCAGGGCCGCTGACGCTGGAGTCGTTGGTCCACTGCACCCAGTCGATGGTCGTCGCCGGCGCGACGGTGGCCGCAACGCCCAGCGACAGCGCCGCGACCGCCCACATCGCGCGAGGTCTGCCTGCCATACCGTGCTGCGGCGTGATGGCGTCGCCATTCAAGCCACTCGTCGCTGCTCGCGCACTCTTCATGAGTCTCGCTCCTTCCGCGGTCTCGCGCCGCCTCAGACTCTCTTGACACTGTCCGGCCATCCGCGCCACTCGCGGCTCGGTCACGCTCGATTCGATCGGACCTGAGGGCACAGTCTTCGCGAGCATGGCGCAGGATCTCGCGAGGACCAACCATGACGGTCGCGAATGGCGCCTGCACAGGCGCGTGAAACCTGTGCAGGCGCGGCGGAAGCTCGATCGGCGCCGGTGGTTCCGCGTGATCGTCGACTGCTACGGTGCTGCGATCGGTGGAACTTGCCGCCGATCGGCGACCCGAACCGCCGAAGACGACTGCTCCTTCCCATGGCCGACCCGCAGAACGACTTCCGACCGATCCTGATCGAACTCGATGGTGCCGCGGCCGACCTGCGGCGATCGCTTCGAGCCGCGATCGAACGCGTGCTGCCCGAGGGTGTCGCGCTCAGCAGCCGATCCTGCGCGGAAGCGCTCTCGCTCGACAAGACCCTCGGATGGGCGTGCCTGCGGATCGCGACCGTCGCCGACGTCTCCGCCACGCTCGGTTCGCTCCCAGGGCGGCCCGGTTGGGCGAAGGTGGTTCGCGGGCTTCGACGGGCGAAGTGTCCGGACGATCTGATCGCGGCGGCCGATGCGTCGTTCACCGCGATCTACGAGCGGATGACTTCGCGGGGGCTCGATCGCGAGACGATCCGTTCGATCGCGGCGGGGCGCCTCGACAATCGAGGTCAGGCGGACAAGGAGGCCGTGCTCCGGCGCAAGCAGTACGAGTCGGCCCGCCTCCTCTGGGGCGTCTCGCGCGAGGCGTCGATCTCGGCGAATCTCGTGGCCCCGTCCCGCGACGATCCGTCGCAGGTCGACACGGTTCAACTCGAGTTCTCCCACGACCTGCGACGCCATCGCATCGGCCCGCCGTGGAGCCTCTACGCCGGGGTCTACACCGTTCCGCACGCCGGGCCTGGGTCCAAGGCGATCTCGGGCGGATCGCTCGATCCGGAGTCGGGATGCCCGCTGATGCTCGAGTTCACCTCGAACGGCGCGTTCGGATCGGAGCTCCTCGGCGTCCTGTCCGGGCCGCGCTGGATCTGCGAGTTCGCGGATCGGTCGCCGAAGCGGCACGGTCCGCTCCAGGCAGCCTTCGGCGAGGTGACGCGTGGGGTGGGGTCTCCATGGCAGGAGGGTGACGCGCCGCCGGTCTCCGTCGGCAGGCCGATGGGCGTTCCGACCGCGATCACGGTCTTCGACGTGATGCTCCACC
>CAYZSH010000407.1:0-2539 GCA_964481025.1 uncultured Isosphaeraceae bacterium
AGCGTCGGGTCAGCCGGGTCCTGCCCGTCCTTCCGGGGGCCGCCACCCTCGTCTGCGTCACTTTGTTCGGCGCACCTTCTGTCTTCCCGGGTCTCGGCCCGGCTCCGGCGATGGCCCAGTCGCAGGCTTCCAACGCCCGCGCGTCGGCCCGCGAAGCGATGGCCAGCAGCAACTGGCGAGCCGCGATCGACGCCTGGACCTCGGTCCTCGCCCTCGATCCCAACGACGCCGAGGCGAAGGCCGGTCTGCGGCAGGCTCAGGCCATGCTCGACCAGGCGTCGACCATCGACGGCGTTCAGGAGGACTTCACCCTCCGCCGCGAGAAGCTCGTCGTTCAGTTCAATGACGACGTCGCCCGCGCGAACTCGTCGTACGACGAAGGCGACTACCGTCGCGCCCGCGAGTCGGCGGTGACCGCTCGACTGCGTCTGGACCGCGACCGTGGCGTTCTTCCCGCCGATCGCTACACCGCCATGATGGGTCAGATCGACTCCCTGCTCGATCGGATCGCCGAGGCGGAGCAGCTCGAGTCGCTCGCTCGCGACGAAGCCTCCCGCGAAGAAGCCCGGTCCTCGGCCGAGGCGCAGCGTCGCAAGGAGCGCGCCGAGCGTGACCGCACCATCAACGAGAGCCTCCAGCGGGTGCGTCAGCTCCAGCTCGAGCTCAAGTACGAAGAGGCCCTGCAGGTCCTCGACACCGTGCTCTTCATCGATCCGAACAACCCCGCAGCCCTCGCGCTCCGGGACGTCATCGCGACCAGCCGGATCTACCGCGAGTACTCGCAGACCCTGCGTCGTCGTGACTATGCGTTCAGTCACTTCTCCCAGGAGAACCTCGAGGCGACCATCCCGCCCTCGAAGAACATCAGCGGCCCCGGACCCCGGTCCACCAACGCTCTGATGTCCTACCCCGAGGACTGGCCGCAGCTCTCGATCCGTCGCGATGCCGCGGCCGGCTTCCGGGAGACTGAGGACAACCGCCGGGCGATGTCGCAGCTGGACAAGACCATCGCGGTCAACTTCAGCAACAACACGCTCGAGCAGGTCGTCCAGTACATGGAGCAGGTCACCGGCGTCGAGTTCTACCCCGACTGGAAGGCCCTCGATCTCATCGGCATCCGTCCCGACACCGAGGTCGAGCTGAAGCTCGGTCAGATCTCGGCCGATGCCGCGCTGCAGCGGATCCTCGAGCAGGTCGGTGACGATCTCGATCGTCCCGAGTTCGCGGTCGAGGACGGCGTGGTCGTGATCTCGAGCGACGAGGCTCTTCGCAAGAAGACCGTCACGATCGTCTATGACATCCGTGACCTCCTCTTCGAGGTGCCCTACTTCGACAACGCCCCTGAGTTCGATCTGAACTCGTCGCTCTCACAAGGTGGCGGCGGCGGTGGTGGCGGCGGTGGCGGCGGCTTCGGCGGCGGTGGCGGCGGCTTCGGCGGCGGCGGCGGCGGCTTCGGCGGCGGCGGCGGTGGTGGTGGCTTCGGTGGCGGCGGCGGCGGTGGCGGTGGTGGCGGCGGTGGCGGTGCCCCGTTCGGCAACCCCGGCGACGAGCCCGAGCGACGCAGCCGCGAGGAGCTCATCGAGCAGATCGTCACCATCATCCAGGAGCAGGTCGATCCCGAGGGCTGGCGTGATCTCGGTGGCGACACCGGTTCGCTTCAGGAGCTCAACGGCAACCTGATCATCACCAACACCCCGAAGAACCATCGCGAGATCGAGGGACTGCTCAGCCAGCTCCGCACGATCCGGGCGCTTCAGATCAACGTCGAAGGACGCCTGATCAACGTCTCGATGGAGTGGTTCGAGCAGATCGGTGTCGACTTCGACATCTACTTCAACACCAACAAGGGCATGTATGACGCGGCTCGGGCCATCGACCCGACCATGCAGCTCTCCGACTTCTTCTACAGCGGTCAGGCCGGTGATGCGGCGAACAAGAATGGTGCGCCGAAGGACCTCATCATCTTCGACAGCATCAACGGCGGCAATGATTTCGCCAACACCACGGCGTACGGTGCAGCCTTCGGTCAGGCCAACCCCGACGGCACCATCACCTACCTGACCGGCAACGTCGGCAGCCCGATCAGCCGTCTGAAGCGCGGAGACAAGTACGCCAACGGGTCATCCTCGAACGGCATGAGCATGATCGGTGTCAACCAGCAGTCCTTCGACCTGGTCGACTCGCTGGCCAGCACCGCGGTCCGCGGAACGATCGGTGCATCGGCTCTTGCCAACCCGGCCCTCACGGTCGGGGTCAGCTTCCTCGACGACATCCAGGTCGACCTGCTCGTTCAGGCGACGCAGGCCGACCAGCGCAACGTCATCCTGACCGCGCCGCGTCTCACGCTCTTCAACGGTCAGCGGGCCTGGATCGCGGTGGCCACGGCCACCACCTACATCGCAAACCTGATCCCGGTCACGGGTGACAACTCGGGTGCGTTCCAGCCGGTGCCGGGCGTCGTCTATCAGGGCTTCGTGCTCGACGTCGAAGGCGTCATCTCGGCCGACCGTCGCTACGTCACCATGACCGTGCAGTTCGG
>CAYZSH010000408.1:0-2511 GCA_964481025.1 uncultured Isosphaeraceae bacterium
GCCTTTCTGCATGACCGATGACTTTCCGCCGTGGTTCCGGCGATGGCCATCCGCAGCGGTAGGCTCGGAATCCGCGATTCATCGGGGGGAGGATCGAGCGTGCTCGCCGAGGTCGCTCGGACGAGGTGGGCTCGATGGGAACGAACGGTCTCCAACCGAATCCGGCGTCCGCTCGGGTGAACAGGGCGTCCCTCGAGCTCTTCCGGCGAGGCTGCGGTGAGCGCGTCGTCTCGACCTGGTTCCGTGCCGCCATGCCGCGTCACGCGGGTCCGCAGGATCTGATCAGCGGCATGGGTGCCGCGAGACACGGCGGCCGTTGGTGTCCACCGGCCCTCGGCCGTGTCCTTCATCTTGCCGACGAGCCCGAGCATGCCATCGGGGAGTTCCTCGCCAACCATCGGCGGTTCGGCATTCCCGTTCCCGCCGACCTCCACCTGGTCCTTCGAGCCGTTCAGGTTCGACTGGATCCGGTTCTCGACCTTACGAATCCGGAAGTCCGCCAAGCGTTCGGCGTACCGAAGCGACGCCTGCTCGAAGTTCGTTGGGCACGTGAGAATGCCGCGGGGCGTGAGGCGATCTCGCAAGCGATCGGCCGGGCCGTCGCCGAGTCCGGATTCGTCGGGCTGCTGGTCGATTCCGCAGCCGTGCCCGCCGCGACCAACCTCGTGATCTTCATGGATCGGCTGGGGGTCTCGGACCGGGTGGAGGTTCAGGCTGTGGAATAGCATGCAAAAATGCATGCAAAAAACCTTGACTTCGTGCGGCCCCTGGCCGATCATTCGGCCAGGAGCATCGTCATGCCGACCGCCCGAACCGCACGATCATCATCCTCTCCGCAACCCTCCCCGATCTCCGCTGGATCGCCCCCCCGGGAGATCCGCGCCGCGCTCGGCCTGACGCAGGCTCAGATGTCGCGGCTGCTCGGCATCTCCGCGCGGAAGATGAGCAGCCTCGAGTCGTCCGACGCCAGTCCGAAGTCGGACACCCGGCGGCGGCTGACCGAGGTCGACCGCCTTCGCCAGGCACTTTGCGAGTTGATGACGCGGGCCGACCTCGCGCGCTGGTTCGACGCGCCCAACCCAGGGTTCGACGGCTCGACACCGCTCCAACTCGTCGAGCGAGGCGAGATCGATCGTCTCTGGCAGATGATCCACGCCGTCCGTACCGGCGAACCCGGTTAGCTGGCCGAGCGGGGGCCTCGAACCCGAAGCACGCGTCGACCAGGAGTCCGACTCCGCAAGGGTGTGCGCGGCCGGACGGCGATCGGCCACCTCCGTTCCCGGAGGGACTCGGCTGTCATTGCCACCCACGCCCTGTTCGTCGTGCAGTCGGTGTTCAGGTCGTCGCGGGGGTCAGCACATCCGCGACGTCATCGAGCCCGATCACCTGCAGCCCATCGCTGAAACGCTGGCCGCGTCCGTTGTAGACGACGAACGAGCGGTCGAGCGGGGCAATCCGCTCGGCGAACCAGTCAAGCGTCTTTCGGAACGAGTGATGATACGTCTCGCTCGACTTGATCTCCAAGCCGGTCAGCCGTCGACCATCCTCCACGAGCAGATCGATCTCGTGCCCCTGCGCATCGCGAAAGAAGTGCAGGTTCGGCGTGCGGGCGGCGTTGAACCTGGCCTTCAGCGCCTCGACCACGACGAGATTCTCGAAGATCTGCCCGACCAGCGGATCGCGGGCGATCTGAGACGGTTCTTCGAGTCCGAGGAGGTGGCAGAGGAGTCCGGTCTCGGTGAAGTAGATCTTCGGTGACTTCACGAGCCGTTTGCCGGTGTTCCGATGGAACGGCGGGAGCCGGAAGATCAGGAACGACGCTTCGAGGATCGAAAGCCAATGCTGCGCGGTCTTGCCGTCGATGCCGACAGCGTTGCCGAGCGACGCGAAGTTGATCATCTGTCCGACCCGTCCGGCCAGAAGGCGAACGAACTTCTGAAAGAGGCCGGCATCCTTGACCTGGATCATCTGGCGGACATCCCGCTCCACGTACGTCTGGTAGTACGCGGCGTAGGCCACCCGCGGCCGTTGCTGCGTGTCATGCACGCGGGGGAGGAAGCCCGTGATCGCGGTCTCCTCGAACGAACCGCCCGTGATGCCCGCGGCCCGAAGTTCCGGGATCGACAGCGGGAGCAGATGCAGCATGCCGGTGCGACCCGCCAGCGATTGCGTGATCGACTCGCGGAGTTGGAGCTGGTGCGAACCGGTGAGCACGAATCGCCCGACCTCGGGGGTCTCGTCGACGATGCCTTGCAGGTAGCTGAGGAGGTGGGGGCTTCGTTGGATCTCGTCGAAGATGACGTGGTCGCCATGGCGTCGGAGGAACCCCCGCGGATCCTCGGTCGCGATGGCGCGGGTCTCGGGGTCTTCGAGCGAGACGTAGTCGAAGTCGGGCAGGGTCATTCGCGCGAGCGTGGTCTTGCCCGCCTGCCGCGGGCCCAGCACGGTGACGACGGGGAACTCGGTCAGCTGGGTCTGAAGCTCGGTCTGCAGGAGCCGCGGGATCATGGG
>CAYZSH010000409.1:0-2510 GCA_964481025.1 uncultured Isosphaeraceae bacterium
GACCCCTCAGTCGCCTTCGGCGACAGCTCCCCGCAAGGCGGGGAGCGGCTCAGCGGGGCGGCTGACGCCCTCCAGTTTCGATTCCCGATCCCACCCTAGTCCTCCACCGGCTCCAGCAGATCGCGTTCGATCTCGACGCTCGCGCCGCGACCGAGGATCTCGACGTGCAGCACCAGGCAGGTTCGTCGCGCCTCTTCGATGACGATCCCCTCGGTGCCCATGAGCGGGCCCTTGGTGACGCGGGCACGCTGGCCGATCGCCAGTTGCGGGAACTCTTCGATCGGGAGGCCGCTGTCGAGGGCGGCATGGATCCGAGCGAGCTCCTCCTCGAGTCGGTCCTGATCGCGTACCTCGATGAAACTCGCGACCCGCTTGGTGGCGATCGCGTCGTAGGCGTCCTGCTTCTCGCCCTTGACGAAGACGTAGCCCGTGAAGAGCGGGACTTCGGAGCGGTGCTTGCGGCCCCGGGTGACGGTGACGCGTTCGATCAGCGGCAGGTCGTGCTGGACACCCGCGGCTTCGAGGTGGCGGGCGACCGCCTTCTCCTGACGAGCGCGGGTGTGCAGGACCATCCACCGGCGTTCGACCGGGGCATGCAGAAGCGAGGCGGATCGGGTCGGCTCGTCCATGGCTCCAGAGTCTACGACCCGGGACCGGACTCGGGGGGGTTGCGATGCAGAACGACCAGGGTCTGATCGTCGTCGGCGTGGCGGTCGCCCTCGAACGCGTGCACGGCCATCTCGATCCGACGAAGCGTGCAGTCCGCGTGGCCCGGGCAGGAGAGCATCGCCTCGATCAGGCCCGCCTCGCCGAGTTGCCGGCCCTCGGGAGATCGAGCCTCGAGGATGCCGTCGGTCGCGAGCACCAGTGTGTCCCCCGGCTCGATCCGGGTGCGACCTGTTTCGTAGGTCATCGATTGGAGAATCCCGAGCGGGGGACCACCGACCGCATCGAGGCGGCGGATTCCGTCGGAATGTTCGACCCCGAACGGTCGATGCAGTGCCGGCGGATGTCCGGCCAGCGCGTAGCTCAGTTCGCCCGACGCCGGATCCAGCACGCCGACCATCGCGGTGACGAACGCGCCGGCGACCTGCCAACGAGCGAGATAGCGGTTGATCTTCGTGGCGATGCACCCGGGCTCGAGATCGGTGCAGTCGGCGGAATGGAACACCGCATGGGTCATCGCCGCCATCACCGTCGCCGCGGGGCCGTGACCGGACGCATCCGCGACCACGAGGGCGAGGCGGCCGTCCTCGAGTTCGCGCGCGGTCCAGAGATCGCCGCCTGCGACCCCGTGCGTCTCGAATCGTCCGGCCAGCGTCCAGCCCGGGAGCGACGGAAGGCTGCGGGGCATGAACGACCGCTGGATCTCCGCGATCCGATCGACTTCGCGATGCAGGGCGTCGTGGGCGCGACGGACCTCCTGCTTCGCCCGCAGGATCCGCACCGTGCCGCCGACGAGATTCGACATGAGCATCCGTTGCTCGAGATCGAGCAGCGTGAACCCATCGGTGTCGATGCGGAAGAAGATCGCCCAGTTCAGAGGCTCGCCGCCGTCGAGCAGCGGGATCGCGACGAGCGATCCGAATCTCGCCAGACGATCACCGAAGACGGGATCGTCATCGACCCGCAGATCCAGATGCACACAAGGGCGGCCGCCCCGGACGATGTCCGAGAGCACGCCCGAGTCGTGGACGGGGAACGCGTCGGGATTCGTCCACGTGTCCTTCACCGCTTCGAGCTCCCCGAGATCGTCGAGGGCGGATCGGGTGATCCGGAACCGGCCGGGTTCGAGACCCCGGGTCGAGAGCGAGAGGAAGCCGTCGATGGGGGCGGTGCGGCGGGTCGTCCGCCCGACCAGCGGGGTGACCTGCTCCGGGCGTTCGGCGAGACTCAGTCTTCCAAGATTCTCGTAGAGCTCCGCGATCACCGGCAGTTCGGTCGGATCCAGTTCACGGCTGGTCCACGATCGAACGGGAGGTCGGGTCTCGGAAGTGCTGCTCGACATGAGAGAGTCCTGGTCTCGAAGACGCGGGCGGTGGGTGACAGGGTAGGGTGCGCACGTTCCCGAAGGGGAGGCCCGATCGAGGTATCGGGCCTGATTCCCCGGAAGGTGCATCGGAGACCACGCATGCTGCACGAGATCATGCAGAAGGGACTCGACGAGGCGATCCGCATGGCGGAGAAGAGCTGGAGCGAGGGTGGGATTCCGATCGGTTCGGCGCTCATCACCGAGGACGGCGACATCGTGTCCTCCGGTCACAACGAGCGGGTTCAGACCGGCGACCCGACCGCTCATGCGGAGATGGTCTGTCTGCGGAATGCCGGGCGTCGACGTGACTGGCGGGAGCTCACGCTCGTCTCCACGCTGAGCCCGTGCTCCATGTGCACCGGCACCGCGGTGCTCTACAAGGTGAAGCGGGTCGTCATCGGCGAGAATGGAACGTTCATGGGGGCCGAGCACTGGCTGCACGAGTCCGGCATCTCGACGCACGTCATGCACGATCCTC
>CAYZSH010000410.1:0-2503 GCA_964481025.1 uncultured Isosphaeraceae bacterium
GCTTCGATCGCGCACTCGAGGTCGGCGCCGTGCGGCTCGCCTTCGCCGGGGCGGGTCTCGTCGAACTGGCCTCGGTAGACGAGTCGGCGGTCGCCGTCGTAGAGGAAGAAGTCGGGCGTGCACTCGGCCCCGAACGCCTTCGCCACCGACTGGTCGGCGTCGAGCAGGTACGGGAACGCGTAGCCGCGACGGATCGACTCCTCGGCCATCGCCTCGGGGCCGTCCTGCGGGTGAGTCTCGATGTCGTTGGACTGGATGCCGAAGGTCACGAGCCCCTCCGCCTGCCACGTCTTCGTCAGTTCGGCGAGGCTGTCGGCCACGTGCTGCACGAACGGGCAGTGGTTGCAGAGGAAGACGACGAGGACCGCGGGGGCGCCTTCGGCGTCGGCGATGCCGTGGAGGCTGCCGTCGGGGGCCGGAAGTCGGAAGTCGGGGCAGGGGGTCCCGAGTTCGATCATCGCGGAGGGCGTTCTGGGCATGACGGTCTGGGTCTCCGGACTGCGGGCGCGGGCCCGATCAGCCGAGTTGAATGAGGACGAGCACGATGACGATGATCACGACCAACGCGATCACGGAGCGACGGGCCACGGAACTTCCGACCGGATCGGGGCGGTCGCGGGCGACCCGTCCTTCGACGACCGCGTGGCAGTGCGGACACTGCCACGCCTCATCCCAGATCTCCGCACCGCAGTCCGGGCAGAACCCGATCTCGCCGGCGAACCGGTCGAGATCGTCGTCGCTCGGATCCTCGTCACGCATTCGCAGGTTCCGGCGAGGAGGGACCGGCGATCGCCATGACCGCCGTGGGGAGCAGCATAGCCGCCCGAACCCGTTCTCTTGGCCTTCCTGACCGGTTCGACCTCAGAAACACCGCCCCGCAAGCCGGTGGGACTTGCGGGGCGGCGGACATGCGTTCGGATTCGGGGACGAATCCAGCTCAGCCGGTGCGAGCGTGGCGGGACTCGGGGAACGCGCCGAAGATCTGCTCGGCCTGCAGGTGACGCCGGAGCTTGCCGAGCCCGCGGTGCTTCCAGTTGTTGATCGTGGTGACCGAGACCCCGAGGCTCCGAGCGGCATGGGCGTAGCTGCGGCCCTCGCAGACGATCAGGCGGAGGGCATCCCGCTCGTCATCGGTGAGTCGCGAGAAGGCCCGCTCCAGCGAGCCAACGTCGGCGAGCGTCTCGCTCGTCGGGTGCTCGAAGGGGAATGGCTCCTCCTCGTGGCGGCGACGCTCCCGCGGGGTCACCTGCTCGTCGAGGATCTCGCGAAGCCGCACGGAGCGGCTGTGACGACGACGAAGGATGTTGTGCACGATCTTGAGCAGATAGCTGATCGAGATCTCCAGCTCCTCGAGGCGAGGGTGCTGGAGGAGGCGGATGAACGCCTCCTGAGTCGCGTCTTCGGCCACCGCCGGCTCCGCCGACTTTCGGGCGAACGCGTACACGCGGTCGTAGTAGGCCTCGAAGAGGTCAAGAACGATCTGACTGCGACGAGACGTGGTCGCGGGTTCCACCTGATCATCCATGTCTGGCACTGCCTTCCTGTTGTCGGCGGGGGGGCCCGCCTGCACGTCCGCAGCTCTCACCTGAAGCGGTCGTGCTGTCCACCGTGTTGTCCGTCCGGTTCCACCTGCCTCTCCGGACGGTCTTCGATGTCAGGTATGAAACTCAAAGTGTGGGTTGCTCACCATCGGGTGAACACCCCGTCCTCCCGGTTCGGACGAATTCGCCCGCCTGAATCCGCCCCGGTGGCATCGAGAGCGGGGATTCGGGCGCCCACCGGTCTTGCTGAATGGGAAGACACCCCATTGGCCGGATGCCCTTCCGGGATCCGCGGATCGTCCCCGGATGGGGCAGATTCATGCCTCCGCCGCTACCATCCGATGGTTCGCCGGGGTTTCGCACCGCGAGAGGAACCTGATGACCCAGTCGTACAAGGTGATCGTCGCCGACGATCACCCACTCATTCGAGCATCCGTCGTGAACCTTCTCGACACCTCGGCGGAACTCGACGTCATCGCCGACGTCGGGTCCGCGGACGAGGCCCTTCGCCTGACCGCGACCCTGCGGCCCGACGTCGTGGTGCTGGACATCAACATGCCCGGCATCGACGCCTTCCAGGCGGCGGGCGAGGTTCGGCAGATCCAACCGAACGCCAAGGTCGTCTTCCTGACCGTCAACGACTCGGACGGGGCGATCGAGCGGGCCAAGGCCGCGGGCGTCAACGCCTTCGTCTCGAAGGGCGACGAGCCCGGTGACGTCATCACCGCCATCCGCGAGACCCTCGCAGGCCGGAACTACTACTCGCCGACCATTCAGCAGCGGCTCGCCAGCGGTGGCCGCAACGGCGGCGATTCGCGACTCTCCCAACTGTCCTCCCGCGAGCTCGAGACCCTGCGATACGTCGCCAAGGGCCTCGCGAAGAAGGAGATCGCGCCGCTCATGCACATCAGCGTGAAGACGGTCGACAAGCACGTCACGCAGATCATGACCAAGCTCGACAT
>CAYZSH010000411.1:0-2491 GCA_964481025.1 uncultured Isosphaeraceae bacterium
CTCCACGTTCTTGCGGATCTCCTTGAGCTGATCCCAGCCGAGCCCCTGCAGGAGCGCGCTGGAGAGGGCCGCCATGGTGCTGAAGTTCGTGAACGTCATCTTCCCCGCGTCGGGATCGACCATCACGCCCACGCAGCCCATGTTGGTGAGCAGTTCGATGACGCAGCGGACCTCGACGTCCTCGCGGGTGCGGCCCTGACGGATGTGCGCGCCGAGGGCTCGGGCGGTCGCGAAGAGGAGCCCCTCGTTGTTCTGCCGCGATCCATGGACCTGCTGGGCGGCCTTCTCGAGTTCCGGCCGCGGCTGGATGCCGACGTCGAAGACCTCGCCGTTCAGGGTGAAGACGCGGTGGATGACGTTGTTGAGGGCCGCGATGAAGGCGCGGCCGCTCTTGACCGTCGAGAAGTTGACCGACGTCGGACGGCCGTGCGCCATGTCGGTGGCCTCGGCCTTGTCGAAGCGGACGAAGTCCTCGGGATCACCCTGCGGACGCGACTCCTCGGGCGTGGCGGCTGCGGCCTCGGCACCGAAGGACATCCGCTGCACGCCGAGGTCGTGGAGGTTCCAGAGGGCGACCTGCACCATCGGGTCGGTCCACTCGGCCCCTTCGCGGCGGCGACGAATCAGGTAACTCGCCGGAAGCATCGCGATGTAGCGATGCTCCTTGGGGATCTGAAGCATCGAGACGCACTGCGGGAAGCAGAGCTCGGTGAACTTCCGGAAGGTCTCCCGGTCCTGCTCGACGAGGGCGACCGGCTCGTTGTTGAGGGTGATGCTGGACATGAGGTGCGTCATCGTACCGGGCACGACGGTCGCTCCGCCGGGGCCGCGGGTAGGATCCGCCGCATGAGCGAGTCCTCCCCCGACGGCGTTCCGCCCCGCGTGGGCGTGATCATGGGTTCCAAGAGCGACTGGGAGACGATGCGTCATGCCGTGGAGACGCTCGAGACCCTCGGCGTGCCCCACGAGACCCGGGTGGTCAGCGCCCACCGCACCCCCGACCTCCTCTTCGAATACGCCGGCACCGCGGCCGCTCGCGGCCTCGACGTGATCATCGCGGGTGCCGGCGGCGCGGCTCATCTCCCCGGCATGGTCGCCGCGAAGACCGCCCTGCCGGTCCTCGGCGTGCCCGTCCAGTCGAAGACGCTCTCCGGCATGGACTCGCTGCTCTCGATCGTCCAGATGCCCGCGGGCATTCCGGTCGGCACGCTGGCGATCGGCCGGGCCGGTGCCGTGAACGCCGGACTCCTCGCGGCCTCGATCGTCGGATTGCGGGACCCCGAGGTCCGCGACCGGCTGGAGACGTGGCGGCGACGCCAGACCGACGACGTGCTTGCGCACCCCGATCCTCGGGCCGGGGAGTCTGGGTCGTGACCGAGTCGGTCCGTTCGATCGGCGTGCTCGGAGGCGGACAACTGGGGTGGATGCTCGGCATCGCGGCCCGGCGACTCGGCATCCGCTGCACCTTCCTCGACCCGGCAGAGTCGTGTCCGTCGGACATGATCGGCCCGCGGATCCGCGCCGACTACGACGATCTCGCCGCGCTCGACCGACTCGCGACCGAGGTGGACGTCGTCACCTACGAGTTCGAGAACGTTCCCGCCTCCGCGGCCGCGCATCTGGCGTCACTGCTCCCGGTTCGTCCGGGCCCGAAGTCTCTCGACGTCGCGCAGGACCGACTCGTCGAGAAGCGGTTCATCGCGGCCCTCGACATCCCGGTGCCGCGGTTCGCCGCGATCGGCGGACCGCAGGATCTCGCGGCGGCGCTCGACGCGGTCGGCGTGCCCGCGATCCTGAAGACGCGTCGCGGCGGCTATGACGGCAAGGGACAGTCCCGCGTGCACAGCCGCGAGGAAGCTCCCGCGGCGCTCGCGGATCTCGCGGGCGCCCCGGCGATCGCCGAGGCGATGGTGCCGTTCGATCTCGAGGCGAGCGTGCTGGTGGTCCGCGGCGTCGATGGAGAGACGCGGACGTGGACGCCGTCGCGAAATCATCACGCGGATGGGATTCTGCGCAGAAGCGTCGTTCCCGACCCCGCGATCTCCGAGACCGCGACGGACGCGATGCGACGTCACGCCACGACCATCGCGACCGCTCTCGAACACGTCGGCGTGCTCGCGGTCGAGTTCTTCGTGGTCGGCGACGACGTCCTCGTCAACGAGATCGCGCCGCGGGTGCACAACAGCGGCCATCTCACGATCGAGCACGCCGAGACGAGCCAGTTCGAGAATCACATGCGGGCGGTCGCGGGACTGCCGCTCGGCTCGACGGCACCGCGATTCCCGCACGCCGTGATGCTGAACGGGATCGGCGGACGACCCGACGACGCGTCGCTGGCATCGGAACACGTCCACGCCATCGACAAGCAGGGCGACCCGCAGGCGACCGCACCGGATGGCGGTGCCTTCTGGCACGACTACCGCAAGGCGCCGCGGCCGGGCCGGAAGATCGGACATCTGACGATCGTCGGAGAAGCGATCGAGGCGACGAC
>CAYZSH010000412.1:0-2488 GCA_964481025.1 uncultured Isosphaeraceae bacterium
GGCACCGGGCTCAACGCGTTGCACCATCTCGTCTACGAGTGCGTGGACAACGCGATCGACGAGGCGATGGCGGGCTTCGCGACCCGCGTCACGGTGCGACTCGGCGTGGACGGTTCCTGCACCGTGACCGACGACGGCCGCGGCATGCCGACCGGCCCGATGAAGCACGAGAACCCGCTCATCGACGGCCGCCCCGCGGTCGAGGTGATCCTGACCCAGCTCCACGCGGGCGGCAAGTTCGGCGACAACGCGTACAAGGTCTCGGGCGGTCTGCACGGCGTCGGCGTCAAGTGCGTGAACGCGCTCTCGGAATGGACGCACGTCGAAGTCGCGAAGGACGGCGGCGTCAAGCGCATCGGTTTCGCCCGCGGCGAGGTCGCCGAGCCGCTGCACGACGTGAAGAAGGACGGCGTCGAGGACATCCCGTCGGGTCGCAACGGCACCCGCATCTCGTTCAAGCCCGACCCGCAGATCTTCCCCGAGACCGAGTTCCGCTTCGAGACGCTGCAGCACCGACTGCGCGAACTCGCGTATCTCAACTCGGGCGTCGTGATCCGACTGATCGACGAACGCGTCGACGAGAGCGGCCGCATCCGCGAGGAGACCTACCACGACGAGCGCGGCCTGCTCGCGTACGTCGCGCACCTCAACGCGGCGAAGCGGGCCGACAGTCCGATCATCCACCTCGAGGCGGCGGACGAGGATCTCAAGATCCGCGCCGAGGTCGCGATGCAGTACACCGACTCGACGAGCGAGAACCTGCTCGCCTTCGGCAACAACATCTTCAACCCCGACGGCGGAACGCACGTGCAGGGCTTCAAGACCGCCCTCACCCGCACGATCAACGGGTACGCGAAGAAGAACAACCTGCTCAAGGATCTCACCCCGAGCGGCGACGACCTTCGCGAAGGTCTGACCGCGATCGTGAGCGTGAAGATCGCCGATCCGCAGTTCAACAACCAGACCAAGGAGAAGCTGCTCAACCAGGAGGCCGAAGGCTTCGTGAGCCAGCTCGTCGCCGATGGTCTCGGCGCCTGGCTCGACCAGCACCCGGGCGAAGCGAAGCAGATCGCCCAGAAGGCCGTGCTCGCGGCGCAGGCCCGCGAAGCCGCCCGCAAGGCCCGCGAACTCATCAAGCGCAAGGGCGCCCTCGACTCCGGCGGCATGCCCCACAAGCTCGCCGACTGCTCGAGCAGCGACGTCGCGGCCACCGAGATCTTCCTCGTCGAGGGTGATTCCGCAGGTGGCAGCGCGAAGGGCGGCCGCGATCACGTCACGCAGGCGATCCTGCCGTTGCGTGGCAAGCTGCTCAACGTCGAGAAGGCGCGGCTCGACAAGGTTCTCGGTTTCGAGGAGATCCGCACGCTCATCCAGGCGCTGCAGTGCGGCATCGGCGAGGACTTCGACGTCTCGAAGCTCCGTTACGGCCGCATCGTGATCATGACCGACGCCGATGTGGACGGTTCGCACATCCGCACCCTGCTGCTCACGTTCTTCTTCCGTCAGATGCCCGAGCTCGTGCGCCGCGGCCACGTCTACATCGCGCAGCCGCCGCTGTACCAGGTCGTCCGCGGCAAGAAGGCGCAGTACGTCCTCAACGATCGCCGCATGAACGAGGTGCTCACCGACCTCGCCCTGCAGCACGCGATCTTCGTGGTGCGCGAGGAGGACGGCTCGATCCGGCATCGCGTCGACGGCGAGGACGCCCGCCGACTGCTGCGGCGACTGGAACGACTCGACGAACTCGTGACCGTGTCACAGCGGCGCGGCATCCTGTTCACCGACCTGCTCGTGACGCGAGCCGACGACCCCGATCGCGAAGAGCGTCTCCCGCGCTTCCACGTGCGGTGGAACGCGGGCGAGCGGTTCTTCTGGACCGAGCGGGACGCCCTCGCGTTCATCGGCGAGCACGGTCTCGTCGTCGATGTCCCGACCGACGACGCCACCGCACCGAAGCCCGATCCCGAGACGCTCGCCACGCTTCGCGAGCTGCACGAGAACCGCGAGATCGACCGCATCATCGGCGAACTCGTCGAGTTCCAGGTCGCGATCGCCGACTGGGCGCTCGTCCAGGAGGAGGCGGTCACCGGCGAACGACTCCCGACCCGGTACGGGTGGCTGGTCACGAACTCGAAGAAGGCCGAGGAGGGTGCCGAAGGCGAACTCGTCGAGGCGGCGAACGTGCCTGCGATCGTGAAGACGATGCAGGACGTCGGCCGGCGTGGCATCGAGGTCAAGCGCTTCAAGGGTCTCGGTGAAATGGAGGCGCTGCAGCTCTGGGAGACCACGATGGATCCCGAGGCCCGCACGCTTCTTCGCGTGAGCTGGGACGCGGCGAGCGAGGCGGACGCCCTCTTCTCGACGCTCATGGGCGAGAACGTCGAGGCCAGGCGGACGTACATCGAGAAGCACGCGCTCGAGGTGAAGAACCTCGACGTGTGACGCCTGCGGCGAGATCAGGAGAGCAGGAGTGAGGTGAGCAGGAGAT
>CAYZSH010000413.1:0-2482 GCA_964481025.1 uncultured Isosphaeraceae bacterium
GTCCGCCGGGCTCGTGAATCGGATCGGCTCACGCGGTCATCATCTCAGAAGTGCTGGAGGCGCGATCCGGTCCTGCGACGGGTGACGCGTACACTCGTCGCCATGATTCGGAGGGTCGCTCGCAATCTTTCCTGGCGTCGAGGCATCCTGCTGGTCGCCACCGTGGCGGTCGGGATCACGTTGCTGGCGCGGGAGCGGCACCTTGAGGCATGGGCGGCCGAGGTGGTCGAGGCGACTCGGACCTTCCTTGCCGACGTCGAGGCGGGCCGAACGATCGCAGACCGCGGCCCGGACATCGTGGTCGACGCCGCGGTCGTGGCGATCCGAGGGCTGGCGACGCCGCGGACGCTGGGATCGGTGGATCGGGTCGATCTGGACGGTGTCCAGACCATTCGGGTCGAGGTTCGAGGTGCGGAAGGTCGGCTCGTGACGCTGACCTGGGTGGGGCGTCCGCCGCAGCTCGTGGCGGTCGAGCAGTCCGAATCGAGTCGGGAGTCCGACGATCTGCAGTCTGGAGACACGTGATGACGGCGGTGTGGTTGAACGGTGATCTGATGACGCCTGAGGAGGCCCGGGTCTCCGCGTTCGATGCGGGATTCCAGCATGCGGTCGGCGTCTTCGAGACGTTGGCCGCCCGGGGCGACCGGGTCGTGCATCTGCTGCAGCATCTCGATCGCCTCGACGGCTCGCTCAAGGCGCTGCGGCTCAGTTCGCGCCTTCGTTCAGACGCGCTGGCCGAGGCGATCCACCGGACGGTGAAGGCGGCCGGGCACGAGACGTCGCGGGTTCGGGTCACGATCACCGGCGGTGATCTCAATCTGCTGCAGGGCGGCGGCGGCGACCACGATCCGACGATCATGGTGGTCGCGCAGCCCGCGACCGCGTACCCCGACGAACTCTTCGACAAGGGCGTCCGGGTCGTCGTGGCCGACGCGCGGTCGAATCCGCTCGACCCGTTCGCCTCGCACAAGACGCTCAACTACTGGTCACGGCTGTCGGAACTGCAGGCCGCCGCCGGCAAGGGCGCGTCCGAGGCGCTCTGGTTCCAGGTGTCCAACCATCTCGCGGGAGGATGCGTGAGCAACGTCGTCCTCGTGAAGGATGACGAGTTCATCACTCCGATCGCCCGCGGGGAGGAGCCCGACGGTGGATTGCCGTCGCCGGTGCTGCCCGGCATCGTGCGGGAGGAAGTGCTCGGCTGGGCCGCGGGCGAGGGGCGGCTCGTTCGTCGCGAGATGCTCGGGATCCAGGACGTCCTGCAGGCCGACGAGGTGCTGCTCACCAACTCCAGCTGGGGTGTGCTGCCCGTGGTCGGACTCGAGCGGGAGTCGATCGGCGGGGGCGAGCCCGGACCGGTGGCGAGGACGCTTCGGACGTGGTGGCTGGAGCAGTAGGGGGGGTCAGGTGTCGCGCCGGATGACCCTGACGTTCTCTCTTCCAGCGTTCGGATCGACGACCCGCGGGCGTCCGCCGAACAGCCAGGCGACCAGACCTGCCGCCATCCCGACCACCACGATCGTGAGCACCGCGAGGGCGAGGATCACCAGCATCGGCACCGCCAGCAGCAGCACCGCGGCTCCGGCGAGAACCCGTTGAACCGGCCCGCCGCCGTCCACTCGACGCCAGCCATCGTGCATGCGACGGCCTGCGGACATGATCCGGACCACGTGCACGTGCTGGCGGGGGTCGCCGGTGAACATGGGGAGAGTCTAGGTCGTCGGGGACCTTCGCAGAGGTCGTCGTGGATCACCGGTCGACCAGCGGGGATGGGCCTGCCGAGGGGATAGGATGCCGGGGTCCAAGGATGGAGCCGCCGGAATGACCGCCAAGACCAGGAAGCCGAAGGATGCCGTCGTCGCCGACTCCGATTCCGGCGCCGACAGTTCACCCCCGTTCGTCCACCTCCACCTGCACAGCGAGTACTCGCTGCTCGACGGCGGCAACCGCATCAAGAAGCTGGTCGCCCGGGTCAAGGAACTCGGGATGGACGCGGTCGCGGTCACCGACCACGGCAACCTGCACGCCGCCTTCGAGTTCCACGCCGCCGCCCGCGAGGCCGGCGTCAAGCCGATCCTCGGCATCGAGGCGTATGTCGCCCCGGATCGCGACGGGCGGCCGGGCGATCGACACGATCGCACGCACACCGGTGTGGCCGACGGCGGATTCCACCTCGTGCTGCTGGCCCTCGACCTCGAAGGCTGGCGCAACCTCATGCGGCTCAGTTCCGACGCGTACCTGCAGGGCTTCTACTACAAGCCCCGCATGGACAAGTCGACGCTCGCGCAGTGGAACGCGGGCCTCGTCGCGATCAACGGTCACCTCGGATCCTCGATCGCGCATCACCTGACCAACTACGTCCGCACCGACGATCAGGGGCACTGGGATCTCGCGGTCGCCGAGGCGAGGTGGCACGCAGAGACGTTCACACCGGGCCCCGACGGCGAGCCGCGCTTCTACATCGAACTGCAGCGGCACGTCCCCG
>CAYZSH010000414.1:0-2472 GCA_964481025.1 uncultured Isosphaeraceae bacterium
CTCCACATCACTCGCCCGCCAGCACGGCCACGCGGGTCTCGCCGTCGATCACGGCGAGCACTCCAATCAGTCGGCCGGTGCTTCCGTCGGTGACGGGCGCTCCGTCGTCGATATCGGTCAGGCCCGTCCCCGCATCGATCAGGATTCCGCCGTTTTCCTCTCGCCAGCGGTGGCCGGGGATCGGGAGTGGCTCCGAGCCCGGATCCCGGTGCACGAGGAGCGTCACCTCGGCCTCCGGGACGCCTCCAGCGACCTGCATCGAACTCGCCGATGCCGACTCGATCTCGAACGTCGTCTGCACCGTCTGCGCCGCGATCCGCCCCACTGCCGAACCCGCGACCAGTCCTTCGGTGCCGACGACGGCACCGAGGTCCGCGAGCGGAACCGCGCGGCCGCCGATCTCGAGCTTCGCGTCACGCGCGTCCTCCGGTGCGTTCACGAGGCTCGCCGGAAGCACGAGCTCGCCGCTCTTTGTCATCACCGCCCATCCCGATCGCGTCCGCTCGCGGCCGAGCAATCCGACCCGGTACCGCAGCACCGCGCGATGACGCTCGGGCTCCTCGAATCCGACGACGCCGACCGCCATCCGCGGCTGCCAGGCAAGCCATGACGCCTCGGGTCGCTCGGCCAGCTCGAAGCGTGCCCCCGTCACGGCACGCTCACCGGCGTCGGGCGGCGTGGCGAGTCCGACGCCACCGGTCACCACGCTCTCGAGCGATTCGATGTCCGCCCGAAGGCCCTGAAATCCGAGTTCGAGTCCGATGCCGCTCGTCGAGAAGAACCGCGTGCCCGCTCGAACCAGCGGCGCGTATCGCGGTTCGATTCGCACCCGGGCTTCGACGCGACGCGCGTCACTCGAGAGCGACACATCGAGGATGCGACCGACCACGACGCCGCGATAGCCGACGGTGCCACCCGGCCGCATGCCCGCGCGATCCCGCGACTCGAGCACGATGTCGAGTCCACCGGTTTCGCCCGCCCCATCCTCGAGCACGGGAGGCGTGTCGAGGCCGGTGAACGGTCCGAGGAGCGGACGACCCGCCCCGGGATCGAGTCCGACGTAGCGCGATCCCGTCAACGTATCGAGCCCCTCGACGCCGTCGAAGTCGACCTGCGGCCGCTGGATCCAGAACCGGGAGTCCGCTCGCAGCAAGCCCCGCGCGTCCCGGTCGATCGCGAGAAGCACGCGAACCGCCGGAATCGACGTCGCATCACGTTCCGCATGCTCGTCGGCATCGACGATCGAGACATCGTGCACCACGCCGACATCGACGCCGAGCGATCGCACCGGATCGCCGGCGCGAAGTCCGTGCGCCACCGGAAAGTCGACCGTCACGCGAATGCCACGCGTCTGCCACGCCCGCCAGCCGACGAGCACGGTCACGAGCAGCGCCGCAAGCGGCACCAGCCAGACGATGCCGAAACCTCCCGACCAGCGATCCTCGACGATCGCGGCGCGAATCCCGGTACCAGGCCCCTCGGTCGTCTCCGGTGAAACGTCGCTCATCGCGTCTCCAATCGAACCGCCCGCGGATCGAACACCGCCGAGGCGAGCAGCGAACAGGCGACCATCGCGGCGAAGATCGCCGCGCCCTCTCCCGGTTCGATCCGCACGAGATCGCCGAGCTTGACCACCGACACCAGCACCGCGACGAGCAACACGTCGAGCATGCCCCAGCGCCCGAGTCGCTCGACCCAGTGCCGCGTTCGTCGACGACCGGCGGCGGACACCGGAAGATGCGTCGTCGAGATGATGAACAAGCCGAGCAACTTCAGGATCGGCACGATCACCGAACACGTCACGACGAGCAGCGCGAGCCACCCGTGACCATCGGCCGCCAGCGTGGCCACGCCGTCGATGACGCCGGTCTCGTGCGAGGATCCGAGTCGGTCGATCCGCATGATCGGAAGCAGCACCGCGGGCGGGTACAGCGCCAGTGCCGCCAACGCGAAAGCCGCGGTCCGGCGACGCGACGCCGCCAGATCCCGCGAACCCGCCACCGCGTGTCCGCACTCGGGACACCGCACCCGACGCCGTCGATCATCGAGATCAGCCTGACGCGCCGTGAACACCGACGCGCACTCGACGCATCCCTGCCACGAATTCGCCACCGACTCGCCCGATGTCGCGGTCACGGTCGGTCGGTGCTCCTCGCATCCGCGACGGTCCGCTCGAGCGGACCGGTGAAACGCCAGATCGCGCCATGTCCGGGGACCTCATCGCCCTCGAAGGTGCAGATCCAGAGCTCGCCGTCGGCGTCCTCACCGAAACTCGAGATGAGCGAGTTGCGGAGCCGCGCGACCTCGACCGGTCCTTCCTCGAGCACGCCATCGGTGGCTCGGATGCCCCAGATGCGACCGCTGCGGTAGTCCGCGTACAGGTAGACGCCACGCGCCTCGGGACGGGCGGAGCCTCGGTACACGAAGCCGCCGGTGACGCTGATGCCGTCGCCCCGCGGATACTCGACGACC
>CAYZSH010000415.1:0-2470 GCA_964481025.1 uncultured Isosphaeraceae bacterium
CGGCATGGGCGCGAGCGTCTACGGCGTCTCGATCGACAGTCCGTTCACCAATGCGAAGTTCCGCGAGGTCGAGAATCTCCCGTTCCCGCTGCTGAGCGACTTCAACAAGACGGTGGCCGCCGAGTGGGGCGCCCTGCATGACGATCTCATGGGTCTCAAGGGCGTCACCAAGCGGGCGGCGTTCGTCGTCGGTGGAGACGGCAAGGTCTGCTATGCGTGGATCAGCGACGACCCCGGAGTGCAGGTCGACTTCAGCGCGATCAAGCAGGCGGTCGAGCAGGCCGCGGCCGCGACTGCGAACTGATCGAGACCCGAGCGGCAGATCGTCCCGTACTTGGAGGGATGATCCTGTCGCTCGTGATGATGATGGCAGACTCGACGCCGGTGGCGCAGGCCGCCGGCGTCGCTCTGCTGATTGGTGTCGTGATCGCCATCGCGGTGGTCGGTTCCCGCGGCGTACGCGATCACGACCGCGGCGTTCCTGCTCCTGCTCGGACTCGAGCGGATGGTGCCGACCGCGATCGAAGCGGGGCGAGCCGACGCCGACTCCGAGTCGGCTGCGTTGATCGTCGCAGGACAGGGCGGCGCGATCGGCAGTCTGATCGGCGACGGGTCGGCCGCGGAGGTGTGGTTCAAAGGCATCGCCGCGGGCACGTTTCTCTTGCTCGCGACGCTCGGCATCGTCCGCGAGGAGTTCTTCACCGGCGGTGCGAAACGCCCCGCCCGCCCGGCCGCCGCGACGGCTGGGGCGGGCATCATGGCGGTGGTCGCGATCGGGATGTGAGGGCCACCACGATGCGGGGGGGTGGGGCCGGCGGACGCGAGTCCGACGCGTGGGTGGCACGGATCGCGGCGATCGAAACGTCTTTCGGCCGGCACGCTTGATTCCACCTCGGCCAACTGTATGATCAGAACGTCACTTCGAGGGGGCCGCCTTCGGAGTCCGGGGTCGTGTCAGGTTCATTCGACGCGCCGCGTCTCGACCTTGCGTTGTCTCGGCTTGCTCAGGAGTTCATGCGCTTCAGCCGCGATGTCCCCGGTGGCGTCGAAGTGCTTCTGGTCGGGGGAGGTGCGGCCATGGTGACTGGATTGTTGGCGCCGGAACGCGTCACTCTGGACTGTGATGTCATGGTCGTCACACCGCCCGAGGCGCTGCACCTGTTGGAGTCGGCGGCCGATCGAGTCGGACGGGAACTTGGTCTTCCATCTCGTTGGTTCAACGCTGATGTTCAGATCCGTCGGGACCTGCTTCCCGCCGGTTGGCGAACACGGCGGGTGGCGGTGGCGACATGGAACGGCATTCGTTTTCATGCCGCGAGTCGCATCGACCTCATCGCCATGAAGATCGTCGCCGGGCGAGACCAGGACATCGAGGACCTCCGAGCCATGGGTGTCGACCGTCACGATGAGTCATTCCTTCGTTCGCACTTCGTCAGGCTCGAGAAGTCGGGGACCTCGCGCGCCATCGTCAGGGATGCTCGGCTGTTGCTGGCGGCGCTTCTGGGTGAGGGGCCGCGATGACTCGAACCATTGATCAGGTGCTGGCGGACTGGCGTTCGATCGGCATCGCCATTCCGGGATGCGTGGGGCGCGTGGGTCGCGCCGACCAGCTCGATCTCGAACGTCTGCTCCTGGACACGGCGCGCACGTTGCCGAAGATGTCTCGCCTGCACGTGATGGCGGCGACATGGCTTCATCTCTATGGAGAACTCGTCGCCAAGCACCGGCTTCGAAGGTTGATCGCCGACGAACTCGAGGAACGCGATCGTCCGGTGCTCGGAGTGCTGCTCGACACGGCGCAACTGGGCCTGCATCCGCGACCGTTCGATGCGATCGTCGACCGACTGCCGCCCGCGAGCGATCCCTCGCCGTTGTTCGTCGAGGCGGCCGAGGATCCGGCCATCGCCGCCATCGTTCGTGGGAGGTCATCGGCCGTCGCCAGGCGTTGGCGACGATGGGCGCAGCCGGTGGAGTTGAAGTTCGACGCGGTGCGTCCGCCCGAGTGGATACGGCACCACTGGCCGGAGTTCGTTGCCCGGGCCGACTGGCGAGGTGATCTGCGGGCTTCGGTGATGGCATCGCTCCGGTTCGATCGGAGGGCGGGCGACAGCGAGGTCCGGCTGGCCGCCTGTGCCGGTGGGTCGAGAGCCCAGATCCGAAACGCGCTCCGGAATCTCCAGATGTCCGGACGGGTCGAGTTGCGGAAGGCGGACGGCGCCAATCGCACCGAGATCCGGTGGGTGGAGCCGACGGTCGCCGAGGAGTCCGCAAGGGAACGCCCCAGTAAGGCTGCGGCCGCCCGGTAGTTCGAGCGTGAGCCGATCCGACGCTTCCGACTCCCCGAACAGTGGCGAGCGGATGAGCCCGAAGCTATCCTCCCCAGTCGCTCTGCGGGTGTAGCTCAATTGGTAGAGCGTCAGCCTTCCAAGCTGAATGTTGCCGGTTCGATCCCGGTCACCCGCTTTCATCC
>CAYZSH010000416.1:0-2470 GCA_964481025.1 uncultured Isosphaeraceae bacterium
ACCTGCCGTTCGATCACACCGACTTCATCTTCGCGATCATCTGCGAGGAACTCGGGATCTTCGGGGCGGCGCTTCTGATCATGATCCTCGCCGGCGTGGTGCTCGCCGGACTGTCGATCATCACGGGTCGGTCGTCGCCCGCGGGGGCGGACCCCGAACTCGCCGAGGTCGCGGTGCCGACGTTCTCCCGCCTGCTGGGCTTCGGCATCATCCTGACCTTCGGTCTGCAGGCCGCGATCAACATCGCGGTCGTCACAGGCCTCGCGCCGACCAAGGGCATCGCGCTCCCGCTCGTCAGTCAGGGCGGGACGGGTTGGATCCTGACCGCGTTCTCGCTCGGTCTCGTGATCTCGATGGACCGCCACGCCTGGAAGGTCGCCGAACGGGCCGGGTTGATCGCTGATCCAGAGGACGCCGAAGCGACGTTCGCCGACTCGAACCTCGTCCTCGGCGAGGCGTGATGCCGGGCGGCCCTGGACGGGTGGTCTTCGCGGGCGGAGGAACCGGCGGCACCGTCGGCCCCGGTGTCGCGATCGCCGAGCGACTTCGCGACCTCGATCCTTCCCTCGAGATTCGATTCCTGGTGTCCGACCGTCCGGTCGATCGGCTGCTGCTGGAGCCTGGCGACTGGCCGTTCGATCCGACGCCCGCCCGCAGCCCGTCGGTGCGACCGGCGGCGGCGTGGCGATTCATCCGCGGATGGCGGGCGACCCGGCGGATCGCGGCGTCTCGCTTCGGAGACGTCGATCGATGCCGCGTCGTCGCGCTCGGCGGCTTCGTCGCGCCGCCGGTCGTGGCCGAGGCGGTGCGCCGCGGCGTGCCGGTCGATCTCCTGAATCTCGATGCGGTCGCGGGCCGCGCGAATCGCTGGATCGCGGCGCGGGCGTCGCGGGTCTTCACCGCGGTCGAGACCGACCTCGACCTTGCGGCCGCTCCGATCGGGGTTCCGCTGCGGCGTGCGGTGCTCGCGACGGCGTCGCCCGCCGACGCGCGACGCACGCTCGGACTCGATCCGGATCGACCGACGTTGCTGGTGACCGGCGCGTCGCAGGGCGCACGATCGATCGACCGCTTCATGGTCGCGCTGCTCGCCGAGCGGCCCGCGACCTTCGACGGCTGGCAGGTCGTGCATCTCGCGGGCGGCGATGTCGAGGAGATCACTCGCGCCTATGCCGACGCCGGCGTCCCCGCGACGGTGCGACCGTTCCTCGACGAGATGGGGCTGGCGTGGTCCGCGGCGGATCTGGCGATCAGTCGCGGCGGCGCGAGTTCGGTCGCGGAGATCGCCGCGAGTGCGACGCCCGCCATCGTGCTTCCGTATCCGTGGCACAAGGACCGTCACCAGGCACGCAACGCTGCGCCGCTCGAGACCCGCGGCGCCGCCCTTGTGCTGGATGATCCGGTCGTCGGCGATGACGCGATCGCGCGTCTGAGGACCACGCTCGGCGAGTTGCTCACCGAGCGGTCACGTCTCGACGCGATGCGGGTCGCGTTCCCGCCACCGGCCGAGGATCCCGCCGCGAAGCTCGCGCGGGCGATCCTCGGGGAATGACCGTCACTTCGCCTGCGCGAGCCACGCGGCGAGCAGATCGACCGCGGCTTCGGCATCGGACTTCCGCATCGACTCGGTGACGGTGTGGATGTAGCGGGTGCCGGAGGTGAGCGCCACGCAACGGGCACCGCCGCCGGATCGCTGGATCGCCGCGCCGTCCTGACCACCGCGACCGAGGATGCACCGCTGATGCGGGATCCGGTGCTTGCGGGCGACGGCGCAGAACTCGTCGACCAGCTGGTAGTCGGAGATCATCGAGGAATCCTGCACCATGACCGCGGCGCCGTCACCTTGCCTGGTGACCCGCTGCGTCGACGGGACGCCGGGCGTGTCGCAGCTGAGCGTGACGTCGAGACCGATGCCGTAGTCGGCACCGACGCGGTTCGCGGCGACCACCGCACCCCGCAGGCCGACCTCCTCCTGCACCGTGAACGCGACCACGATGTCGCAGCCATGCTTGCCCGCGGCGCCCTTGGCGCGATCGAGCTTGCGGATCGCCTCGATCGCGGTCCAGCAGGCGAAGCGGTTGTCGAGGGCCTTGGAGACGACCGACTCGGGCTGCTCGAGGAACGGCTCGTGCATGACGACGTAGTCGCCGATCTTGACCGTCTTCTTCACCTTGTCCGCGGGCATGCCGAGGTCGATGAAGAAGTCCTCGACCGCGGGAACGCGGCTGCGCTCCTCGGGGCTCGAGATGTGGATCGGCTTGCCGCCCGGGTTCATGACGCCGACGTGATCGCCCGAATCGGTGCAGACGAGCACGCGACGCGAGAAGAGGTTGCGGGGATCGAAGCCGCCGGCGGCATTGAGCCAGAGGAAGCCGTCGTCGTCGACGTGACGGACATAGAAGCCGATCTCGTCCATGTGCGCCGCGATCAGCACCACGGGCTTCGCGGCGCGGCCACGGCCCTTGCGGGT
>CAYZSH010000417.1:0-2457 GCA_964481025.1 uncultured Isosphaeraceae bacterium
CAACCGGTCGGTTCAACCCGAAACCGCTCGACCCCCCGGCCTCGTGCCGGGGGGTTTTTCTTGGTCAATTCAGGCGGTGTTTGAAAACGGGGTGGATTCCGCCAACGGCGGATTTACATTTCTCAGGTCGTTCTCGGACCTGCGGATCCGGCGATCGTGCGACCGCCCTGCGGGTCCGGGCACCTCGTGGAGACCAACCCATGCAAGGTGGAAGGATGAACTGGCGACTTTCGGCGCTGGCCGGAGTCGTCGCCATGACGGGAGCCGGCCTCGCGTCGGCTCAGGACTGCTCGACGGACTGTCTGCAGCCGCACGGGCCCGGCGGCTGCGACACGCCCGAGTGCACCGATGCGGTCTGCACCATCGAGCCGGCGTGCTGCGACGTCGAGTGGGACGACTTCTGCGTCGCGATCGCGCTCAAGAACTGCGGCTTCTTCGACTACAGCTGCCCCACCGGCAACTATCCGGTCAACAACTGCCCGCCGGGCGCGATCGTCGTCAACGACGGGGATGAGATCCCCTTCAACTCGACCGCTGCGACCACCGTGGGACCCGACGAGCCCGACTGCAACTCGAGCGAGGGCGACATCCCGATCTGGCGCGACCTGTGGTACCGCTTCGATGCGCCGGCGGACCTCCCGGAGGGGTCGCTCCTCACCGCGAGCAACTGCAACACCGCGAACTTCGACTCGAAGATCGCCGCGTACGACATCGGCGACGGCAACTACGAACTCTGCACGCTGCCGAGCCTCTTCATCGCCTGCAACGAGGACGGCCCCAACTGCGCCGAGTTCACCTCGCTGCTGACCTTCCCGATCCATGCGGGCGACTCCTACCTGATCCGTCTGGGCGGCTACCTCGACGCCGCGGGTGAAGGCACCATCAGCTTCAACCTCGGCGAGCCGCCCGAACCGCTGCCGCCGACGATCTTCACGACCGGCGGCACCCGGGCGATCGTCAACGACTCGACCGGCGCCCTCACGAATCTCGGTCTCTCCTCGGGCTATCTGAACGGCTCGAACGCGCAGCGCTGGCTCGCCCAGCCGTTCACCCTGCCGGTGCCGCCCTCGGCGGCTGGCGCCGACCTCGAATGGAACGTGCAGGCGATCACCGCCAACGGCTTCTGCGCCGGCGGCGTCTGCGCGGAGTTCCTGAACTATGTGGTGTGGTCCCGGACCGGACTGGTGAAGCCGGTGGATGGCGACCAGCTCATCAGCGGCCTCGTGCCCTTCCCGGCGTCCGAGGACGATCCGGACGGCGACCCCGTCAATGAGCGATTCCGCATCGACACCGACTTCATCCTGCCCCCGGGCGACTACTACCTCACGGTGTACGCCTCGAACGCGGCGCCCGACACCGTCGCCAACTTCGCGTGGTTCATGAACGCGCAAGGCGATCAGGTGGTCCCGTTCGCCGACAAGCAGGGTCCCTTCGCGTGGCGTTCGGCGCTCTTCCCCGACCCGGGGTTCCAGCGCTACACCCTCTCGGGCTACTCGCAGCAGCCTGAACTCGATCCCAACAAGTTCTACAACACCGGCTTCGGCATCTACGGCGAGGTCTCGGTTCCGCAGATCCCGCCGCAGACCTGCGGCAACCCCGGCCAGAACCCGGTGAACAGCAACGCCGACGAGGACCTCACCGTCGGCGGCATCGCCTGCGGTGGCGGCGGCATCACCACCGCCAACAGCTACGCCCGCGTCTTCTCGCAGTCGGAGCTCGGTGCCGCGATCTCGTTCAACTGCGTCAACTTCGGCTTCGACAACTCCGGCTCGTACCTCGGCGGCACGATCAACGTGTACATCGACCCGACCGGCGGCGTGCCGGACATCGCCGAACTGCAGCTCGTCCACAGCTATCCGGTGGGCCTCTATAGCGGCACCGATCAGCTCGTGACCGTCAGCAAGGACGGCGATCCGATCTGCGTCGAGCTCTCCGGCAGCGAGACGCTCGTCGTGACGATCGACATCCCGGCCTCGACCGACGGCTTCGCCACCTTCGCCGGCGGCGCCGTGTCCTCGAGCCCGACGTACATCGCCGCGGCGGCGTGCGGCCTCGACAACTTCACCGACCTGGTCACGATCGGCTTCCCGAACCGCCACTGGTTCGTGCAGCTCTCGAGCAACTTCGGGTGCGGCGACGCGATCGCCGGAGACCTGAACCTCGACGGCATCGTCAACGGCGCCGATCTCTCGATCCTCCTCGGTGCCTGGGGCACTGCGGATCCGATCGCGGACATCGACAACAGCGGCGAGGTGAACGGGGCGGATCTGGCGATCCTCCTCGGCAACTGGACCAGCTGATCGACGCTCGGTCGCCCGCGTGGCGACCCCCTCGAGCCGCTTCGGGCCCCCCGGCCTCCCTCGTGGAGCCGGGGGGCTTTCACATCCGGACCGATCGTGCCTGCGGGGTATCCTCGTCGCCTCGCAACCGCCACCCGGCTCCTCCCAACAACGGAAC
>CAYZSH010000418.1:0-2455 GCA_964481025.1 uncultured Isosphaeraceae bacterium
GCGATCTCGACCCGCGACTACTACGCGCTCTCGGGCTACATGCAGTCGATGCATCAGGGCTACGCGTATCTCGATCCGCACGGCGCGATCGCGGCCGCGGTGGATCGACTCGACGCCGCGGACTTCGACGCACCGAGCGTGCTCGTGCACACCGCGATGACGGGCCGACTCGCCGACCATCTGCTCGCCGCTGCCGAGGTCCGGCCCGATCGCACCCCCGACGGCAAGGCGTACCAGCCGATCGACGACGACGCGATCACGGCCACCGCCGCCGCGAACGATCTTGATGCCGCCCTGCTCAGACGCTGGGTCGAAGTCCTGCAGAACGATGCGTGGCGGGCGCCGGATCATCCGTGGCGGGCGTGGACGCAGCTCGGGCATGATCGCGGCATCGCCGACGAACGAACCCGTCGCGAGACGCAGGGCCGCGTGCTCCCGCACGTCGATCTCGCGATCGACGATTCGGCGGTGATGCTCGAATCCTTCAACGGCGAGACCACGGACCTTCGCTGGTACGCGACCGGCTGGGCGTGGCCGACCGACGACGACGGCGTCCGAACCGATCCAACGACCGGCACGCTCGCCAGCGATCGACGCGACCATCGGCTGCAGGGCACGCTTCGCAGCGAGTCGTTCACGCTCGACCATCGCTTTCTGCATTGGCGAGTGCGGGGAAACGGCGGGGGCGCCCGCATCCGGCTCGTCGTCGAAGGCATGATGATGGACGAGTTCAATGCCCTGCTCTTCGGCGGGTATCGACAGGACGTCCATTCGCACGATGGTTGGCGACACGTCGTGCTCGACACGCGACTGCATCAGGGCAAGCGGGCGCACCTCGAACTCATCGACGATGGTCACGGCCGACTCGAGGTCGACGCGATCTGGCTGAGCGATCGTGGTGACGGCCGCCTCGCCGATCAGCCGCTGCCCGGCTGGCTCGACGCGGCCCGCGGTGATGATCCGGCCGCGCTCGCCGAAGCCTTCGCGGCCGCCGCGCTCGATCCCGACTCGCCCGCCACGGTGCGCGAGCCGCTGCGTGATCGGCTGATCGAGGCCGGACTCTGGGGCGACACGCTCGCTGGTGCCGACGAGAGTCGTCACGCGGTGCGAGCGATCCGACGTCGCGGCACCGAGATCGCGGGAGACGTTCCGAATCCGGTCCGCGTCCTCGCGGCCCTCGAAGGCTCGGGCGTCGATCAGCCGGTGTACGTCCGCGGGTCGCACAAGACGCCGGGCGAGACCGCGGTCAGATCGTTCATCACCTCGCTCGCGGGTGATCCACCGTCACCCGGGGAATCCGACCCCTCGCACTCGGGCCGACTCGACCTCGTCGATGCGGTGCTCGCCGACGACAATCCGTTCCCAGCCCGGGTCATGGCGAACCGCGTCTGGCACCACCTCTTCGGTCGTGGTCTCGTCGGCACCACCGACGACTTCGGCGGGCTCGGCGAGATGCCGACACACCCCGACCTGCTCGACTTCCTGGCCGACCGCTTCCGCGAAGACTGGTCGGTGAAGAACCTCATTCGTTCGATCGTGCGTTCGAGCGCGTACCGACGATCGTCCGCACCCGCCGACGGCATGGACGACCTGCTCGCCGAACGCGACCCGACCAACACGCTGCTTGCGGTCGCACCGATCCGTCGGCTCCAGGCCGAGGCGATCCGAGATGCGATGCTTGCGACGAGTGGTCGGCTCGACCCTGCGGTCGGTGGTCGATCGGTGCCAGTGCATCTCACGTCGTTCATGAATGGTCGCGGTCGGCCCGGCGGCAGCGGACCGCTCGACGGACACGGGCGACGCAGCCTGTATCTCGAGATCCGCCGCAACTTCGCCAATCCGATGCTCGCCGCATTCGACCTGCCCGCCCCGATGACGATCGTCGGTCGCCGCAACACCTCGAACGTACCGGCCCAGGCCCTTGTCCTGATGAACGATCCGTTCGTCCACGAGATGGCGAAGATCTGGGCGGAGAGGATGCTTGCCGATGCGACGCTCGTCGACGACCGGACCCGAGTCGAACGCATGTGGCGACAGGCGTTCGCCTCGTCGCCGACGCCGGACGAGACGGACGCGATCGTCACGTTCGTCGGCGAGTCGCCCGATCCCGCCCTCGCGTGGACCGACGTCGCCCACGCCCTCTACAACGCCAAGGCGTTCATCCACCTCGACTGACTTCCGAACTTCCGACCGGACGCACCCATGAGCGAACCTTCCCACCATTGCGGCCGCTTCCTCGCCGAACCCACCAGTCGGCGGGCGATGCTGCGTCAGATGGCGGGGGGATTCGGCCTCGCGGCGTTCGCGGCGCTCGCCCATGAATCGACCGCCCGCGCCGCGAGCCCGTACCGGCTCGCCGAAGGTGGCATGCTTCCCGCGCCGCACCACGCGCCGAAGGCACGCAGCGTCATCTTCCTCTACATGGACGGCGGTCCGGGTCAGATGGACACCTTCG
>CAYZSH010000419.1:0-2434 GCA_964481025.1 uncultured Isosphaeraceae bacterium
AACGGACAAGGCCTCGAAGCCGACTGCATGATCCTCTCCTTCAGCCGCAACGAGAGCCTCGAAGAGGCGATCACGGTCAACGTCTCCGCGAAGCCCACCTACTCGACCCGTGCACCCGCGTGGGTGACCGGCTCCGGCGCTGTGGAAAGCGGGGTCTGATCCGTGCGGACCTTCACCGACAACGCCGGCCGGGAGTGGCGGCTCTCGCTGAACATCGCCGAGGCGAAGCGGGTCCGCGACTCGCTGGCGTTCGACCTGTTCGACGTCGGGACCTCCATCAAGCGTCTCTCGATGGATCCGATCCTGCTCTGCGACGTGATCTACGTCCTGTGCCGCGAGCAGGCGGACGAGCGTGGCGTGAGTGACGAGGACTTCGGTCGAGCGATGGCCGGCGACGCGATCGCCGCGGCGACGGACGCGCTGCTTGAGGAGTACGTGGATTTCTGCCCGAGCCCCCGCGACCGCGCGAACCTGCGGCGGGCGATCGAGACGTCGGAGTTCGCGCGGGCGAAGGCGCAGGACCTCGTCGAGCGTCGCCTGAGCAACGCGAAGCAGCAGATCGAGTCGCAGCTCGCGGCTCTTGGAGATGGGTCTGGAAGCTTGCCGGAATCGCTGGAGTCGATCCTCGACCCCTGACGCTCCGCGAGCTCGTGTGGATGGTGGAAGCGAAACGGCTGGAGACCTGGGACATGGTGGCGACGGTGTGCATGACGCTGGTCGACGTCCACCGCGATCCCCGACGGTCCAAGCCGCCTCGCCCGGAGTGGTTCAACCCGGTCCGCGCGCAACGGGCGCGCGAGCCGATCGCCCAAGTCGACGTGTCGTTCCTGCGGGAGGTCTTCTGCGGGAACGGCCACCAGGAGTAGCCGATGTCACTTGCCCCCAGTCAGGTGTCCAACATGGATGTCGCGGGCCTCTGCGACCGCGTCACCTTCTACGCGCTCGAGCTCAAGAACTCCCAGAGCGCTCACAACGGCGGCTTCTTCCTGCCGGCCGACCGCGACCGTCTCGCGACCTACCTCGACCGGCTCGAGAACTTCGCGGCGGCCGCCAACTCGACACCGCTCGACCTGCCCAAGATCCACGCGGTCGGCTACTCGCTCCTCAAGAGCTTCCCGAGCGACGTCGAGGTCGAAGCGATCGAGAACCAGGACGTCAAGGACGTCATCCGCCGCTTCAAGGCCCTCTGGATCGACCTCGCCAACTCCCAGAGTGCCGACCTCGCCTCAGGGATCAACAAGTTCGACCTCGCCCGCTTCCGCTCGGTCATCGAGAGCTGCCGCAGCCTGTTGGCGATGGCGACGGAGTCGATCGACTTGCCCGAGAACATCGGCAACAAGGCCGTGCCCATCGCCCCGGTGGAGACCACCACGCGAAGCACCGCGGGAGCGTTCTGACGTGAACGCCCCGCCCATCGCGGACCGCGTCGTCGGCACGACGCACGAGGACGGACGCACCGTCTTCCAGTGCTCGCGAACGGGCCTGCTCTACGCGTTCGCCGATCCGCCGAAGCGCTACCTCTCCGTGTCGGGGGTGCGTCTGACCTCGCCTGAGGACACCAAGGAGAAGGGCCATGCCCGAAAGCGAAACGCAGCCGCCTAAGCCCGGCTTCAAGACGACGGAGTTCTGGATCTCGCTCGCCGCGGTCATCGTCGGCAGCGTCGTCGCGTCCGGCGTCATTCCCGCCGACAGCGTGTGGGAGCGGATCGTCGGTCTCGCCATCGCCGGCCTCGCGGCGCTGGGCTACACCGGTGCCCGCCTGACGCTCAAGCGGCCCTGACATGCTCGCGGCCTTCGGAGAGGTGCTCCATGCGATCCTTCGTGCGCTCATCCCGGTCGCTCTCGCGACGTGGGCAAGGCGGAACACGCTTCGCGATGCTCCGGCCGATCCTCCCGGCGCTCGTGCTTGGCGCGAGCGGATGCGCCGCTGGGCCGACGGTCGTGCTGCCGCAGGATCATCCGATCGTGCGGACGGGGCCTGACGTCACCGGACGGGTCTACGTCTGGGACGGCGAGGCGTGGACGCTCTCCGCCAATCGCATGCGGCTTCCCGAGGGCTGGTACGTGGGGCCGCTCGAGTGAGCAAGCGACGCACCATCGTGATCGAACAGGGCGCGACCTACCGCCTGCGGTTCCTCGTCCGCGATGCGGACGATCTCCAGCAGACGCCCCGCGACCTTTCGGGCTGGTCGGTCCGCATGCAGGTGCGTGAGGCACCCGACGCACCGGCTGCCATGCTCGACCTCTCGACCGACAACGGGTCGATCACGGTCGACCTCCCGAATGCGGAGGTCGATGCCGTCGCGACCGCCGAGCAGACCGCCGAACTGCCGGTCGTCTGCGATGCGGTCTTCGACGTCGTCGGCACGGCGCCCTCTGGCGAGCCGGTCGAGCGTTGGCTCTGGGGTGCCGCACGCATCGAGCCGAGGGTCAC
>CAYZSH010000420.1:0-2430 GCA_964481025.1 uncultured Isosphaeraceae bacterium
CGTAGGAGTTGTTCGCGACCTCGTAGCGGCTGCGGTTGCGGAGCCGCTCGCGAACGAGCGGATCCATCGCGGCGTCGGCGGAGAGCGCGTCGGCATTCGCCCAATGCCGCTGGTTCTCGACGGTCTGCTGCGCGGCGTCGAACTTCGCGCGAACGAACTTGCCGCGGGGAGCGGCAGGCTTGCTGCGGATGCCGAGCGCCTCCAGGAGCCCCATGTCAGACGGTCCCCGGAGGTTCGAGGCGTGAGATCCGAAGCCCGCGGTCGCGGCGGCTCGCGGCCGCTTTCGACGCGAGGTAGCGGTCGAGTGCGATCAGGTCCGCGATGGGACGCGTCGACATCGAGCCGGTCTCGTTGCTCGCGGACGCCGGGCTCGTCGCCGCGTCACGGAGCGCCTGCTGCAGGATCTCGTCGGTTGTCTGGGCCTGGCTCACGCCACACCTCGCGATCCCGCATGCGGTGCAGCCAGTCGCTCGCGGCGATCTCCCGCGACTCGCGGCGAGCCATTCGGATTCGATAGGCGTCGACCGCTCGACACGGGCAGCGGCCCTCGAGCCTCGCGAGCGCCGCCTCCTGTTCCGCGTCCTCCCGATGCCGATGCGGCACCAGCCTCAGCACGAGGCGGAGCCGCTGTTCGGGATCGAGTGGCGTAGGCACAGTGCGCGATCATCCACCCTGTACGGTCACCATCGCGCGGGCAAACCGCGCGGAATCAGCCCCGCGCTGCGAGATCCTTCATTAGCAAGACATGGCCCGAAATCGGTGTCGCCGGTGATCCGCAAAACACCTACGGAGGTGACAAAACGTCGACACTTGCGCGCAAGTACCGACGTTTTGTCGCGGAGCGAATCTGCCACACCTGCGCACAAGTGTGGCGGATTCGCTCCAACGCAAAGCCCCGCGCCGCCGGAGACCGGGCAACGCGGGGCGCATGTGGGGCGGAGTCGCCCGGATCAGGAGCAGGAACGGACGACCCACACGAACAGGGCGACCGCGGCGGCGATCACGGCGAGGGCCGCAAGCGGGTGGGCTTGGTTGCGGCGAGCCCGCCTGAACCACCGCTCGACCTTCCGCATGTCCGCCGGCTTGCCGTTGTCGAGGACCGCCGCATCCTCGATGCGGTTCAGTTCGCGTTTGACGCGGGCGTCCGCCTTCGGCTCATCGTCGCCGAAGTGCGGGTGGACTTCGAGGTAGTGCCTCGCGTCTCGGACCAGCGCCGCGAAGCGACGGCCGTCAGCCTTGCTCGCGATCTGGTAGTGGACGTCCTCGTCGCCGTCGTTGAGGTCGTATGGCGGCAGCAGCTTGAGGCCGTCGTCCGGGCTGCCCCACTTCGACGCCAGCCGATCCATGTGATCGCGGAACACCTCGTCCGCCTGATCGGTCATGCGGTAGACGAAGCCGCTCAACTTGCCGCCTCGGACGGTAGCGGGTAGTTCTGCTCCCCTGATCGAGGAAAATCGGAAGGCGTCATGCGACCTCCTTGCAGCCGAGCATGATGAGCGCGGATCGCAGGCTCGTGTGCGTGTGCCGGCGAGGGTCGCTGCTCAGACGCTGCATCGCCGACGGGCTGAGGGTGTCTCCGTTAGCGAGATCCATCGCCATGCGGCACCACGCTAGGTCAGCGGTTCCAATCTCCAGTTCTAGGTCGTGGATGACCCCGAGCGCGATGTCCTCGGTCACGACATCGAGGTGGTCGAGGATGTTGCGGCCGCACCGGATCGTGTGGGCGTTCGCAGCGCCGGATCGCGAAGCCCACTCAGCGGCCATCCCGATGAGATCCTCTCGCGACTCGCGCTCGTAAACCTCGATGTCGTCGTTGGAGTCGATGTCGTCGCCGTGGTAGACGCGGCCGGCTCGGAAGGTGTGTTCCGCGTAGCAGCAGATTCGTGCGCTCATGGTCTGGTCTCCTTCCGCGACCCCACGTCGCGGTGCCCGGTGTGGGCATGGACATACCGTATACCGTGAATCCGGCGAGTCAAGCCCCGAGTCGCGATGTGGATAACTCAACCCGCCTGCCGGTCGCCGCGGGTGTCACCCAGCGTCCGCTCGACCGTGGTGCTCTCCGTGCCGCAGTGGCGGCACCGGCGACGACGCCGGATCGAGCCGTCCACGGCACGGTACGTCCACACCACTCGCAGGTCGCGGCAGTGGCACTCCCGGCACCGCATCTCCCGAGGCGGCGTCGGCTCGCGGCGGGGCACTACGCTCGCCTCCTCGCCTGCATCTCCGACAGGCTCAGCCGCTTGACCACACGCACCGCCTGCGACGGCGCGACTTCGCCAAGCGTCACGCCCTGCATGTTGCCGGCCACGGCCGCCATCACGAGGCAGTCGAGCAGGTGGTTGTCGAGGCCCGGCCGGCGCATCCCCCACTCGTCAGCGCGCTTGCCGCGAGCCTCGACGCTGACGCACTCCTCGGCGGCGAGCTGCTCCG
>CAYZSH010000421.1:0-2427 GCA_964481025.1 uncultured Isosphaeraceae bacterium
CGCCGAAGGCGTCACGGCAACTGCTTCTTGAGGTAGTTGATCAGGTCGATCTTCGTGATGAGCCCGTAGTAGTTGTTCTCGTCCATCACGATCGCGACGCGGTCGGCACGGAAGATCGGGATGAGGTCGTTCACGCTCGCGTTCGGTGACAGCGTCTCAAGCCGCCGGGTCATGAAGTCGCTGACGGGTCGGTTCTTGTTGTCGCGGTCGTGGACCATCGCCATGAGCACGTCGGTCTCGTCGATGATGCCCGCGACCCGGTCGTTCTCCATGACCACCATCTGGCTGACCGAGTACATCGCCATCCGCTTGATGACCTGACTCAGCGGAATCTCCGGCGTGAGGCAGTAGTCCTCGCGGTCGAGGTGGCGGCGGCCGATGAGGTCGCGGAGGTTCCCGTGCGTCTCCCGCTCGATGAACCCGTGGTCGACCATCCAGTGGTCGTTGAACATCTTCGAGAGGTACTTCGCGCCGTGGTCGCAGATGATCGTGACCACCCGCTTGGGCTCGGTCTGCTCTCG
This sequence comes from uncultured Isosphaeraceae bacterium, assembly GCA_964481025.1. Classification (GTDB taxonomy): domain Bacteria; phylum Planctomycetota; class Phycisphaerae; order Phycisphaerales; family SM1A02. The sequence goes on from CAYZSH010000421.1 coordinate 522, forward strand.
GCAGTAGCGAAGGGCGGCCCCGAGCAGGGTGCCGACGCTGGAGCCCGCGAGGACGCCTTCCTTGAGCAGCAGTTCGCGTGCGGTCGCGAACGCCTCGGCGTCGTCGACGGTGATCGCGCGGGTCGCGAGGTCGATGTCCGCGATGTTCGGGACGAAGTCCTCGCCGACGCCTTCGACGAGCCATGAGCCGGCCTCGACGTCGCGGCCCTCGTTGATCTTCGGAGCGAGGATCGACCCCTTCGGATCGGCGAGGATCAACTCGATCGAGGGATCCTGCTCGCGGAGGTATCGACCGATGCCGGTGAGGGTGCCGCCGGAACCGACGCCCGCGACGAACGCGTCGACGTCGTGGTCCATCTGCTCCCAGATCTCGGGGCCGGTGGTGTCGTGGTGGGCATCGACGTTGGCGGCGTTGTTGAACTGATCGATGTAGAGGGCGTCGGGGTCCTCGGCCGCCAGTCGGGCGGCGATGTCCTGGTAGTACTCCGGGTGGCCCTTGCCGACGTCGCTGCGGGTCAGGACGACCTCGGCACCCATCGCGCGGACGTGGGCGATCTTCTCGTCGCTGACCTTGTCGGGGATGACCAGCGTGCAGCGGTAGCCCTTCTGGGCGGCGATGAGCGCGAGGGCGAGTCCGGTGTTGCCCGCGGTCGCCTCGATGATCCGGCCACCCGGCTTGAGCCGGCCGTCCTGCTCGGCGGCCTCGACCATCCGGATCGCGATGCGGTCCTTGATCGAGTTCCCCGGGTTCAGCGACTCCATCTTGACGAACAGTCGGCACGGGCCGGTGTCCATCCGCTGGATCTCGAGCATCGGGGTGTTCCCGACCATCTCCAGCACGTTGCCGAAGACGGGGGCGAGAGGGCGGGTCGAGGCGTCGGGCACGGTGATCTCCGGAGGGTTCGAGCAACGGACGAGCCGTATCGTATCGGCGGTCCGAGGGATGACCCGCCACCAAGGTTCCGACCACTCGATTCCCGCCGCCGGAGGCTCAGATGACCGTGTCCGACCATGAGCCCGACTCTGCCACGGCCGAGATCGCCCGCTGGCATGGCGTCGGTCGCGTCGTGGTGCTCGGCTGCGACGCCGGGGGCGGTCTGGAACTGCGGTTGCCCGATGAGCGACCTGGAACCGGCGTCACCGCCGCGGTGGACGACGTCCTGCGTCGCCCGCTCGATGCCCGGCATCCGCTGCGACGGATCGTCCGGGGGCTCGCCGAGTCTTCGGACCCGGCGGCGAGCCCGATCATCGATGCCACCGCCGGGCTCGGCGGCGACGCCGCGGTCGCGGCGCTCGCGGCACCGGATCGGACGGTGCTGGCGTGTGAACGTCATCCGCTGATCGGCGCCGTGCTCGAGGATGGCATCCGCCGGGCGAGGGCGGTGGGCCACGATCCCGCGTCGCGGATCCGCGTGCTTCCACTCGACGCCCGGACGATCCTTCGATGGTTCGCGCGACGCGATCCCGAGACCGGCGATCGGGTGCGACCGGCACCGGCGCTCGTCATCCTCGACCCGATGTTTCCGCCGCGACGCAAGTCCTCCGCGCTCCCCCCGAAGCCGATGCAGCGGTTGCGTGATCTCGCCGAGACCCCGACCGTCGAGGACGCGGAACGCGAGACGGCGGATCTGCTTCACGACGCCGCCGCGTCGGGAGCCGCCCGCATCGTGCTCAAGCGACCGCCCGAAGCGGACTGGCCTACGGACGTGATCGGCAGACCGACCTTCGAGATCGAGACGCGGTTGGTGCGGTGGGGCGTGTGGGAGCGAGGGGGGTGAGGTGGGGAGTGGAATCTCGAATGTCGAGATTCGAGATTCGAAGATCCAATCTCGAGGCGTGGACGTCTGCGAGCCGATTCCGCTCCCCCGTTTCCGGGGGAGCTGTCGCCGAAGGCGACTGAGGGGGC
>CAYZSH010000422.1:0-2424 GCA_964481025.1 uncultured Isosphaeraceae bacterium
CGCCCACCGGGAAGACGTCGCCGTGGCAGGTGAACCAGTCGGCCTTGTTGCCGCCCTTCTCGTACGCCGCGGTGTAGCCGAGGTCGAGCACCTGCACCTCGATCCCTTCGGGAAGCCCCGGTCCCTTCAGGCGATCGAGCGACTCGATCGGCGACCACAGGAAGATGCCCGAGTTGCCCGCGTCGCGCAGGTGCCGCCACTCGCAGAGCAGTTCGAAGTTGGTGTAGGGCTTCGTCGAGCGGATCACGCCGACGGGGTTCCCCGTGCAGTGGACGAAGTCGTCCTTCCACTGCCACGTGTCCGCGAGGCAGTTGACGTTCACGAAGTCCGCCTCGCCAAGCGTTCGAAAGCCAGCCGCGGTTCCGTCGATGGCCGCCGATGGACCCGGCGCCGGATCGATCGGCGCCGCAGGTGCGGCGGGCGCGGACTCCTGCGAGGCGAGCACGTTCGAGCCGCCAGCAAGGGCGGCGAGCGAAGCAAGGTGGAATCGGCGGCGGTCGATCGACATGGGCGGCTCCTTCGGCGGGCGTGCGAGGGTGAAAGCGTATCGAGCGATCGAGCAGGCGAAGGCTCGACGAAGCACGCATCCAAGTGCGCACCTCCGCGGCACCGGACCTTGCGAATCCTTGCCACTCCGTACAACCGACCCGGACCGGTAACGAGACCGCCTCGCGATCCGATGCCGTGCTTCTTGCGAGACGCGGCGACGATTCGCGAGGCGGTGCGAGCAAGCGGGTGAAGGGACTCGCTCGTGCCGCTTGCGGCCTGGCCCGCAGGGTCGCGAAGCGACCCGAGGCCTTAAGTCCCTCGCTTCGCCTTCGTTCCGATCATGCGGGTGAAGGGACTCGAACTCCGAGCGAAGCCATATGGCGAAGCGAGGAGTCCGGCGGCCCTGCAGCGGCGAAGATTTCTTTGGGCCGGTCTGGGTTACGTAACCTGAGACGTCAGAGGGCGGTTCGGGGAGGTCCGGGAGACATCTGCCTGAGAACCGACGGTCCTGGGTCGTCCCACGCCGAATCGGGGCTAAATTGTCACGCGAGAGTTCGGACCGGCCTCCCCGGGGTTCTCCGTCATCAGGTTCGAGGCGTAACGAGGCCACTGGGAATCGACATGAGCATTCGAATGAATCGGGCTGCGGTCGCTGCACTCATGGCGTCCGGCCTCGCCGCGACGGCCATGGGTCAGTGCATTCAGGGCGATGTCAACGGTGACGGCATCGTCAACGGCATCGACCTGTCGTACGTGCTGACCAACTGGGGGCAGATCTGCCCGGCGGTGATCGAGTCGATCTCGCCCTCGTTTGGTTTGCCCGCGGGTGGCACAACGATCACGATCACCGGCAGTCAGTTGGGCGGAGTGCAGAGCGTCACGATCGGCGGCGTGCCTGCGACGAACGTGGTGAGCGTGAACTCGACGACCATCACCGCGGTGACGCCCCCGAGCAAGTCGCTTGGACCGAAGGACGTTGTGGTGACGACGACCGCCGGATCGGCCACATTGACGGACGGGTTCTTCTACACGCAGATCGAGTGGGGCACCGTCCTCGAAGTGCTTCCCGACCCCGAGGTCGTCACCGACCCCGAGTGGCGCGAGCGGATCATTGCGACCGGCCTGCCGTGGCGGGTGCAGGACAACGGGAGCGGCATCGAGATGCTGCTGTTTCCGTCGGGCATCTTCTCGATGGGCTGCTCGGCGTCCATCCAGTACGGGTGCAACATCGACGAGAACCCCATTCACGAGGTCATGCTGACGCAGGCGTTCTATCTCGGCAGGTATGAAGTCACCCAAGCCCAGTGGACCGCGGTGATGGGATCGAACCCGAGTTTCTTCAAGAGCGCGAGCGCCGAGGTGCCAGCGTCGCAGGTGCCGAGTCGCCCGGTCGATACGGTCTCGTGGAACATGATCCAGGGCTTCGAGACCGCGACGGGCTTGCGTCTGCCGACCGAAGCCGAATGGGAGTACGCCTGCCGGGCTGGGGCGACGACGGCGTTCAACAACGGCAGCGACGACGACACCACGCTGGCAACGCTTGCGTGGTTGAATGCGAACTCCGCGAACCAGACCCACCCGGTCGGCCAGAAGCAGGCGAACAATCTCGGCCTGCACGACATGCACGGAAACGTGTGGGAGTGGGTGGAGGACTGGTACGGCAGTTACGAGGCGAGTCCCGCGGTCGATCCCTCAGGTCCGATCAGCGGCACCGACCGGGCGTTGCGTGGCGGGAGCTGGTTCATCAACTCCTACTTCTGTCGTACGTCGAGCCGCTACGACATCGACCCCCTCGACGTCTTCAGCATCAACGGGTTTCGTGCCGCGAGGACTCCTTGAGTTCTCCCGGGTCGTCTGGTGACCGTGCTGGAACATGCAAGAAGCGAGGCCGCGGACATCGTCCGCGGCCTCGTCACGTGCGTTGGTTGATCGAGC
>CAYZSH010000423.1:0-2411 GCA_964481025.1 uncultured Isosphaeraceae bacterium
GAGCGGATGTAGGACGTGTGCCATGGTGTCGCGAGTGTGTCGCCAGATGCCAATCCGCCATGGCGACCGCTGCGGCGACGGTCCATACATCGCCGGCGCGACCGATGCGATCTCGTGAGATCGGACCGGTCCGGCAGGTCATGCCGACTCGCTAGACGGTTGCACCGGGAACCGCGACAAGTTCCGGAGGCTTCGATCGTGGACGTGATGCCGCCGACGTCGCCCCGTTGCGGATCTTGGAGGACTTCGCAGAACGCGCCGCCACGGCGAAACTCGCGAGCGCTCCACCCGCGAGTGCCAGGACCGGTGTTGCAAAGGCATTGAGGAGCAGATCGAAGGCGTAGAGCCAGCAGAAGAGCGCGAGGCCGGACACGAGTGCCAGCACCCGACGATTGCAGCGAAGGCGGATCGCCGCGATCACGGCCAGAACGCCGGGCAGCAGAAACATCCCGTAGACCGACGCGACTCCGAGGACTCCGCGCTTGCCGAGCGTGATCACCCAGAATCCGTCGGTCAGGATCCGGTTGACCCCCATCTCGCGGGCCAATTCGATGTCGGCGCGATAGTCGCCCCAGCCGCCCCACCCGAACAGCGGCTTCTGCATGGCAGACGCGACGAGGAACACCTCGTTGTTGATCCGAACGCGAAGCGATCCACCGGCGTTTTGCCCCCAGAACATCTCCCCAATGGAAAGCATGGTCGGCCGGATCGGCACTGCGGAGTCGAAGAGCCCGGTCGCGATGTAGAGCGCGACGGCGATGGGCACGGCGAACACCAGGCGCGCCGCGCCAGTCCAATGGGCGATCGCCAGCAGCCCTAACCCTCCGGCCATCAACGAGATCGCGCCGCCGCCACGCCCGAGCAGCGACAGTCCGACGGCCGCGACGGCGACGAGGGCGATCGGAGTCCGCCACACGGCGGTGACGGACTTCGAGAAGTACAGCCCCAACGCAAGCACCGCCGACGCGGCGAGCCAGATGGCCAGCCCGAGGCCCACCGGTTGAAAGACCTTCGGACGCCAGCCGCCGTATCGATTCATGTCGACGGTGTTGCCGGCGAAGCCGTAGATGGTGGAGTGGAGCGTCGGGCTCATTCGCACTTCGTAGAGCACGAACGGAATCATCATGAGCGAGCCGGCGACAATGCCGACCGCAAGGACCACGAGCTTGGAGGGCCGATCGAGGATGCATCGACCCAGGAAGTACGGAATCGCCGCGAACATGGCGAACCACCACCAGTCGAGCAGTGCCTGAGCGATTCCCACGCCATTCACGAGGTTCGTGGTGCCCCAGACGACCAGGCCGCCGATCACGACCAGATCCATCCAATGGAATCGATAGCGGGAGAGTGCCGCCGGGTCGAACAGGAGCGTGGCTGCGACGGCCGAAAGGGCGATCACGCCATCGCGATTCACGTTCGGGAGACCGTCGGCAATCTGAAATCCGACGAACGGAAGCAGCAAGAATCCTCCGACCATCGAAGCGACAAGCCCCTTCGCCGAGCCCAGCTGGCTGAAGAGCCACAACGTCAGCAGAGGCCAGAGGCAAAAGGCGATGATGACGGAGGGGGTCATGGCTTCGAGCAGATTGGTCCGACGGCAGCGCGATGTGTCAACGACGCATCACTCGCCGGATATCGGTCGGGAGGGAAGCGAAGTCTTGCCCGGGGGTGGTACTTCGCCAACATCGCCTGCGCACTCGGAGGGAGTCCTTCGCCGCCCTGCTAGCCCCCGATGGGCTGCTGGAACCATGTCGAGTATCGGACCACAGCGAGTGCCACATCGGTCTCGGTTGTGGACTGAATAGCGATGGAGTTGGAAGATGGGCCTCTCCTGAATGCCGAGCGCGATCCGCCGTTCCGCAACTATCGAGACCCGGTCTTCAAGATGCAGTGAACTGTACGCGCGCTCGCAGGTCGTTTTCGAGCATCGCGTTGAAGACGTACGTCCGTTCCAGAGATCCGAACTCGGCTTCCCATCGAGTGGATTCAGCATCGCCGCACCGCGACGTGCGGCGGTCTGCTTCAGCGAAGCGATCGCACCTCACCTCACCGGATGAACCTCAGCCTTCCGAAGTCCGGAACGACGGCCGGGCCGGCGGGCTTGTAGGGCACCGGCGCCGGGAAGTAGACGCACCAGGCCTTGCCGAGGAGCAGGCTTCGCGGCACGACGAACGGGTCGGGCTCTCCGGTCCGTAGCGCCGCAAGCGGATGTGGATAGCCCCATACTCGCGAGTCGCGGCTTGCCGCGGAGTTGTCGCCGAGCATCAGGAACTGGTCGCCGGACAGTTCGGCGGGGCTTCGTGGATCGCATCCGTAGCCGAACTCGGGAAGCGGCTCGCCGTTGGGCCCAGGCCGTTCGCCGGGCTGCATCCGCATCGGGCGGTAGTAGAGGTCGCGATCGAGCTGCACGC
>CAYZSH010000424.1:0-2405 GCA_964481025.1 uncultured Isosphaeraceae bacterium
GCGGACTCTTCGGGGTCCCGTGGGTTCGAATCCCACCCCCACCGCTTTGTCCGGATTTCCGAGGCTGCGCCTCGAGCTCCGAACCTTCGCGGCGGGGCGATCGGGCACGAGGCCCGATCGGCGGCGACTTCGTCACCGCGTGGGCGTCGGTCCTCGCCGCGATGCGGCTCCGCAGATCACTGAAGTCGCTGCAGGACGGATCCGACCGCGATCTCGCTCGACTCGCCCTCCAAGACACTCGCTTGCGCCATCCCAGTTCCGCCGTCGGCTTGATCGATGACAACGACAGCCACCCGCACTCGGTCCTCCATGATCCGGCCCTCGAACTCGAACTCCTCGACGAGAAGCACCTCGAAACGATCGCCCTGTTCGACCATGGCGCCGTTGAGCGCGATGACGATCCGCTCTCCTCGCACCCTCGCCACCTTGGGCGGATCCTTCATCTCCGCCCTGGTTCGTCTCGCCTGCTCCTGAGTCCGCACCTGCGCGCACAAGGCCTGCCCGAGCCCGCCGCCCGCGGATCGCGTCGCAAACTCCGCCGGCGAAAGGCCTCCGCCCGCAGCCGCCAAGTCGCGGCCGTCCCAATTGCCCAGGAAGTCGTCCTGCCAGAGCACCTGCCCGTCGGCCACGCTCACGAGCTTGGCGGAGACCCCGATTCCGAACGACGTGCGCCGCTCGCTCCTACCCAGCGCCTTCACGAAGACCTCGTCGATCCGATGATCGAATCGCTCCAGCGTCCCTACCACCAGATAGTCCGCCCCGAGCCGACGCCCGAACTTGGCGGCTTCCTGGACCGGAGCCGCTCCATCGCCCACCATCGTGAGGATCGACGCGAGTTCGCGATCGAGCTGATCAAGATGCCGCCGATCCAGAACGGTCAGAGCGCCGCACTCCACAAGCCTGCCGGAAAGCGTGGCCGCCACCGGATCGGCGATCACGTCCGCCGGCTTGTCGCCCCATCGAGCCTCGATGCTTCGGAAGGGCACGACCGCCACCGTCGGGCGCTTCCCCGGCCGCGGATTGGCGGGATCGAAGACGGGCACATCGGCACAGATCTCGACCCGAACGCCGGCATCAGCGCGAGACTCGGCCAGCACTTGGAATCGCTCGATCATGCCGTTCGACGCGACGAAGATGTTCTCCTCGGTCCGCGTCCATGCCTTCACGCTCGACCGAACCTCGCCATCGAGGTCCTCCACCGCATCCTCGAACTGCTTGCGAGTCGACGCGCTCGCATCGACCAAGGCCCCATTGACCTGCTGGACAGCCTCGAGCAACGCGCGGCGAAGGGCCTCCTCGCGACTCGGACCCTCGCCGTTGGCCCGAACCCTCTCGATTCCCGACCGCCGAGATGCCGTGTCGCAATCGCCAACGATCGGCACGGACGCACGATTCGCCGGTCCGGCGGCGACGCTTCGGGAGTCTGTTGCCGCGGGCACAGCGGGCACGGAGCGCACCGCCGCCCGGGACCGATCGCGAATCACCGCGATCCGGCTGATCCAACGACCATCCGAACTCTCCAACTCGATCCAGTTCGCTCCCGGCGGAAATCGACCGGCTCGCACGGACTCGAGGTCGAACCTGGACTCGGCCGACGCGTTCATGCCATCGACCTGCTCCGAAGCGGTCCCGGACAGGCCTGAGAACGCACGCTCGTAGGCTTCGAGGCGCCGAAACGTCTCACGATCGGAGCGGAAGGTCTCCCCGGTGATGGCGCCCACCATGGCGGCCTCTGCCAGGCTCCTCGCTTCAGCAGCAGCAGCCTCTTCCGCGGCATTCCGAACCGCTCCCGAGAGGCCCGGGCGCACCAGCCCGCTGCCAAAGGAGATCCAGGCTCGTTCGCCGTCGTGCGATGAGACCAGCCTCGCTCCGGCGGGCGGCGACCAACCGCGCCTCAGTTCGAGCTCGAGACGAGCGATCGCGTCATCGACCGTGGGGGCATCCACACCACGCACACCTCGACGGCGGGGCACCGGCCGATCCGAAGCGAGCAACGCGACCGCCACCAGGACCCGCGAGCGATCCGCCTCGTCGCGGCTCGCCACCGTGCTCACCGCGGAGACGGCCGTCTCGATCACGCTGCGAACGGAGGAATCGAAGGTGGTTTCGGTCTCGACCGAACGCCGCCCGTCCGACGAAGCCTTCGATGCGAAGTCGCGAAGGAAAGTCCTCGCCTCGACGTCCGGCCCTTCCAGATAGGCCAGCAGGGCACGCCTCGCCTCGAGATCGGCCTCGACAAACGCCCATCGCTTGGCGATCTCGCGAAGTGACGGATCGCGGCTCTCGACCTCGTACGAGGCCCGACCAATCGCCACGACGCCGACGCGCTCTCCATCGTCGAACACCTCGACGCCGTAGCCCTGCGCGAGCAGCTTCGCCACCACCTCGCTCGCCGCAGGGGGCTG
>CAYZSH010000425.1:0-2405 GCA_964481025.1 uncultured Isosphaeraceae bacterium
ACCTTCGACATCAGGGCGGAGTACTCGGTGGAGATGTCGGCGTCGTCGAAGTGCTTGAACATGGAGAACTCGAGCACGTTCTCGTACCACTCGACCCAGTGGTTCATCTTCCCTTCCTCGACGTTGCCGACGCAGTGGTCGACGTACTTGAGACCGCAGGGGTTCTTCAGGTTGTACTCGTTGAGCGCGAAGTCGAAGGGCTTGAACTCGGGGCTGAACAGTCCGCCCTGCTTGACGTTCGGGAGCGCGTAGTCGCCCGTTCGGCTGACGAAGGTGTGGACCGCACGGCCGTACGCCTTGATGCCCGCCATCGTCACGGTGCCGTTCGCGTCCGAGACGGTGCGGGGCTCGTACGCCGACTCGCCGCCGTTGGCGACCGCTCGCTCGTACGCCTTCTCGGCGTCGTGGACGTTGAACGCGACGTCCTTCACGCCGTCGCCGAACTTCACGAGTTCGTCGTTGATCGGGTGGTTCGGCGTGATCGGCGTCTCCAGCACGAAGCGGATGTTGCCCTGCGTGAGCAGGTACCGCGCGGTCTCGCGGCTGCCGGTCGTGAGGTCGGCGATCTGGCTGACCTGGAAGCCGAAGGTGTGTGCGTAGAAGAACGCCGCCTGCTTCGCGTTGCCGACGTAGAACCGGACGTGGTCGACGTCGATCAGCTGGAGCGGGTCGGTGGCGAGTCCGCCGGCGGCGGACGGGGAGGTGCTGGCGGTGGTCATGGCCGGGCCTCTCCGGAATGAGGGGGCGGAATGGAACGGAAAGAGAATCCGACGGCGGGTGATCACCGTCGGACTTCATCAGTCTATCCGGTAAAGCCGGGTGATTCCCGGCTCGGAACGGTCGTTCAGTAGCGGATCGCGGAGTGGATCGGGACGTCGCCGAGCTTGCGGCGGCCCTCGAGGAACTCGAGTTCGATGAGGAACGTCGCGGCCGCGATCTCGGCCCCGGTGCGGCGGACCATCTCGATGCACGCGGCCATCGTTCCGCCGGTGGCGAGCAGGTCGTCCACCATGAGCACCCGATGCCCGGGCGACATGGCGTCGATGTGCATCTCAAGGACGTCGGTCCCGTACTCGAGCCCGTACTCGACCCGGTGGGTCTCCGACGGAAGCTTGCCGGGCTTCCGGACGGGCACGAAACCGCACGAGAGGGACTGCGCGATCGCGGTGCCGAAGATGAAGCCGCGGCTCTCGGCGCCCACCACGAGATCCACCCGGTCCCGCCGGAACGGGTTGGCCATCATCTCGACCGCCATCGCGAGTCCGCTCGGGTCGGCGAGCAGCGGGGTGATGTCCTTGAACATGATCCCGGGCTTCGGGAAGTCCGGGACGTCGCGGATGAGGTTCTTCAGCGTCGAGGTGGCGTCGCTCATGACCGGGACTCTACCCGCGGGCGCTTGCCGGCAGTCCCGACAAGGGAGGTCCGCCCGCCCGTATCATCCGCACATGCCATCGCCAACCCGGAGCAGTGCCGTCATGGAAGTCGTCGAACCGATCGGGACCCGCGTGCTCATCCGAAAGGACGAGGACAAGAAGGTCACCAAGGGCGGTGTTCATCTTCCTGACAAGATCGAGATCCCGACCCTCACCGGGCGGATCGTCTCGATCAGCGAGCAGGTTCGCCGGGACGAGGACTATCCGATCCAGCAGTACGACCGAGTGCTCTTCAATCCGAAACGGGGCATCCCCGTCGACTTCGAGGGTGACAACCGACTCTTCGTCATCCCGGTCGAGGATGTGGTCGCGGTGTTCCGGCGCGAGTCGTGAGCTCCACCGATCCGCTGCCGCCGCAGGTCGTGACCCGGATCCGCGGTTCGGTCGTCGCGTCGGTCCGGTCGCCCGGCTCGAAGAGTCTGACCAACAGGTACCTCGTGCTCGCAGCGCTCTGTCGCGGCGAGGGCGTGCTGCGGCATCCGCTCGCCTCCGACGACACCGATCGCCTGCTTGCGGCGATCGAGACGCTCGGGCTGATCGTGCGTCCGGAAGGACCGGTGGTGCGCATCGATGGTGGCGACGGACGATTCCCCGACGGCGGCTCCATCGACCTCGGCGCCGGCGGCACGCCGACGCGATTCATGATCGCGGCTGCGACGCGGGCCCGACGTGCGGTCGAGATCGACGGTTCTCCCCGAATGCGTGAGCGTCCGATCGCCGAAGGCGTGGCGCTCGTCGAATCGATCGGTGGACGCGTCGACTGGCTCGATCGTGTCGGTCACCTTCCGATCCGGGTGCATCCGTCCGAGCCGCTTCCCGGCGGCGTCGTCGAGGTCGGGCGCACCGCGAGCAGTCAGTTCGTGTCCGCGTTGCTGCTCGTCGCGCCGACGACGCAGGCGGGCGTCGAAGTGCGCTTCCGCGAACCGCCGACGAGCCCGACGTATCTCGAACTCACGATCGACGCGTTGCGAC
>CAYZSH010000426.1:0-2398 GCA_964481025.1 uncultured Isosphaeraceae bacterium
CATCGAAGACGATCGAACGACAACTGCTGGTGCCCTCGTCGAGCGCGAGAATGAACCGACCTGACATGCGGAGACCTCCGGAACGCATCGTACGGTCCCTCGCTCTGGCACGACCGTCCGGAAAGTCGCCTCAGCCGCCCGAACGCTCGGCGAGTGCCGGAACGCGAGCGACCTGCTCGGCGGTCAGCACGTCGAGGAGTCGTTGGAGCAGACGCTCACCGAGTTCGCGGCGTCGGAACGCCGACTTCTCGATCTCCTGCTGCATCGCTCCCTGTCTCTGCATGACTTCGGCCATGTCGGCCTCGCCAAGGTCACCGAGCCGCTCCGCCGCCGCCGCCATCGCCTCGACCAGACCGATCTCGAGCTCGAGATGATCCTGAAGCATGGTCTCGATGATCGTCGCCTGCGCCTCGTCCAGATCGCGGAGTCTGAGGACCTTGCGGGCGACCTCCATCGCGACATCATCCTCGCCCTGGTTCGTCCTTCCGGCGTCGAGCATGGTGATCCGAAGCTCGAGCGCGGCCAGCGTCGGGAGACTGGGAAGGACACGGGTGGCCAGCACGCCTTCGACGACCTCCCTGCGACGGGACGCCTCGGATCGACGCGACTGGAGCTGACGAATCCACGGCTCCATCTGGGCGATTCCGAGCGCCGCCGCCTCCGCCATCTGCTCGTCCTCGGGCAGGGAGGAGATCCGGCGCATCCGGGCCGCGAGCCGCGCCTGATCGAGGGCGGTGTTCCGATCCTCCTCGAATCGGCGATCCTCCCAGCCGTCGACCGCGGGAAGGAGCTCTCCGGCCGCGGCGATCGCCGACTGCATGGCCTCCTCACGGACGTCGTCATCGATCGCCAGATCCGCAAGCACGGTGTAGGGGCTGGTCGGCTGCACGATGGGAACGCCGAACACGTCGTCGTATCGACTCGCGGCGATCGAGCGCATGCGATCGAACGCACGCTGGACTCGAATCGCCTGGAACGCCTCGACCCGATCGTCACGTGCGAACGCGCCCTCCAGTTCCAGCTGGAACGCCTCGTCGAGTCGGCGGGTCGCCTGCAACCCCTCGCGGAAGTCGCTCCATTGCGCCTCGACCGCTGCGAGGTCGGCGGTTCCGTCGTTGCCGAACGTCCGCCGGGAGTACGCACGGTCGACGATGGGATCGATCGCCGCGGACCACGCGTCCAGATGATCGTCGAACATCACGCGTGCGATGGTCGATTCGGTCTCGTCGAGCTCCAGCATGCTCATCATCAGCTCGAACTCGTCCGGGCTGCTCGGTGTCGGAATGCCCTGAGCCATGCGCGATCGACTCGCCCGCTCCTCCCAGAGCGACTCCTCGGGATCCTCCTGCGCCTCGGTCATGATCGGAATCTCGACGCCGCCCTGCATGATCGAACGCGGCTCGTCGTCGATGCGGGCGGCCAGATCGGCGCGGACGGTGTCGTCCGCCACGAACGCGAGCATGCGCTGGATCGCAGACTCGGCCGCAGTGGTGCGCTTCTCTCGGACCTCCTGCATGGGATCGGCGGATCCGTCGAACCCGGCCATGAAGTCGCCCTGCATCTGCCGGGCCATCAGCTCGCGACCCTGCTCGATGAGATCGTCGGTCAACGCGTCGTCGGTCGCGTACCAGGAGTTCAGCACCGCCTCGACACCTTCCCGCGCCGCGGGATCCTCGACCTTCTCCAGCACCAGTTCGGCATACCGGGGCACGGTCGTCTCCGGCCCGCTCATCCAGCCGGTGCCCGCCATCGGAAACGCCGACGACATCCAGCCCCGCTTCAGGCGCCACCACCGCGCAGGCGACATCGCCTGCCGAAGCCCCGCGGCGGCGGTGAGTTCCGCCTTCTCGGCATCCTCGCGTGCCTCGAACATCGCGCCCGACGCCGCCGCCATCGCCGACTGGACGGCGGCCATCATCTCCTGCATCCGTGCCGGATCCTGCATCTGTTCGGGGCCGATGTCGCCGAACCCCTCGTCGACGAGGATCGCCGCGATCATGCGGATCGTCCCGACCGTGGCTTCGGCGATCTTCTCGGTGTGCCGCGGCATGACGCCTTCGTAGCTGCGCAGCGCCGCATCGCAGGCCGCGATCTCCTCCGGGGTCGGCTGGAGATTCCAGAACGCGGTGTCGAGCGACCCCACCCCGCCCATGCCCATCATGCCGCCCATCGACCCGAGATGACGTTGCCGGGCGCGGACCCGGCGGGCCCGTTCGAGGGCGTCCTGCGACTCCGCGTCCATTCGCGATGCGACATCGGTGAAGAACGCTTCGTCGATGCTCGCCACCCGCTTGACGACATCCCGCCACTCGTCGAGGAACTCGTCGAGCAGCGCCAGAGACGGCATGCGACCGTTGGACGACGCCTGCACCTGCTGGAGCGTGTCGAGGTAGTCCTG
>CAYZSH010000427.1:0-2393 GCA_964481025.1 uncultured Isosphaeraceae bacterium
ATCATGCAGGGCTACGACCAGCCGGCCGAGACCGAGGCGGATGGACGGGGGATCACGCTGACGGCCGCCGCCGGATACGACCCTCGTTCGATGGCAGCGGTCATCTCCCGCATGATTGAGGTTGGTGTGGCGCTTCCCGAGTCCCACTATTCGCCCAAGCGCAAGCCGCAAGTGATCCAACTGACGGAAGTCTTCCTGCAGCCCGATCCACAGGGGCCGCGGCCGGACCTCACGCCCCAGCCCGATGCGACGGCGGCGGCGAACTACCGGGCGATCGTCGGAGCGGCGAAGAAGGATGTTCCGCCGGCGTCGACAGATCCCGGCTCCTGAGTCCCCAGTCCACTTGACCAAGCGGGGCGTCCGTCTCTGTCCGCGAGGCGGACGCCCCTTGTCGTTGGAGCCGTTGGCCGAGCCTCGAAGGAGACACCACGATGAGCGACCCCGCGCCACAGGAGCCCTGCAGTCCCGACGTCGGCGGACGCCTCGCCGCCATCGACGACAGTTTGAAGAAACTGGCGAGGTACTTCACGCCGGAGGAGGAGACCAAACGGGTCAACCGGCTGCAGAAGGCCATGATGGTCGGCGGGAGTTGGATCGTCGCGCTTGGCGGGGGCATCCTTGGATCGTGGGAGCTCATCGACTTCCTGATGGAGCGGGCCGAGGTTCGAGCCACCGCCGGGGCGTACGCCGAGGTCGCGGAGCGCCTCTACTTCGACGACAACAATCCCGAGGCGGCGATCGTCTTCGTCGACAAGGCGCTCGAGATCCTGCCGAACACCCCGGAGTACCTGCGACTGCGGTCGTTCATCGAAGGGCTCCGGATCACCAAGGACCTGAGCAACCGAGATCGTCCGCTGACGCAGGACGAAGTCGACGGAGCCTTCACCGCGAAGGGAGAGGCCGACCTCCTCGTGGTGCTCGATCCTCGATCCTCGCAGGGGCACTTCCTGACCGGGCAGATCTACGCGGCGCTCGCGGAGGAGACCGACGTCTTCGGCGACTCCTCGGTGGATCCCGAGATGTCGGTCAGGGCCGAGCGGGCGTTGCGGCGGGCGTTCGAGATCGACCCGGCGAACTCCTTCACGCTCGTGCGGATCGCTCAGGTCGAGGCGCAGCGTGGCGATCTCGACGCAGCCATCGAGACGCTCGACGAGGCGACGCAGCTCGATCCAGACAGCAAGTGGGCCCTGCTCTGGATGGGCGTGCTTCGATGGTCGCGCTACTCGTGGGATGGTGATCCGGCCGACGCCGAGGCTGCGACGGCGGCGTTCGAAAGGGCCATCGCGATCGACCCCCGATTCGATCTGGCCTGGCTCAACGTTGCGAAGACGCGGATCTACGAGCCGGACTACCGCGACCTCGCGAAGGCTCGCGAGGAACTTCGTCGCGCGTTGGCGATCAACCCCGATCTGCACGAGGCACTGGCGGATCTCAGCTACACCTGGGGGCTCGACAAGCGCTACGAGGTCGGCCTGGTGTACATCGATCAGGCCGTCGAACTCGATTCGTCGCGGGTCCGCTACCGCCTCGATCGGGCGGTGCTGCAGGGCGAACTGTCTCGATGGGACGCGGCGCTCGAGGATCTCGACGCGGCTCTCGCCCTCGACCCCGCCCGCGTCGACATCCAGCAGCAGCGAGGACGCGCGCTTCGCGAACTCGGTCGATACGGCGAGGCGATCGAAGCCCTCGAGTTCGCGCGGGAGTCGGATCCGGAGAGCGTGCGGACGATGCTCTATCTCGCCGCGACCTACGAACAGGCCGGCGAGCCCGCTCGGGCGATCGCGGTGCTCGATGAGGCGATCGCCGATCCCGAAGCGCTTGACGAAGCGATCGGCGATGCGTTGGCGGCCCGAGGTCGATGCCGGCAGGCCTTGGGCGAACTCGACGCGGCTTCCGCCGACCTCGATGCCGCAGTGGAGGCGGATCCCACCGCCGCCACGCTGCTCGCGCGAGGTCGGCTCCGACGGGAGCAGGCGAGATTCGAGGACGCCTTGGCCGACTTCCGTGCCGCGCAACGGGCGGAGGACGCGCAGCGATCCGATGTGCTCGCGGCCTGTCTCGAGGATGCCTCGCTCTCCGAAGAGCAAGGTGATCTCGCGGCAGCGAGGACGGCGATCGACCGCTATCTGGACATGAATCCCTCGGACGAGGCGGCCAAGGCGATTCGCGATCGGCTTCGCGGCGGGTCGTAAGGCGGGGGCGCGTCGCGGAGCGGGTCGACGATGTCGTGGATCCGGCGAGCGAGCGAACCAGATCGATGTAGGCCTTACGGTCCTTGCCGCATCGGGGCCATCGGTCTCGAGACGTCTTCCGACTCGGCACCTCGCGCTGTTCGCGGCCTCCATGCTCCTGAACGACACCGCCCCCGGCGAACGCCGAGGGCGGTGAGGGAT
>CAYZSH010000428.1:0-2375 GCA_964481025.1 uncultured Isosphaeraceae bacterium
GATCATTCCCGAACGGGGCGTACGTCCAGCCCCACAACCCTCCCGGCAAGTTCGTTCCGTTGTAGTTTCGCCCTCGGAATCGCTTGCAGGCTTCGATTGGATTTTGGTAGGCCGCGATCGGACCCACCGGATTGGTCGGGTCGGGGCCAATCTCCGGGTCGCTCTTGAGGTAGTAGCCGCGGCCCTTGGCTGCTGCCGCGGCGGCATCGTCGCCGTCTGTGGCGACGTAGATAAGGCGCGAATCAGCGGCTGGAGTCAGCTCGGTCCAGCCGCTTGTTGGAAGGGTGCCGACGATCACGGACGCCGTGCGGCTTGCAGTGCCGCCGCTGTTGGTCGCAGTCACCACGCAGTCGATGATCGAGTCCGCGTCGGCTGCTTGCAGCGTGTACACCTGCGACGTTGCACCGGAGATCGGCGAGAAGCCACGCCGCCACTGGTATGTCGCGAGCGTCGGCGGCGTGATTGTGATCGAGCCTCCGACGTTGGATGCGACCACGACCTGCTCGCCGATGTCTGTGTTGGCGAGCGATGTGACCGTCTGATACTGGCCACCCGACAACTGCCGGATCGTGATCGGATCGATGACCGGCACTGGCTGCGCCGTGTCGATCGTGGCTGCGATCGTCTTGGTGGTGACTTGGACCGGGTTGGTCAGGATCACATCGATCGAGATCACATCGCCGTCGACAAGATCGACGGTGCCTCCGGCCTGCTCAACCCACACTCCGGTCAGCAGCGGATTCGTTTGACCGGCAATCGCGGTGCCGTTCTTTTTCCATTGGTACGACACGCTCGGAGTTGGCACGCCGGTGAAATCGACGCCAGCCACCGGCGGCTGGATGTAAAGGCTGTACTTGCCCGGGAGCAACTGGAGGGTCTGGCTCACGACGGCTCTCCGATCGTCGGGTCGTACCCCGGCGCGAACGCCGGTGCGGTGTAAGATCCGCTGAACAGGCCGCCGTCAGCGTCGGTGATGATCGTCACGCTGGGGTTGGTTGACCATGAGTCAGTCGCTGCGGTGTACTGCACCGCACCGGTCGAAGCGCTGGTGTTCCAGACGATCGGCGTGGCGTCGGGCTGCCACTGCGAGCCGTCCCACCACAGCGTGCCCGCGCCGCTCGATGTCGAGCCGCTGTCGATCGCCACCGGCTGCGTGTCAGGCTCACCAGAAGCAAGGCGCGGAGCCTTGCTGAATGGCATTGCTGGCTGCGTGCCGACGCGAATCTCGACGGCATCCCCATTGATGGACACCGCGAGCTCGCCGGTGTCGACGACTGGCCCGTCTTCCGCAGCCCACGCGGCCGCTTGGTCGTTTCGGACCTGGATGCGTGTGTTCCAGCCACTCATGCTGCCGTGTACTCCCCGCCGTCGAGCTCAACTGCCGACACCGCCGCGCCGACTTGGAACTTCCCGAGCGACTGGTTCCACAGCACCGTGCCATCCGAACTCGGATAGGCGTCGAGGTTCAGCACCAACTCGTCGACCGTCCACTTGTTCGTCGACGAATCCCATGCGAGCGTGGAGCCAGCTGGTGGCGTCGATGCGGGCCGCTCGTAGATCACCGGCTCGGATGTGATCGTCTCGGCGACTCCGTCGTTGATGTATCCGTAGAACACCATCGGACACGCATTCCAGTCCGTCGGCGTGTCGTTGATGCCGAGATAGCCGAGCGCAACCGTGGTTTCGCCGCTGACCGATCTGACGATGCCGATCTCCCCCTTGGCAAGCTGGCCTCCGCCACCGCTGGAGATGGCGGAGTTCCAGTTCGCCTCCGTGTCGATCCGGTGATAGATCCGCGTCGTCACGTCAATTCTCCACGTCGGCGAGTGCGTTGCCGCCGTTGATGAAGGCAGGCGCTTCGGCGGTGGCCTGTTCGATCGACCAGGTTCCGCTCGCGTTCGTCCACTTCAGAAAGCCAGTGGTAGACCCTGGGGTTGCTGGAAGCGCAGCATCGGTGAAGAACGTCGACAAGTACTGGAGCGCGTCGACATCGTCGCCCAGTGCGTTCAGCGTCGATTCCTGGGCAATGTCAAGGTTGCCGTTTTCGTCGGTCGGGAAGTCATCAATGAACGCTTGGAGCGTCGACTGCTGGGCGATGTCCAGAACGCCCCCATCGTCCGGGAGCTCGGCGATCAGCCGTGCCTCCACCGCGTTGGAGAATCCACTGCCTGCGGTGGTGACGAACGTCACAGCAAATGGAATCTGGCCGCTGGTGATCGCTTCCGCGGCGTGCGAGTGGGTCGTGAACGCCTTGTTGTTCAGCGCGTCTTGGAGATTCGCGATGTCCGAGATCGGGTGACTGTGCGACGGGATGTCCGCCCCGGACGCCTGGTCGAACCCGTCCTGCCCGGAGTTCACCTTGACCAGCGAGCCAG
>CAYZSH010000429.1:0-2370 GCA_964481025.1 uncultured Isosphaeraceae bacterium
CAGCGGATCCGTCCCTTCGCCATCAGCAGGCGGGGCCTGCGACGCGCCCGCGTCGAGCGCCTTCAACGCCTCCGCGTACCGGGCGGTGCCTTCGTTGTACATCGCGTGCGCCGCAAGATCGGCATCACCCAGTCGGGCCGCCCGCTGGAATGCTTCCGCAGCACCGCTGAAGTCGCCGGCGCGATACCGCGCCACGCCGCGGTTGTACGCCGCATCCGCGAGGCCGGGATCGAGCGACTCCAATCGTCCCCAGGCGTCCTCGGCGGCGGCCCAGTCCTCGGCCTGCATCGCCGCCGTCGCCTCGGCGATCGCGGCACGGCGATCGGCGGCGCTTCCGATGGGGGCGTCGTTCGACGGTGCCGTGCGAGCCGGCGGTTCCGCGTGTGCGAGTCCCACCATCCAGCCGGACACGCCGATCGACAGCGCGAGTGCCAACAGGGATCGACCGTTCATGCCGGGACCTCCGTCATGGGCGGCACCGCGGTTCGGGCGTGTCGAGCCGCCACGCGGCGTCGATTCGAGATCAGCGGATCGATGAGCAGCAGCACCAGCGCCGGGATCGCGAACCAGCGGAAGCGAGGGATCATCTCGCGTGCCGTCGAGGTGCCGCGGTCGCGCTGATCGATGGTGGTGATCCAGTCGTCGAAGAACTCGCCGAGATCCACGAGTCCGGTGCCCGCGGGCACGAAGACGCCGCCGCCCGCATCGGCGACCTCGGTCAGCAGTTCGGGATTCATGCGGCTCCAGACCTCGGCGCCCTCATACCGGAGCCACGCCCGCTGGCCGTTGACGATCGCGGGGATCCGGGCGCCATCGGTCGAGTCACCGATGCCGACGGTGTAGACGCGGGCCCCATGATCCCGAAGGGCGGCGGCGGCCGCCTCCGCCGGGAAGCTGTCCATGTCCTCGCCGTCGGTGAGCACCACGATCGCCTTGCCGATCGGCTCGTTGTCGGGGAATGCATCGGCGGCGGCGCGGATCGCGTCCCCGAGCATCGATCCGCCACGGGTCGTGTCGCGGGGAGACAGTTCGGCGAGCGACGTCTTGAAGGCGTCGTAGTTGAGGGTCAGGGGACTCCGGACCGAGGCGTCGCCCGCGAAGTCGACGAGCCCGACGCGGTCGCCCGCCATCGCATCGACGGCGTCCTCGATGAAGAGCTTCGCCCGATCGAGCCGACTCGGTGATGCGTCGCCCGCCAGCATGCTCCGTGAGACGTCCACGACGAAGACCACATCCATGCCGCGCTGCTCGGTCTCGAGGTATCGCACGCCCCAGCGGGGATCGGCCAGCGAGAGCACCAGAAGCACGAGCCCCGCGATCGAGCATGCCGCCCGAACGGTCGGACGGAAGAGGCTGAGTCGCGGCGCGAGCCGGGCCACGAGCGCGTGATCCGCGAATCGTCGCAGGGCGCGCCGCCGCGCGGCGAGTCCCCACCACGCGAATCCGGCGAGGACGGCGACGAGCCAGAGCCAGTGCAGCGCGGCGGGATGTTGAAGCTCGCTGATGAACATGGCGGTCAGGGAAGGGTCCGGAATCTGGTGTGCACGAGCAGTTGTTCGACGCCGAGGAGCAACAACGCCACGAGCAGGAGCGGCGGAAGCGTCACACCGCCGAGCGTCAGCGGCGAGACCGCGAGGTCGCGATACAGCCGGTATCGCCGCTGCTCGGTCTCGGTCTTCTCGAGCTCGTCGATCGCGGCGTAGATGTCGCGGAGCGAATCGGTGTCGGTGGCGCGGAAGTAGCGGCCGCCGGTCGCCGTCGCCACCTTGGTGAGCGTCTCCTCGTCGATCGAGACGCGTTGCCGCATCATCACCTGGCGGCCGAACGGGTCCTGAGCGGGTACCGGGGCGACGCCTTCGGAGCCGACGCCGATGGTGTAGATCCGCACGTCGAAGGCGGCCGCGATCTCGGCGGCGGTCTCGGGATCGATGTCGCCCGCGTTGTTCTCGCCGTCGGTCAGCAGCACGATCACCCGACTCTTGATGCGACGGCCGTTCTCGTCGGCGCGGTCGTCGAGTTCCCGGAGACGCTCGACCGCGAGGGCGATGGCGTCACCGATCGCGGTGCCGTCCTCGCTCCGGTCGGTGGCGAGACGGACGCCGTCGATCGCGGAGGCGACGTGCGCGTGGTCGAGGGTCAGCGGACTCACGGTGTCTGCGAAGCCCGCGAAGGTGATGAGGCCGACGAGATCGTCGGGCCGGCCGGCGAGTTCGCCGTCGCCCTCGATGAAGTCGGTCAGCACCTTCTTCACCGCGGTCAGCCGATCGACCCGGCCCGCGTCCAGCGTGAAGTCGAGCGCCGCCATCGATCCCGAGCGGTCGATCACCGACTGGATGGCGACGCCCTCGACGAACACGCGACTGCGTTCAT
>CAYZSH010000430.1:0-2366 GCA_964481025.1 uncultured Isosphaeraceae bacterium
TCGGCGACTCCGAACGATCCCATCACCTCGATCCTCGAGGCGAGCTTCCACTCCTGCGGCGGGCGGCTCATGACCGGAGCGTGGCTCGATCCGACGAACGGGCCGCCGGACTCGAGGTCGCGATGCCACAGCACGTCGAAGACGCCGAACTCGGTCCAGCCGGGGAAGTTCATCGCCAGCGAGATCTCGTCGTCGCCTTCGGACCGAACGCCGCCGCGGGCGGGCATCCATTCGCCGAAGGCGATCCGAAGCGTGCCGGTGCGGCGAGGATCGCGCCTCGTGAAGCCGGCACCGAGGCGTCCGTCGTGCGCGATCGGGACGAGCTCGTTGCCGACGACGCCGGGCGACGACGCCGCTTCGATCACCGACGGCATGGCGCCGCCCCGCCCGAACGCCTCGGCGAGCGTCATGCCCTCCGGCAACCACGCGGCCACGTGCTCGTCGCGCTCCTTGCAGTACCCCAGCAGCACCGGATCGCCCGGCACGCCGCGCTCGACGGCATCGAAGTACTGCGTGGCGGTGAGGTCGGTCTGCAGCGGGTCGCGGCGGTTTCGGGTGAGGATGAAGGTGAGCACCTTGCTGCGTGAGGAGAGCACCGAAGCCGCGCGGGTCGCGAAGTGCGACTTGCGAAGCAGGCGTCGGCGATCGTCCTCGCGGTCGCTCGATCGGCCGGGCGAGAACTCGACGATCGCTTCGATCGCCGCCGCGAGTTCCGGATCCTCGAGCTCGTGCAGCAGGTTCTCCGCCGCCTCCCGAAGGCTCGCGAGCGTGCTGGCGGGGCATCCCCCACGCTCGAGCGCCGCGAGCGTCGTCTTCCAGCCTCGACGACCCAGACGCGCCTTCACCATCTCGAGCGGCGAAGACGCGCGGGCAAGATTGAGCAGCGACCACGCGACCTGCCGGCTCACGCCCAGTTGCGCCGCCGCAACCCGCACGCTCGCGCCGGGCGGCAACGTCGCGTCCACCGCCGCCCGCGCCGCGGCGGCCACCACCCGAAGCGCTGCCCCCAACGCGGGCGATCGCGACTCGATCGGATCGTTCGACTCGGGCGGAATGGTTCGAGGCGGCATGAGCTTGGCGCTCGGGGGCGGCGGGAAGATATCGACGGATCGCGTCGCGGCGAGCGACCGTGGTCGCGTCGCGCTTGGGCACGGGTGTCCTCCATGACGATCTGCCGTCGGGGACGCCGAACTTCGGCCCTTTCGGTGCCCGGTTGCCGCGCGAGCGATCGCGACGGGCATGCTCCCGCGGGAGGGACCCCGGATTGGGTCCGCAACGTCCCTGCACGATCGACGTGAAGTCCCCCCGCCGCACGGATGCCGCACCCCGAATCACGCTCGCTGATGCCTGCCGCCGCCCCGCCCCACCGCGGCTCGACCCGGTGCGCGATCGGAGCCTTGGCCTGAGGCACGACCGACGCCGCCCCACCGCCTGAGAGGAGAACGAACCATGCACCGACTCGTCCGCCACCTGTCGCTCGGCCTCGTCGCCGCGATCGCCTCGACCAGCCACGCCGCGCTGACCTTCACGAACTACCTCCCGTACGGCGTGGGGTTCAACAACTCCGTCAACGCGGTCAGCGTCTCCGGCGGCGCGATCTACGCGGCCACATCGTCCGCACTGGCCAAGTCCACCAACGGCGGCACCAGCTGGACCCTCTACACCACCAGCGGTGGCCTCGCGGGCAACACCGTCCGTGGCGTCTACGCGGTCGGCAACACCGTCTACGCCGCGACCACCAGTGGCCTGAGCATCTCCACCATCGGAGGCGGCAGCTGGACCAACCGAACGGTGGCCAACAGCGGGTTGGCAAGCAACGACGTCCGCGGCATCTATGCGGTCGGCAGCACCCTCTACGCCGCCACGACGGGCGGCGTGAGCATCTCCACCAACGGCGGCGTCAGCTGGGCCAACTCCACCACCGCGAATGGGCTCGGGGCCAACAGCGTCGTCGGCATCTACGCAGTCGGCAGCAACGTCTATGCAGCCACCGAGCTGATCACCGGCGGTGGCGCGAGCATCTCCACCGATGGCGGCAGCACGTGGACCAACTACACCACCGCCAACGGCCTCGGAAGCAACACCGTCCGCGGGATCTACGCGGTCGGCAGCACCGTCTACGCCGCCACCTCCGGCGGGGTGAGCATCTCCACCAATGGCGGTCTCAATTGGACCAACTACACCTCGGCGAACGGTCTGGGGAACAGCAGCATCAACGGCGTGTTCGCAAGCGGCGGCACCATCTACGCCGCCACCGCCGGCGGGCTCAGCCTCTCCACGAATGGCGGCCTCACCTGGACCAACTACACCACGGCGAATGGGCTGGGGAGCAATCTCGTGCGGGGAGTCTTCGAGAGCGGCGGCGT
>CAYZSH010000431.1:0-2361 GCA_964481025.1 uncultured Isosphaeraceae bacterium
GTCAGCAAGCGGGTCATGCACAGCAAGCGGTTCAAGATCATGCTGCTGCGGGAGATGCCGGATTTCTACTGCCTCAACGTCTGGTACCGGAGGTTGCGGTTCGACCGGCGGTCCGCGACACTCCTGCGAACCCTCGCCGACGACCTCGCCGAACGCGGACTCGTGCTCGTGGACTCGACCACCTACTTGCCTGAACACCTCGCGATCGACGGTCCCATGACCACCCGGCAGCCCACCGCCGAGGAACGCAGCGACATCGACTTCGGCTGGCCGCTGCTCACGCAGGTCAGCGGACTGCACATCGGACAGTCGATGGCGGTCCGACAGCGCGACGTCGTCTGCGTCGAGGCGGTCGAGGGAACCGACCGGATGATCCAGCGGGCGGGTGAACTCTGTCCGCGTGGCGGCTGGACGTTGCTCAAGACCGCGGCGCCGGATCACGACATGCGTTCCGACGTCCCGACGATCGGACTCCGGACCATCGAGAACGCCGCGAAGGCCGGCTGTTCGTGCATCGCGCTCGGCGCCGGTCGCGTGATTCTGGCGGACCGCCCGAAGGTCATCGCCGCCGCCGAGGCCGCGGGCATCGCGATCGTCGGCCTGCCTTCACCCGTCGCCGCCGATGTCTGACGCCATCGATCCATCGGATCCAGGCGATGCGCGGGCGTTCGTCAGCCGAGCGGGTCTCAAGATGGACCACGCCCTCGACGCATTCGGACTCGATGTGACAGGCTTCCGCTGCGCGGACTTCGGCTGCAACGTCGGAGGCTTCACCGACTGCCTGCTGCAGCGCGGCGCCGCGTCGGTCGTGGCGATCGACACCGGCCGTGGCGTCCTCGCCTGGAAACTGCGAAGCGACGACCGGGTCGAGGTGCGGGAACGGACCAACGCCCTGCACGCGGATCCGCCCGAGAACGGTGTCGATCTGGTGGTCGTCGACCTCGCCTGGACGCCGCAGCGACTCGCGGTGCCCGCGGCGCTCGCCTGGCTCGCCCGGAACGGCGCCCGTCGGATCGCCACGCTCGTCAAGCCGCACTACGAACTTCCCGAGGATGAAAAGCACCTTCTCGACCGCGGCTTCCTGCCGCAGGAGGAGGCTCCGCGGGTCGTCGAGCGGGTGCTGCAGGCGATGCCGGCGCTCGGCGCGACCGTCCTCGGCTGCGTCCAGTCGCCGCTCGTCGGCGGCAAGACCGCGAAACGCCGCGGCGTTCCGGGAAACATCGAGTTCGTGGCTCTGCTGGAGCCGCTCGGGGAAGGTCGCGAGGGCCGCGTCGACGAGGCGGTCGCAGGCTGATTCCAAGGGCCTCGCAGGCCGCGGGAAGGGCCGGTTTCAGGTAGCATTTCCGGACCGCGGATTCCCGCGGCGACCTGCCTCCCCTGCCCGGTTCCGACAACGCCGTCGGGCCGTTCCCGGGGCCCCGGCCCACGCATGAGCGAAGACACGCCGACTCCCGAATCGACCCCGCCCGCGCCCGAGGCGACTCTGCCGGCCATCGGCCACGTCGTCGACCTCGAGATCGAACGCGAGCTGCACGACTCGTACCTCACGTACGCGATGAGCACCATCATGGACCGGGCCCTGCCCGACGTCCGCGACGGTCTCAAGCCCTCGCAGCGCCGCATCCTCGTGGCGATGCACGACCTCAACCTCTCGCCCGGTCGCAAGCACATCAAGTGCGCGAAGATCGCGGGCGACACGTCGGGCAACTACCACCCGCACGGCGAGGCGGTCATCTACCCGACCCTCGTCAACCTCGGGCAGGACTGGAAGACCCGCTGCCTGCTCGTCGACAAGCAGGGCAACTTCGGTTCCATCGAAGGCGATCCGCCCGCCGCGATGCGATACACCGAGGCCCGCATGACCGCCGCGGCGGTCGCGATGCTCGAGGACATCAAGAGCGAGACCGTCGACTTCAAGCCGAACTACGACGAGCGGCTCATGGAGCCGACCGTCCTCCCCGCGAAGTTCCCGAACCTGCTGGTCAACGGGTCGAGCGGCATCGCGGTCGGCATGGCGAGCTCGATGCCGCCGCACAACGTCGGCGAGATCTGCGACGCGATCGTCAAGATCCTCGACGAGCCCGAGACCACGCTCGCGGAACTCCTGCAGATCGTCCCCGGCCCGGACTTCCCCACCGGCGGCACGATCATGGGCCGCGGCGGCATCGCCCAGGCGTACGCCACCGGCCGCGGCAAGGTCGTCGTCCGCGGCAAGGTGACGCAGATCCAGGAGAAGGGTCGCGACATCCTCCTCATCGAGGAGATTCCGTATCAGGTCGTCCAGAGCAGCCTGATCGAGAAGATCGTCGAGGCGGCGAAGACCGGCAAGATCACCGACATCTCCGACGTGCGGAACCACTC
>CAYZSH010000432.1:0-2354 GCA_964481025.1 uncultured Isosphaeraceae bacterium
CAAGAAGACGACCGCCAAGAAGGCGACTCGCAAGAAGGCCGCCAAGAAGGCGACCCGAAAGACCACGGCGAAGAAGGCCACCCGCAAGAAGGCCACCCGCCGCACCGCTCGCAAGAAGGCTTGATGACACGAGGCGACCCTGTGGTCGCCTCGTCGTGTCGTCAGACCTTGAACTTCTCGGCCCGGGACCACATCAGGTCCCGGGCCGTTTTCGTGTCCGGATCCGGGGTCGAAGGCCGATGGAATCGACCGCCGACACGTCGACGAACCCGGACCCGCGGACTCGCCCGCTACACTGACCGCCCACGATCGGACGCCGCACAAGCCAGAGGCGTCCCCCAACCCTTGGAGGAATCTGTTCGATGGCCCACATCATCGCCGAGCCCTGCGTCGGAACCAAGGACACCGCCTGCGTCGAGGTCTGCCCGGTCGACTGCATCCACCCCACCAAGGATGAGGACACCAACGCGACCGCCGAGCAGCTCTACATCGACCCCGACACCTGCATCGACTGCGGACTGTGCGTCGACGAGTGCCCGGTCCAGGCCATCTACCCCGAGGAGGATCTCCCCGCGGAGTGGCACAAGTACATCCAGATCAACGCGGACTGGTACAAGAACAACGGTTGACGCCGCAGGCTTCGGCGGCGGCGAGACCAGGTGACTGCGGGTTCGCGCGGTCGCCGAGTCGGCGGCGCGGCCCCCTCACCGGCTTCGCCGGAGCTCCCCCCGAAGGGGGGAGCAGAAAAAGACGGCGCAGTCACGCGCCCTCCCCAATCTCCAATCTCGAATCTCGATCCCCTCTACTACCCCGCCTTGCGGTACCGCTGAGGACGATCGATCTCGTCGCCGTGACCGACCCCGCTTGGTGAGTCCGGGGCTTCCGTCCAGTCCTCGACGCGGCTGCCGAGGCGGATCTCACTGGCCGCGGTCTTGCGGTACCCGAGACGACGCACCACTTCGAGGACATCGGTCCAGGTCGGATAGGTCACTCCGTTGACCCGCTTGAAGGTGTCGATCGCGTGCAGGAACATCTGCTGCTCGCGGCTCATCTCGCCTTCCTCGGCACTGCGGACGAAGTCGGTGAGACGACGGCCGACGCCGCGGCGGCGTTCGAGGTTGGTGCCGGGCTGACCGGAACCCTCGAGCTCGCGACGATCGACGCCGGTGCGACGATCCGCAACGGTCCCCGCCTTCTCGGGGTCGAAGGTGCCGTCGTCCTGCTTCCTGCGATCGTTTCTGGCGGTCATGAGTCCTCTCCTGACTGGTCGCGACTCGACACCGGGGCAATCGAACACGCCCCCGGGCTACACTGATCGCCCGTCCCCCCGAAATGGGGATCGAGTCCACCCCCCGGCATCGGATGTCCAGCACCCCTTCCCAAACCTCGGCTTCGGCGACCACCTCGGTTGAGGGTGGGTCTGTGCCGTTCCGGTGGCCTGCCTTCCTTCTCGGACTGGTGTTTCCGGGCCTCGGCCACTGGTCGATGGGCGAGAAGGGACGAGCCACCCGCATCCTCGCAGGGTTCCTGCTGCTCTGGTTCGGCGGGCTGCTCATCGGCGGCCCCATGAGCGTGGCACTTCGAAGCCCGGCCTACTCGACCGCCAACGGCGCCGAGGAGCGTCGCCTCTGGTTCCTGCCTCAGGCGGGGGCGGGACCGATCGCGTTCGTCACGGCGGTCGTCGGCGAACGACTCGTGCCGACCGGTGAGGACGACCTCATCGAGATCACGATGTACGACGGTACGGTCGGCACGATCTCGCGGTACACCCCGATCGGCCACGCCGCCGACTTCGGCACGCTCTTCTGCGCCCTCGCCGGACTGATGAACCTGGCGGTCGCGATCGACGCCGGTCGTCGTCCCGAGCCGGATCGTCGGAGGTCGGGCGGATGAACACCTTCGGAACCATCCTCGCTTGGACGCCGTTCGTCCACCCGATGCCCGGGGTGCAGGCACATTGGCTCTGGCTGCTGCCGGTGCTGATTCTGGGCATCGCGATGATGTACAAGGCGATCCGCGTCGAGCGCCTCGAGCGCTGGCCCCGCGAGGTCGCGATGATGGTCGGCCAGGTCGTGCTGGCGTTCATCGGCTTCGCGATCGGCCTCTACCTGCTGGTGCAGGTGATCGTGCCGATCCTGCCCGCGGGCTGATCCAACCATGTGGTTCCTTCGCAAGCGACGACGGCGACGGCTGCTGGCCGAGCCGATTTCGCCGATCTGGCGACGCACGCTGCAGGAGCACCTCGCCCATTACCGCTTCCTCGGTCCGGCCCAACGCGCGAAACTCGAGGACGCAGCCCGCATCATCGAGGCGGAGACGTACTGGGAAGGCTGCGGCGGGCTCGAACTCGACGA
>CAYZSH010000433.1:0-2352 GCA_964481025.1 uncultured Isosphaeraceae bacterium
ACCGGATCGGTGCACTCGACCGCCGGCCCGGCCTGCACCACGGTGTGGGTGGCGATGATCGTTCCGGAGACGACCACGCTGATCGTGCCGGTCCGCTGCGCCGCATAGAGGTTGATGTCGGCGGTGTAGGCGACGCTCGCCGCCCCGCTGCCGGAGGTCGCGCTCGTCACGGTGAGCCACGCCGGGCTCCCGGCATCGACCTCGAGGGTCCACGAGCAACCGGTTCCGCCCGCATCGAGGAGGTCGAATCCGTAGGACTCGCCATAGATGCTGCCGAGGAACGCGATCGACCGCTGCGTCGGCGACACGGCGAGCCCATCGCAGATGCCGCTCTGCTCGACGCTCAGCGTTCGAAGACTGTCACCCGACCCGATCGAGATCGTCCCGGTTCGGGCCGAGACCGAACTGTTCGCGGCCACCGTGAAGGTCACGGAGCCGTCGCCCGTGAACGATCCGCCGTTGTCGACGGTGATCCAGCTGTCGGCGGAACTCGCATACCACGCGCAGGTCACCCCATTGGTGGTGACGCCGACCGAGTGCGTCCCGTCGTCCGCGGCGATCGAGACCGAACTCGAGTCGAAGTCGACCGCTCCGCTGCACTCCGCGGCAGGCTGGGCCTGCACGACGGTGTGGGTCGCGACCAGTTCGCCGCCGCTTCTGATCTCGATGGTGCCGGTGCGGGTCGGCAGGAAGAAGTTCGCCTCGACGGTGTAGGTCACCCGCCCCGTCCCGGTACCGGACCCGCCGCTTGTGACGGCAAGCCACGAACTGCCCGAAGCGGGCGTCGCGGTCCACGCGCAGCTCGCGCCGGCCGCGACATCGAAGCTCCAACTGCTTCCATAGAGGCTTCCGATGAAGGAGATCTCTCGCTGCAGCGGAGAAGCCGCGAAACTGCACTCGAGGCCCGACTGCGTGACCACGATCGCCACGTCGCTTGCGGTGCCGCTCTCGACGGTGATCGTCGCGGCGCGCGAACCAGCTCCGGTGTTCTCGGCGACGGTGAACGTGAAGCCGCCGTTGCCCGTCCCGGAGCCGGCCGAGAGCGTCAGCCACGCGGCGTTGCTCGACGCGCTCCAGTCGCAGCTCGCATCGGCGACCTCGACCGAGACCGCGATCGCGGAGGACGTGCCTGCGGCATCGATCGCCGTCGAGGCGGCGGTCGCCGCAAGCGTGTCGCACGCCACGACCGAGTACGGGATGGAGATGCTGCCCTGCACCTGCTGTGCCGGACCGGTCACACCCCCGACGTAGTCGGAGAAAGTGATCCACGCCGAGAAGTCGAGGGTGTCGCCCGGGGTCGCGGTCACGAAGCGACCCACCAGCACGCGGCGGGTCGATGGATCAACCACGCCCTGCTCGTTGGCTGGATTCGAGTTGTACCACCCACCTTCCGCAGGCGGCACGCTCGCGGTCGCGGGCATGAAGTTCGGATCGAGCGTCGTCGTGTTGCTGGAGCCCGGATCGCCGCCGACGGCGACGAAGCTGTCCACCGTCGGATCCGCACCGCCCACCGAGATCGAGGCGCCCGGGGACCACGTGCCCGGGAGCGACTGGATGGTGTTGAGGTCGCTGTGGAAGAACGCCGTGCCCTTGGTGTTCACGATCACCGCGTCGTAGAGGTTGACGACACTGACCGAACTCTGCGCAAACTCGGCGTAGACGTCGATCACGTAGCGGTCGCCGCCAGCGGTCGAGACCGTGACGCCCTCGCCGACGAAGCCGACGAAGTCTGCCGCCGGAGCCGATCCGAACGGGACCAACGCCGCGATGGCCGCGGCCCACGGGGCGAACGAACGACCAGATCGAACCGACGAGACGGAAGTACGCAGACTGCTCATGCTGACACTCCTGACCTTGATGCAAGCGCCCGGATCCGAGATCGAGTGAGTCGCCGGACGCGCCACCTTCGCTCCGAGACGGACCCCGGCGCCGAACCCCATTTTTCCTTCAGCCGCCGCCAAAAGCGAGGATTCTTTGGGCAGGTAGTCGCCTCAAGCGTGGCGACGCGGCCCCGGACGGCCCACAGCCCGCCAAGGCGCGTGAGCTCTCCGGATCCGATCCGAAGGAAGCCAAATCGCCTCCGAAGCCTCGATGCCAAGAAGGCCCAGGACGTCGTGCGGCACCATTCCGGTGGGATCGCAGAGCCGCAAAAGACTCGAAAGGACCGGTCCGTGAATCGGCGCACGAATTCGTGACTCACGCCTATCGGACTCTCGACCATCGTTCGACCCTGAAGTTCGCGCCTCGATGGACGTCTCCGACCGACGCCTCGGGCCTGATCCGCTCGACCCACGTTCCCGCTCAGCCTTCGGGGCACATGCCCCATGCGGTGATCAGCAAGCTCACATCCGC
>CAYZSH010000434.1:0-2351 GCA_964481025.1 uncultured Isosphaeraceae bacterium
TCCTGGATGCCCTCGCCCGTGGTCGCACTGGTGCGGATGACTTCGGTGCTGCCGCCCCACTCGGTCGGGTTGAGCTCGCGCTCGGCCAGCTGTCCGAGGATCCGCTGGATGTTGCTGTCGGTGGCCTCGGCCTTGTCGATCTTGTTGAGCGCGACGACGATCGGCACGCCGGCCGCCTTCGCGTGACTGATCGACTCCTCGGTCTGCGGCATGACGCCGTCATCCGCGGCGACGACCAGCACCACGACGTCGGTGACCTTCGCACCCCGGGCACGCATGGCGGTGAACGCCTCGTGACCCGGCGTGTCGATGAAGGTGACCAGACGCTCGCGATCACCGGCATGCACCGGCACCTGGAAGGCGCTGGTGGCCTGCGTGATGCCGCCCGCCTCGCCCGCCGCCACGTTGGCGCGGCGGATGCGGTCGAGGAGCGAGGTCTTGCCGTGGTCGACGTGCCCGAGGATCGTGACGATCGGGCTGCGAGAACGCTCGTCGGTGCGATCTCGGGCGGCGAACCGCTCCTCGATCACCTCGGCGGCGGTCTTCGCCTCCTCGACCTGCAACTCGATGTCGTACTCGATCATGATCTCGATCGCCTGCTCGGTCTCGATCGAGGAGTTGATGGTCGCGGGCGTGCCGGCGAGGAACAGCTTCTTGAGGATGTCCGCGGCCTTCACACCGGTCGACGCGGAAAGCTCCTTGATGGTGATCGGCTCGGCGATCTTGACGGGGCCGGTCGGCTTCTGGACGACCTGACGCCGACCGCCGCCGCCCTTGCCACCGCCGCCGCGCATGCGGTCCTGGCGATGCGAGCGGAAGAAGCCCTGCGAATGCTTGAGGGCCTGGTCACGCTCGAGCATGTCCTGAGCACGCCACGGCTGGAACGGCTGATCGCCGCCCGGTGCCGCCCGACCCGTCCGCCCCTCGTTGCGACGAGGACTACGAGCCTTGGCGCCGGGGCCACCGGGGCCACCGCCACCGCGACGGCCGCCTCCACCACCGCCGCCGCGACCGAAGCCGGAGTCCATCTCCATCCCGCCGCCGCCGGCACCGCCACCGCGACGCGGACCGCTGCTGGACATCATGCCGCCGCCCGGAGGACCGGACCGACGCGGCGCTCGCTCGGGCTCGGGTTCCTCGATGCGGATCACCTTGGGACCGCTGAGCGAGACCTTCTTCGGAGTCTCCAGCTGCGGGCCGACCGGCGTGACCTGCGTCGGCCGATCGGGGACGTTCATCTTCGCGGGGGTCGGTGCCTGGGCGGCGATCGCCGGTGCGGACACCACCGGCGTGTCGGTCGAGTCCACGTCGTCCGCGGACGGCTCCGGCGCGACGGGCGCTGCGGGCGTCGGGGCCGCCGGTGCCGGCGCAGCCGGCGCGGGCGCCTCAGGTGCGGGAGCAACCGGGGCCGGGGGCGCCGGCGTGGCCTCCACGGCCGGCGGTTCGAGCGTGGCGGTCGCGGTCGAGTCGCCACCATCGTCGCTTCCGGCGTCGTCATCCTCCGAAGCGGACTTCGACTTCGTCGAGGCCTTCTTCGTGGCCTTCTTCACCTTCGCGCGGGCCTTCTCGACATCGACCGGGGCTGCCTTCTCGACGGCGGTCGACGACTCGCCTTCCGAGACGCTGAACCACTCCCGGATGGTGTGCGACAGCCCCACCGACACCGCCGACATGTGGTTGGTGATGTCGGGAATGTCCTCCGCCTGGCACTTGGCGACGATGTCCTTGCTGGACACGCCAAGTTCCTTGGCAAGGGTGTGCACTCTCAGGGCTGCGGTCTTCTTGGCCACGTGGGACTCCTGCGGACTCGAACGGTCGGACGGTGCGGGACGAAACGATCAGCCGCCCGCGCCGGCCTCCTGGGTGGTGTCGCCACCGCCGAGCACCGCATCAGCGGCGGCTTCGGCGTCGGCGTCGGGGGTCGCGTCGGCGACGTCGTCGCCGGCGCTCGATTCGGTGTCGAAGGACGGTCCGCCACCGCCGAGGATGGAGGCGGCGGCGCTTTCGGCGGCGGCGTCGGGCGAGGAGAGGATGGCATCGGCAGCCTGGTCCTCGGCGGCCTTGGCTTCAGCCTCGGCCTTCTCTCGCTCCTGCTGCTCGGAGACCTCGTGCGCCTTTTCGGCACATCGCTCGATGATCTCGGTGGCGAGTTCCTCGGACATGCCGAGGTCGTCCATCAGGACGCCTTCGCCGACTTCTTCGACGTCGAAGACGCTGATCATGCCGAGCGCGCCCATCCGGTCGAGGGTCTCGTCGTCGACGCCCTCGATCTGCCGGACGGTGGACTCGAGGATCTCGAGGCCCTTCGCGAATTCCTCGGGGGTGAGGATGTCGATGTCCCAGCCGGTGAG
>CAYZSH010000435.1:0-2325 GCA_964481025.1 uncultured Isosphaeraceae bacterium
GGGACGCTCGCGGCAAGCGCCGCCGGCCTGCTCGCGGTCGCCTACGACCCGACGCCGCTTCCCGAGACGCCGCCCGTTCCGCCCTCGAGCGAGAGCGGAGCGTCGTGATGCCGCCGGCTGAACTCCTCGGCTGGCTGCAGCTCGCGGCGATCCTCATCGGCATCGTCGCGGTCTTCATCAACATCGGCCGCAAGGACGCGACGCTCGCCGCCAACGCGCGGGCCCTCGAGGAACTGCGATCGATCGCGGCCGACCTCGTGAAGGGACAGCTCGCCAACGCGATCCACATCGAGGAGCTGAGGCGTCGTCTCGACCAGCTGGAGCGGAACCGGTGATCGCGCTCGACTTCAAGGCGGCGAAGGGCCTCTTCCTCGATCGTGCCGCGGTCGCGAGGGACGTGGACCGCACGACGGCGAAGGCGCTCGCGAAGGCCGGCGCATGGATCCGCACGACGGCCCGGAACTCGATCCGATCGGTCCCCGCGTCGAAGCGGTTCACGGCACCGCCGTCCAATCCCGGCGAGCCTCCTCGTTCTCGCGTCGGACACCTCAAGCGGTTCCTGTTCTTCGTCTACGAGCCGTCGGCGAAGTCGGTCGTCGTCGGTCCCGCACGCATCGCGCGTGCGACGGGCGCGCCCGCGACGCTCGAGTTCGGCGGAACCTCGAAGGCCTCGGTGCGGCCGGTGAAGCCGCGACGCGTCGGCGACCGTGGCGAAGTCGAGATCGTGTCTTCGTCGCAGGCGGCAAACCCCGCCGTCAGGCAGGCGCGTGACGCGTTCGGGCGACCGCTGCCCGGAGTCTTCGTCAGGTACGCGACGCTCGCGACGCCCGCGATGGTGTCACGGTCGGCCCGCATCGCGAAGCGACTTCGCGGCGGTTCGCGGAACAGCCGCGTCGAGCCGCGTCCCTACATGCGGCCCGCTCTCGACAAGGCGCTCGCCCGGGACGTGATCCCGGCCGCATTCAGGCGACGCGCGGAGGTGACCGGCTGATGTCCAAGGCTTCCGGGGTCAGGGCGGGCAAGGCCTACGTCGAGATCTCGGCGAAGGACCGCCTCACGAAGAGCCTCGAGCGGATCAAGAAGCGGGTCGAAGCGTTCGGCTCGGCCGTGCGATCGCTCGGCGTCAAGGTCGGTGCACTCGGTGCGGCCGCCCTCGGCGGTCTCGCCGCGATGAGCGCGGCGTTCGCCAAGCAGGGCGACGTGCTCGAGAAGGCGGGCCGGCGGACCGGCGTCTCGGTCGAGGCGCTCTCCGAGCTCAAGGTCGCGGCGGAACTCTCGGGTGCCGGCATCGAGCAGCTCGAAGGCGGCTTCCGCATCATGCAGCGGAACATCCTCGACGCGTCCGAAGGACTCGGCGAGGCGGTCGACGCGTTCGAGCGGCTCGGCATCTCGATCGAGGAGATCAGGGGCATGACGCCCGAGGCGGCGTTCGAGCGGGTCGCCGATGCGATCGCGTCGATCGAGAACCCGTCGATCCGCGCGGGTGCGGCGATGAAGGTGCTCGGCCGAGGCGGGACCGCTCTGCTTCCGATGCTCGAGGAGGGTGCCGACGGCATCCGCAGGATGCGGGAGCAGGCACGGAAGCTCGGCCTGACGATGTCGACCGAGGACGCGAAGTCCGCGGCACTCCTCACCGACGAACTCGGCCTCTTCAACTCGGTCCTCGGCCGCGTCTACGACGCCGTGGGCGCGGCACTCGCGCCCGCACTCGTCGAACTCGCACGGATCGGTCAGCGGGTCGCCGGCGTCGTCAAGACGTGGATCGACCGCAACCGCGACTCGGTCGTGTCCTTCGCGAAGGTCGCGACGATCGTCACCGCCGTCGGAGGCGGACTGATCGCGCTCGGCATCGCCGCGAAGGGCTTCGCGATCGTGATCGGGCTCCTGATCCCGGTCCTCGGCGCGGCGGTCGGAATCCTCGGCATCCTCAAGGCGGCGGTGCTCGCGCTTGCGAGCCCGTTCGTGATCGTCGCGGCCGCCGCGATCGCCGCGGGCTTCGCGCTTCGGGGCGCCTTCGCAGGTGTCCAGGAGAGCGTGTCCGCGGCCGCAGACCACGTGGCCAACAACGCACTCGGGCCCGCCATCGACTGGGTCGCCGCCAAGTTCGGCGAACTCCGGGAGATCGCCTCGAACGCCTTCGGCGGCATCGCCGACGCGCTCGCCGCCGGCGAGATCCTGCTCGCCGCTCGCATCCTCTGGCTCGGCCTCAAGGGCCTGTGGCAGTCGGGCACGCACGAACTCGATCTCATGTGGCTGCGGAGCACCCGCTTCGTCGGCGACGTCTTCGACGAGGTCGTCTACGGCATGCTCCACGCGTGGAACTCG
>CAYZSH010000436.1:0-2312 GCA_964481025.1 uncultured Isosphaeraceae bacterium
CGAGGAACATCGGGAGGATCATGTCGCGGCTGCGGCCGCTGGACATGAGTTCCTTCAGGCGGACCTTCTCCTTCTTCTTGTTGGGCACTTCGATGCCGACGGTGCTCTTGCCCGTCATGTTCGGAATGATGCGGATGTTCGGCGCCTGCAGGGCGCGGGCGATGTCGCTCGAGATCGCGCTGAGCCGGGCGACCCGGGTGCCGGGGGCGAGCAGGATCGAATAGAGCGTGACCGCGGGGCCGCTCTCGATGCCCGCGACCTCGGCGTCGATCGCGAAGGTGCGGAGCGCCTCCTCCAGCACGCCGGCCTGCTCGCGGACCATCGCCTCGAGTTCGGCGGAGAAGTTCGACTCGGGATCCTCGAGCAGGTCGAGGGTGGGGAAGGTGTAGCCCTCGAAGTTCTCCTCGCGGGGGATGTCCTCGTCCTTGGCGACCGCGGCGGGGGCGGTCGCCATGCGGACCGGGAGCTTCGCGATCTTGGCCTTGAGTTCCTCGGGGGTGGCGGGACGACGGGGTTCCGGCGTCTCGTCGACGACGTCTTCGTCCTCGACCTCCTCGTCATCCTCCTCGTACTCGTCGGCGACCTCCTCGTCCTCGACGTCCTCTTCGTCCTCCTCTTCCTCTTCCTCCTCGTACTCGTCCTCGCCGTACCAGCCGGCTTCCTCGTCGTCGTCGTCGTCGTCCTCGTCTTCTTCCTCGGCGTCCCAGTCGGAACCGATCCCGGCCGGCACGCCCGCTGGCTGAAGGGCGGGACGCCGGGTGTGTCGTCCGATCGCGGTGGCGATCGCGGCGAACGGGGCGGCGATCGCCGTCCCGATCGAGCTCGAGACGGCTGAGAGCCCTCGCATGGACTGCAGGGAACGGAGCAGGGCGGTGGGCAGGGCGAGCAGCAGTTCGTCGGCAGCGACGAGCAGTCCCAGCGACACGCCGAGCAGCAGGACGAGCGACGACCCCGCCGGGCCGAAGCGGGTGGCCAGGCCGACCTCGAGCTCGGTGCCCAGCAGCCCCGACGGCAGGCCGGGGATCGGACCGACGGTGGCGCCGAGGGGGACGATCCACGCCTCGTGGAGACCGGAGATGCAGATCGCGGCGAGCACCACGCCGAGCGTGCGGACCAGCGGATGGGTGATTCGGATCCCGCGGGCCAGCACCACGAGGGCGACGGCGGCAAGTCCGAGAACCATCCAGACGCCGGGACCGAGCACGCGATGGCCCCACCACGCCATGGTGGCCCCGAACGGTCCCGCCGGGTTGCTGATCGGGTTCGACTGGACCGCCACCGACGTCGAAGGCGGGTCGGCCAGGCTGAACCCGAGGAAGGCGACGATGATGAACGTCCAGACGGCAGCCCCGAGCAACCAGAGGGCTCGGCGGCCGATCGTGGGGTCGAAGTGCCTGTCCGTCGTGGCCGGAGCGCTCGAACGACGGGCGGGTGCGGACGCGGTGGACTTGGATCGTGGCATGACCTCCTTTCATCGGCTCGGGAGGCCGGAATGCGTGATCCTGGCGCGGGTTCGGTATCCTCTCCGCCCATGCGATTTCGCCTCATCGACGCCGTCCTCCAGCAGGACGAAGACCGCATCGTCGCGGTCAAGAACGTGACGCTCGCCGAGGAGTACCTCGCCGATCACTTTCCCAGCTTCCCGGTCCTCCCCGGGGTGTTCATGCTGGAGGCGCTCGTTCAGGCCGCTCGGCGTCTGTGCCCGGCGGCCCCGCCGCGGTACGTGCTCGGCGGGGTGAAGGCCCTTCGATACGGCACCTTCGTCGGGCCGGGCGAGACGCTCCGGGTCGAGGTCGTCCGTCAGAAGATCGATGACGCGGGCGTCATCACCTTCAAGGGCGAGGGGCTGGTCGTGCCTTCGGGGACGGATCCGGCCGAGGCCGACACCGCGGTGTCCGGTCGCTTTACAATGCGTCCCATGCGGATCGCGAAGCTTGCGGCCGTGTCCGGAACGGCGGCGGCGGTCCCGTCCCACATCGAGTGAACCCGGCCTCTGGAGGCCGGCATCCACGCAATCCTCGGTCGTCGAGCATGACGACCGGCAAGGAGTCCACCATGGCGGTTCCCAGCCGCGACGAGATCTTCGAGAAGGTGAAGGATGTCCTGGAGAACGCCCTCGGGGCTGATCCGGAGGACGTCACCATGGAAGCGACCCTCATCGGCGACCTCGGCGCCGAGTCGATCGACTTCCTCGACATCAGCTTCAAGCTCGAGCAGGAGTTCTCGATCAAGATCGATCAGGGCGAGCTGTTCCCCGAGAACCTGATGTCCGACGACACGCTCGTCGAGGACGGCAAGCTCACCGACAAGGC
>CAYZSH010000437.1:0-2295 GCA_964481025.1 uncultured Isosphaeraceae bacterium
CCATTTCCCGTACCCTCTTCCCCATGAAGAAGGACGGCCTCATCACCGCGCTCATCCTCGTCGGGCTCATCGCCGGCGTGGTACTCGGGCAGTTGCTGCATGGCAGCGCCACCGATCCCGTCGCGACGGGGGACAGTTGGATGTCGCTCGGCAAACTCGTGCTCGTGCGGCCGCTCATGCTGCTCGTGCTGCCGCTGGTCTTCCTGTCCGTCATCGTGGGCGTCACCTCGATCGGTGATCCGTCCCGCCTCGGCATCGTCGGCGGCACCACGCTGCTGTACTACTTCTCGACCATGCTCGCGGCGGTCGTGCTCGGCGCCGTGCTGGTGACGGCCATCGCCCCGGGAGCCGGACTTCCCGAGGAGGCGGTCGCCTCGCTGCAGAGCCAGGGACTTGCCGAATACGAGGAGAACACCGGCCTCAAGGGAGCGATGGGGACCGCCAGCGAGAAGGGGCTCGGCGGGGCCTGGATGAACATCCTCGAGCAGGTCATTCCCAGCAACTTCTTCGCCGAGCTCGCCGGCGGCCGGACCCTCGGTGTGATCGTCTTCGCATTGCTTCTCGGCCTCGCACTCGCGTCGATCGGTCCGGCGGGCGAGCCCGCGATCGCGACGCTCCGGTCGCTCTTCGACGGCACCATGCAACTGGTGCTGTGGGTGCTCTGGCTCACGCCGATCGGCGTCTTCCTGTTGGTGACGGGCACGGTCGCGAAGATCGGCATCAACTCGCTCTGGGGGCCGCTCGGGGCGTACATGCTCACGGTGCTGCTCGGACTCGGCATCCACGCGTTCGTGACGCTGCCGGGCGTCCTCGCGATCTTCTCGCGGGCGAATCCCTACAAGTTCATGTTCCAGATGCGGAAGGCGCTCCTGACCGCGTTCGGCACGGATTCGAGTTCCGCCACGCTCCCGGTCACGATCGAGACCGCGATCGACGACGGAGGATGCAGCCGCCGCAGTGCGAACTTCGTGCTGCCGCTCGGGGCGACCGTGAACATGGACGGCACGGCGCTCTACGAAGCGGTCGCGGTCGTCTTCATGTTCCAGCTCTGGGGAATCCCGCTCGAACTCGGCGAACTCGTGATCGTGGTCGTCACCGCGACGCTCGCCGCGGTCGGCGCCGCCGGCATCCCGAGCGCCGGGCTCGTGACCATGGTCATCGTCGTGACCGCGGTCAACACCAGCCTCGCCGGTCGAGGCATCGAACCGCTTCCGCTCGAGGCGATCGGCGTCATCATCGGCGTCGATCGCATCCTCGACATGTGCCGCACCACGGTCAATGTCTGGGGCGACGCGGTCGGCGCGAAACTCGTCACCCGCCTGGCACCGGACGACGAGGAAGCGCTGGAGAAGGCGGCGGGGTGAATCGGCTTCAGGGGTCTACCACGGAGGCCACGGAGGTTCACGGAGGGCCACGGAGGGGAAGCGGGGGTGCACGCTTGAACACGACGATCGAACTTGATCAATCCGGTGGAGTTCAGAACGTCCTCTTCTGATCCAACATCGCGTTCAAGTTCGCACCATCCCGACGCCCTCTCCGTGGCCCTCCGTGAACCTCCGTGCTCTCCGTGGTGAACTCACACCGGCGCAGGCGCCGTGCTCCGCACGTGGAGTTCCACGAGCTGGGCGTCGTCGATCGGTGACGGGGCGTCGATCATGAGGTCGCCGCCCGACTGGGTCTTCGGGAAGGCGATGACGTCGCGGATGTTGTCGGTGCCGACGACGTGCATGACCAGTCGGTCGAGACCGAACGCGATGCCGCCGTGCGGCGGGGCGCCGTGCTTGAGCGCTCGGAGCAGGAAGCCGAACTTCGCCTCCGCCTCCTCGCTCGTCAGTCCGATCAGGTCGAACACCTTCTGCTGCGTCTCGGGGCGGTGGATGCGGATCGACCCGCCGCCGATCTCGCTGCCGTTGCAGACGAGGTCGTAGCCCGCGCTGATGCAGTTGCCCGGGTCGGTCTCGAGCAGATGCTCCTGACCCGGGTTCGGGGCGGTGAAGGGGTGGTGCAGGGCGACCCAGCGGTTCGCCTCCTCGTCGAGCTCGAACATCGGGAAGTCGACGACCCACACGAACTTCCACGCGCTCTTGTCGATGAGCTCGAGGTCGCGGGCGACCTTGATCCGCAACTCACCGATCGCCTTGGTCGCGGTCTCCCAGGTGTCGGCGGTGAAGAACACCGTGTCACCCTTCTCGCAGCCGAGACGCTCGATGAGTTCCGCGGCGATCGGCTCGACGAACCGACCGACGCCCGACTCGAAGCCGTCGCCGGTGCACTTGGTGGTCGGCACGCCGCCGG
>CAYZSH010000438.1:0-2291 GCA_964481025.1 uncultured Isosphaeraceae bacterium
CGGGTCCTCCTCGCCGTCGGTGCCGAGGCTCGACAGCCCGCCGTCCTTCGCGATCCACGTTCGGTACGTGACCGACTCGGGATCGCCGTCGAGCACGGCCTCCTTCCACTCGTAGAGCCAGCGGAAGCGATCGCCCTGGACCGCGTGGGCCTTGCCGAGGATCGCGCGGATGCGGTCTCGCTGCGCCGGACGCACGTCGACGATCGCCCAGCGAAGGCCGAGGCCCGGCTCGGACCAGAGGATCGACGCCGCACCGCCGTCGCAGGAGTGGAGCACGAGCGTCGAGGGATCGACGCCCGGCCCGCTCGAGGAGTCGCTCGCTTCGATCGCCGGCACGTCGGCGCAGCGGTGCGACTCGTCGAGCACGTAGACGCGTGCGACGGTGACGCCGGCGACGACGCCTCGGCCCGTGTCGCCTGCGGCGATCGGGCCGGCCGCGATCGCGAAGCGGCCGGGCGACGTGGGCAGCGTCCCCCTGAATGCAAGCTGCAGCAGGCCCTCGGTCGCGACTTCGGCGCCGGCGTCTGGCGCGAAGATCGGCTCGGCGATGCCGAGCGTTCCGAATCGCGGAATGTCGAGACCGGTCTCGTTCCGGATCGGCACGCTCCTCGCGTCCGCGAGACCCGCCCGCGAGACATCGCCGCGTCCGAGCAGGCCGCTGCGGTGCGCCTCGGCGGCATCGACCATCGCGTTCCACGCGGATGCGGGGATGCGGAGCGGATCGCCGGTAGCGACCTTGCGGAGCGTCACGAGCCGATCCCCAGCTGCGTGAAGTCGGCGTACTCGTAGACCTGTTCGACGTAGACCGCACGCGGTCGCTTGACGAGCATCCTCGCGGACTCGTCCTCGATGTCCTCGTAGCGGATCCACAGGAGGTGCCAGCCCTCCTTGTCGACGGGCGAGCAGTCGCCGATCGTCTGGCCTGCGACGTTCGGGCTCGCCGCGAACTTGAACGACAGTTCCCAGTCGCCGCCGCCTCGTCGCGATCCCTCGGCACCGAGGAAGAGCACCTCGCCCGCGGCGAAGCCTCGCCATGGCGATCCGTTCACTCGCCCGGTGAGCCGGAAGACCACGGCCTTGTACGCACCGGTCACCGCGGAGGCGGGCAGGTAGTGCGTCTCCGTGAAGGAGTAGACGGGCACGGTGATGTCCACGCCCTCGACGGAGTTCTCGGTGACGTTGATCGCACGCGCGAAGTCGGGCGTCGTGTCGTGGTTCGGCGGGACGCCGGTCGAGACGGTGGCGAGCGACTGCGTGACCCGCTGCTGTCCGCCGGTCGTCGAGAACTGGAACGTGCTCTCGCCGGTCGTGCCGCCGGCCCCGTAGGTGACGGTCGCTTCCCAGATCGACCCGCCCTCGAGCGGCTCCACGCGCCACGACTGCCTGAAGAGCCCTTCGTAGGTCGCCGGCGACGCGGCCTCGACGAGCGAGAGCGCGGTCGAGTCGCTCGAGGTGCCGTTGACGTGGTATCGGAGTTCCGCGGAAGGACTCGTGCCCGCGGTGCGGACGCCACTGCCGGCCGCTTCGGTGATCGTGACGGCCATCAGTCGAACCGCCCTTCGCCGACGCGTTCGGCGATCCGCTTGGTGTTGCGGGACGTCTCCTCGGTCGCCTTGGCCGTGCGTTCGGCGGCGGTGCCGCCGGCGGCGAGCTGCGAGAGCGCGACCGACGAGAACGTCGACACGGTGCTCGCCTTGGCGGCGGCCTCGACGGCCGACTGTTCGAGCGTCTCGGGATCGACTCCGGCGAAGGACCGCAGGCTCGGCGCGTCGGACTCGCCGGCTGCCTCTCGCGCGGCACGTGCCTCGCCGACCGCCGCCTCGAGTTCAGCGAGCGCCTGGGCACGCTCCGCCTCGGCGGCCGCGAGCCCGTCTGCCAGTTCGCGTTCGCGTGCGGTCGCCGCGTCGTCGCGTGCGGACGAGATCGCCTCGCTCTCGCCCCGGTACCTCCGCTCCTCGCGGTCGCGTGCGGCGGTGCGGCCCCGTTCCTCGTCACCGATCGCGGCGAGCGTCCGCTGCCGCCGGTCCATCGCGGCGTCCTCGAAGTCCTTGTCGACTCTCGCGATCTCGGCCTCGACCTCGATGTCGGTGAACAGTCCCTTGGTCCTGATCCACAGCTTCTCGAGGGCCGCGATCGTCCATTCCCACGCGCCGACGACGGTGTCGACGAACGCGATCCACGTGGACCGCAGGAACGAGACCGTCTCGATCCAGGCGACCTCGAAGGCGTTCGTGACCGAGTTCCACGCGTGGAGCATGCCGTAGACGACCTCGTCGAAGACGTCGCCGACG
>CAYZSH010000439.1:0-2281 GCA_964481025.1 uncultured Isosphaeraceae bacterium
CCGATGCCGACGTTGATCTCGATCCGCCGCGTCGGCTGGGTCGAGTAGTTGACGAGCACGCCGGTGGCGATCGAGTTGTTCGGGATGATGACGGTGCGGTTGTCGCCGGTCGTGAGCACGGTGTTGAAGATCTGGATCTCCTTCACGGTGCCCGACTGGCCCGCGCCCTCCACGAAGTCACCCACCTTGTACGGCCGGAAGAGCATCACGCTCACGCCGCCCGCGAAATTCGAGAGCGTGCCACGAAGCGCCATGCCGATCGCCAGAGTGGCGGCCGAGAGGATCGCGATGAAGCTCGTGACCTGGATGCCGACCATGCCCGCGACCGAGAGCAGCAGCATGATCTTGAGCGCCATGCCCGCCACGCTGCCGAGGAAGTTGCCGACCGTGGGGTCGATCTGCTTGAGCCCGAGCACCCGGCGGATGCCGCGCTGAACTCCCCCGACCAACAACCACCCGACCACCAGCACCACGATCGCCAGCGCCAGCCGCGGTGCGTAGGCGATCGCGAGATCGGTGAGTTGTCCCGAGGCCTCCGTCGCCCAACTCGAGAGTCCGTTGGCCGAGAAGTCCTTCGGACCCGCGAGCACCTCCGTCACGGCGGCCGTCTCGGGAGCGGTTTCCGCCGCGGGCGTGTCGGCCCCGGCCTCCTGCAACAGTGTCATGAACGGCATGCCTGTTCGAATCCTTGGTGAATGGTCGGGACGGAAGGTTCTCAGCCGGCTTCGACGATCGGCGCCTGGAAGCCGTTGGTGATCCACTGCCAGACGGGGAGCAACCCCTCACCCTCGGGCACGCCCGCGATCGACTCGATCGCGGCGAGCACGCCGGTGAGCCCCTCGCCCGCGATGAGGCCGCTGGCCACCGCGATCGCGAGCGCCGCCGCCGACGCGGGCGAGATGCGCTTCCACGCGACGAGCATCATGGATCCGAGGAACATTGCGACCGAGTAGTACGCGGGGACGATGAAGGCGATGCCCATCGCAAGCGAACTCGGGACGTACGGCGCCGCGGGCTTCACGAACTTCCGGATCACCGGAAGCAGCGTGCCGAAGGCCGCACCCGCGATGATCGCGGGCACCGCGTTCGGCGGCAATTGGTCGAAACCGCCGCTGAGCAGTTCGGCCATGGCCTTCCACGCCTGTGCGGCGGGCGCCGGGAAGCTCTCGTCGACGCCGATCTCGTAGGCGTTGTCGAAGATCTTGTAGACGCCGGCGCAGATCGGAATGCCGACCATGATGCCGATGAGCTGGGCGATGACCTGATTCCGCGGACTCGCGCCGAGCAGCCGCCCGGTCTTGAGGTCCTGCATCATGTCACCGGACTGACTCGCACCCGCACTGGTGATGCCCGCCGCGAGAATGTTGATGTCGGCCTTGCCGGGTGCGACCGCGCCGAAGACGAGCTGCGTCACCTTGCCCATGCCGCCGATCGGGTTGATGTCGGTCTCGCCGGTCGAGCGGGTCGCGATCATCGCCAGCACCGAACTCATGGCGACCGCGATGAGCGTCATCCACCACGGGATGCCGAAGACCGAATGGGCCACGGTCATGGTGATGATGCTCGCGACGCCAAGGCCGATGATCCACCACGAGTTGGGGATCCGCATGTCCTCGGGCTCGAGTTCGTCGCCGTCGGCAAGCGTCGCGCCGCCGGGCTTGAACGTGTTGAGCACGGTTCGCCAGGAGAGCGCGAGATTCGCGAAGGCGTCCGCGATCATGATCGCGACGCCCGGCCAGAGCAGCCAGCCGCGCGGCCCGTCGGCGTAGCTCATGATGCCGCCCGGCGCCCACCCCTGCGACTGCGACCACGGTCCGATCACCGCCCAACCGA
Source organism: uncultured Isosphaeraceae bacterium (assembly GCA_964481025.1). Classification (GTDB taxonomy): domain Bacteria; phylum Planctomycetota; class Phycisphaerae; order Phycisphaerales; family SM1A02. The sequence continues at coordinate 1,834 of CAYZSH010000439.1, forward strand.
GGATCGCGCCGAGCAGCAGCGACGTACCGACCCGCGGTCCGATCAGGATGCCGGCGCCGAACATGAGCGGCGAGATGAGGAGACTGAAGCCCCAGAGACCCGCGGTCACCCAGAGCACCAGCCAGCCCGCGGCCTCCACCGCATCGCCCGCGGAGATCGCGGACACCGTCTCGGGTCCCGCGATCAGATTGCCGAACATCGGATGCTCGATGGCGGGATAGAAGAACTTCACCTGCGTGAAGATCGCCGCGACGATCGCCCATCCAAGCAATGCCTTCGCCTGCTTCAACGCGTCACCCGCACCACCCGCGGAGTTCATCGAGACGATCGTCTCGGCGGTCGCGGTACCAGTCGGGAACCGCAGCTTCTCGATGACGACCATCTGGTTGCGAAGCGGGATCGCGTAGAAGACGCCGAGGAAGCCGACCGCGAGCGCCCAGCCCGCGAG
>CAYZSH010000440.1:0-2274 GCA_964481025.1 uncultured Isosphaeraceae bacterium
CGAGTCGAATGGAGCCGGGGGGATTCGAACCCCCGTGCCAAGACGTGCTGGACGCCGCCTCTACGCGTGTAGTCCACCCTTGTTCTCGTTCCCGACCCGGAGGGCGAACGACCCAAGCCGGGAACAAGGCATGCGAAGGTCTCGATCCGCCGAGGCATGCCAGCCCATTGGACCCAGCCCGATAGTCAGTGGAACCTCACCCCATCGGGCGTCAGGCGAGGTTCCATCGCGGCGATCAGGCCGCGAGAGCGTACTGCGTGTTGGCAGTTAAAGGTTTGCATCCTTTTTACGTGGCATGGATGCTCCACGACGCGCCACGACGAACAGTCATCGTCCGGTCGATACCAGTCGGCCCCGATTGTGAAAGAGCAGTGCCGCCGCGAACGACGGCCACGAAGTATACGCCTCGACTTCGGCATCCTGATCGGCGAGTTCGAGAAAACGTTCTCGACGGCGGGGGGCGAGATCCGCACAATGCCCGCATGTCCACCGATCCGACCCGCGTCCTGTTCGTCTGCATGGGGAACATCTGCCGATCACCGGCGGCGGAGGCGGTGTTCCTGCACCGGATCGCGGAGCGGGGGATCGATCATCACTTCGACGTCGACAGCGCCGGGACGGGTGGCTGGCATGCCGGTGATTCGGCGGATCCTCGCAGTCGCGAGGAGGGCTCGCGGCGGGGATACGCCCTGACCACCAGGGCTCGGCAGGTCGAGTCGCGGGACTTCGACCACTTCGACCTGCTGATCTGCATGGACCTCGAGAACGCCGCGCATCTGGTCGATCGCGGCGCGGCCGATGAGAAGGTGCGACTGCTCCTCGAATGGCATCCCGACGAGGCGCACCACGAGGTGCCCGACCCGTACTACGGCGGCCCCGAAGGCTTCGCGCACATGTACGACCTCATCGAGGCCGCGTGTGACCGGCTCATCGATGATCTGATGACGCACGACCGTCGTCGATGACGGGTCAGCCGTTCCGGGCGGCGAAGTCGGCCATGAACTGCGCGAGCGCGTCGCATCCCGCGGGCGGGAACGCGTTGTAGATCGACGCCCGGATGCCGCCGACCGAGCGGTGACCCTTGAGGCCGTCCATCCCCGCGGCCTTCGCCTCGCTCACGAACGTCTTCTCGAGATCCTCGCTCGGCAGGCGGAAGGTGATGTTCATGACCGATCGGCTCGCGGGCTGCGCGTGGCCGCGGTAGAAGCCGCCGCTGCCGTCGATCGCGTCGTAGATCACCTTCGCCTTGGCGTCGTTCCGAGTCTCCATCGCGGAGACACCGCCCTGATCCTCGATCCACCCCATCACGAGATTCATCGCGTAGACGCCGAAGACCGGCGGCGTGTTGAGTCGCGAGCCGTTCTTCGCGTGCGCCCGGTAGTCGAGCATCTCGATCGTCTCGCGGCACGCGGTCTCCAGGAAGTCCTTGCGGACGATGACGAGCGCGAGGCCCGACGGCCCGAGGTTCTTCTGAGCGCCGGCGTAGACGAGGGCGTGGTCGGCGATGGGCCACGGTCTGGCGAACATCTCGCTGCTCGCGTCGCAGACCAGCGGGGCGTCGGTCGCGGGCGGTGCCGCGTAGCGGGTGCCGAAGATCGTGTTGTTCGAGCAGTAGTGCAGGTACGCGGCGTCGGCGGACAGGGAGAGTTCGTCGGCGGTGGGGCAGTGGTCGTAGTGGCACGCCGAACCGTCGAAGGCGACGTTGACGGTGCCGAACTTGCGGCCCTCCTTGATCGCCTTGGTCGTCCAGGCGCCGGTGTCGGGGTAGTCGGCGGTGCGGTCCGCGGGCAGGAAGTTCATCGGGATCATCCCGAACTGCATGGTCGCGCCGCCCTGCAGGAAGAGCACCTCGTGATCGTCACCGAGACCGGCGAGCGACTTCACGCGGGCGGTGGCCTCGTCGAAGACGCGATCGATGACCGGGCCGCGATGGCTGTGCTCCAGCACGCCGATGCCGCTGCCGTCGATGTTCCAGACGTCCTCGCGGATCCGCTCGAGCACGGGCTCGGGCATGACGCCGGGACCGGCGGAGAAGTTGAGAATGCGGTCGGTGGTGGTGGTGGTGGTGGTCGAGGTCATGGCGGGCTCTTGATGGCGGTGGGGCAGCTGTACGAAGGGATCAGTGGGCGGAGACGTCGACGCTGAGGACGTTCGGGCGGGCGGCGATCTCGGCGATGAGGGCGTCGGCGGGGACCGCGGAGACTCGCAGGCGGGCCGACGCCGCGGCGCCGCCGGTGAAGATGATGTTCTCCATGTCCTCGACGTTGAGTTCGC
>CAYZSH010000441.1:0-2258 GCA_964481025.1 uncultured Isosphaeraceae bacterium
ACGTGAAGGTGCCGGGCCACGCCGAAGAGGTCCTCGCGGCGGTGAAGGCGCTCGGGAAGGGGTGACTGGCGGCGACTTCGAAGTCAGACGCCGTCTGATGCGGTGCCCCTGATCCCGAGAACCGGTTCCGAGGCGACCGCATCGGGACGCGATGTCAGCCTGGGAGGGAGGCCGCGGCTCGGTCAAGGTGATCGGACTGTTCGTGGAAACGGCGTCGGGGGTGCTGTGAGCAGTGGTCATCGGCAGCGGGCACCGACAACGACCCGTCGATTGAACGGGGGGGCTCCGCGGTCCCGGAATCCACGCAGCAATCCCTTGGTCCACGAGGATCTCGGTGCTAGCGTGAGAGAAGTTCCGGCCCCCGGAGTGCCGCCGTGCACGGCATGCAGGGGGGCCGGGTGTCGGGGTCTGGGGTCGAGTTGACAGGTCTATGGGAGCCGAGACATGGGGAGATCGGTATCGGCATTCACTGCCGTCGTGACCGCTGCGTTCGTCTCAGCAGCGACTGTGGCCGGTGATCCGTCGCCCACGATCATCTGGAGCGGTCTGGTGGACATCAATGTTCCGTCGACGTTCTCGGGGGTGTACATCAACGTGGTCACCGGAGAGACCGGCGGCGACGACGTTCCTGGCTGGGATGTGAATCCGTATTCGAGTAGTGGACTCAATTGGTACGCCCAGGGCGGTAACGGGCTGGTGGTAGGCGATGAAGGTCGCGTGACCAACCTGGCGTTCGGCGACTCTGTCGGGCTTGGTCAGGCGTACGCCGTGAACGCGGGCTCGCAGGGCTTCAATCTGAACAGCGATTCGAACCTCGTTGGCTTTCGCTTCCTGAACGAAGACACGGGCGAGATCCATTACGGATGGTTGCGGATGTCGTTGTCGTCCGGGCTCGCGTCGCAGCCTCGCTCGGTTGTGGAGTACGCCTACGAGAGCCAGCCTGGCGTGCCGATCCCGGCGGGCGACAGGGGCCCGAGTCAGGTCCTCTCGCTGACGACGCAGCCGAGCGTGTCGTCGGAGAGCGGGGTGGTGTTCTCGCGTCAGCCGGTCGTGCAGATCATCGACTTGTACGGGGATGTGGTTGCCGACCCGGGTGTCGTGGTCACGGCGTCGATCGCATCAGGCGGCGGGGCGCTGGGTGGCACGACGACGGTGACGACGGATGAGAACGGCGTGGCGACGTTCACCGATCTGTCGATCGCCGGCGCGGCGGGCGATCGGACGCTTCTGTTCTCGGCGGATGGGATGGACGGCGTGGTGTCGGAGGAGATTCTGATTACCGATACCGCCGCCTCGACCATCACCGTTGTCACCGAGCCGTCGTCAGTCGCACAAGCCTCAGTCGTATTCTCTCGTCAGCCGGTGTTGCAGTTGACGGACTCCAATGCGACGCCAGTCGCCGTCGCTGGGATTGCCATCACGGCGTCGATCGAATCCGGAAACGGGACGCTCGGCGGTGCAACGACTGCGGTTACGGACGCGAGTGGAGTTGCGACCTTTGTGGACTTGGTGATCAGTGGATTGATCGGCGAGTACACACTGGCGTTCACATCCCCGCATCTCATCGGCGTTGTGTCTGGATCGATTCAAGTCACGGCGGGTCCTGCGTCGCGTCTGTCGATGTCGATAGAACCATCGGATGGCGTGATCGGTATCGCGTTGCCTCGGCAGCCTGCGGTGCAGATCGTGGATGATGCAGGAAACCCTGTGGCACAGGCCGGCGTTGCCGTTACGGGCTCGATTGCATCGGGTGGTGGGTCGCTCGATGGATCTCTGGTTGCGACGACCAGTTCGGACGGCGCTGCGGTGTTTGCCAATCTTGCAGTTGTTGGAGATCCCGGCACTCGGGTTCTGGAGTTTGCTGCGGAAGGATTGAACACCGCTTCTTCCAGACCGCTGGCAGTGGTCGACCCGGCATCGCCCACGATCATCTGGAGCGGTCTGGTGGACATCAATGTTCCGTCGACGCTTGCGGGGGTGTACATCAACGTGGTCACCGGGGAGGCCGGCGGCCTTGATAACAGTTCGGCGCCGTACGACGACGTTCCTGGCTGGGATGTGAATCCGTTTTCGAGTTCCGACCTTCGCTTCTTCTCACAGGGCGATAACGGATATGTGGCAGGCGGCGGTGGGGGCGTGGGGAACTTGGCGTTCAGCGAGCTCGTTGGTCCCGATCGGTCGTACATCGCATTCGGTCCCGTGGAGGGCTTCAATCTGAACAGCGATTCGAACCTCGTTGGCTTTCGCTTCCTGAACGA
>CAYZSH010000442.1:0-2251 GCA_964481025.1 uncultured Isosphaeraceae bacterium
TCATGGTCGGGATCGGCGAGCACGAGCACGAGGTGCTCGAGCTCATGGACGACGTGCGGGCGTGGAGCGACTGCGACATCCTCACGATCGGCCAGTACCTCCAGCCGACGAGGAACCACCTGCCGATCGACCGCTGGGTCCACCCCGACGAGTTCGCACGGCTCCGCGACGCGGCGCTCGCGAAGGGCTTCGAAGTCTGCGAAAGCGGACCACTCGTTCGGTCGAGCTACCACGCCGAGGAGCAGGCCGAACGCCTGAGCCCCGAACGCGCCGACGTGCACGAGCGGATGAAGAAGCTCATCGGACAGGCGCAGGGTCGCAGGCACTGAGACCAACGCAGAGAATGGGACAGGTGCATCTTCCACGGAACATGTACCTGTCCTATCTTCAGGACCGGTCGCGGACGAGCATGGCGAGGTCGACCCGGCTTCGCACCCCGAGTTTGCGGTAGATCCGGCGACCGTACTCCCGCACCGTGTTCTCGGTGACCTCAAGATCCTTGGCGATCTGCGGTCGTGATCTCCCCGCCACCATGAGGCGGGCGATCTCGGCCTCGCGGGCCGTCAGTCCGGCGAGCGGATCGGTCAGTGAACCCGCCGCCACTTCGTCGGCGACGTGATCTCCGATGATCTGCAGCGACGGCAGGGCCCGGACCCCGGGACGGAGCGCCGCCACGTCGATCGACGCGTGGTAGTTGCAGTCGTCCCCGGCCCGCGTCTCTCCGCCGTCGCCCCGCTTCAGGTTCACCCGGTGGAAGAACGACTCGATCTTCTGAAGCAGGTTCCAGAGCTCGCGAATGTCATCCGCATCGAATCGGGCCGCATGCAGACTCTGAAACGAGAAGTCGGCCGGTCCCCGCTCTCGATCCGACTTGGTCGCGGCTCGAATCTCCTTGCGGCGCCGGTCGTCGAACAGTCGTCCCATGCGCTCGAGTCTCGACTCATCGTCAGCGTCGTTCAACCGGTACTTCACCACGATTCCATCGGCTTCGACGGTCCAGCGTGAACGATGCCCTCGACCGGCGGCTCGCCGTCCGACCAACCCGATAGCGAGCAGGGCGTCAAGGTCGGCCTGCACCTCGGACTCGCTTCGCTCGAGTGTGCTCGCCAGATCGCGGGCTTCGGTCGGACGACCGAAACGTCGAAGACACTCCCAGAGCGTGAGCCGGGTGATGCTTGCGAGACACTCGGGGACGCCGGGTGTTCGGATGTCGAGGACGACCGTGCTCATGGAATCGACTCGCTGATGGGGCGTGTGATCTGGGAGAGGCAGGGTACGAAGACTGAAGCACCATGCGATGTCATGCGATGTCAGGCGATGTCAGGCGATCGCCGAGTCGAGATCATTGGTGGCCCGTGTCACCCGGTCGGACGACATGCCGACGCGATGTGTTCCGGTTTCCACCTGAAGCGTTGTATCCGGTCGACGCCTCTGCGAGTCTGAGGAACTCCGCTTCCCGGCGGATCGCCCCTCGTGTTCCCTTCCCGACTGGTTTCCAGCCATATCCCGGCATCGGTTCCCCGGTCCAACTTCAAGGAGATTGCATCATGCTGCGCACCCCGTTCCTCATGGCGATCGTCATCGCCGTTCCCGCCACCATCGCCGCCACCTCGGTCTCGGCCGACGTCGTTCTGCAGGAGTTCCAGCTCACCGGTGATTCCCTCCGCATGACCATGTCCGGCACGATGCCGAACCTCGTCTACGGCTCCATCGATCAGATCCGGATCCGCGCCGAGGATTCGAGCGACTGGATGCCCTCGAACACCGAGAAGTGGTTCATGTCCAACGAGTCGGCGTTCACCGTGACCAGCGGCAGCAGCGTCTCGAGCGTGAACCGGATCGACGCCCAGTCGAACAGCGGTGATCAGATCGTGATCTTCTTCGACACCGCCTTCACCACGGGCGGCACGGCCGCCGGAACCATCGAGTTCCACCTTGGCAGCGGTTACGGCACCTGGAACATCTCGCCGACCACGACCTTCCGGATCTCGGCCACGATGTCGAGCGGCGTCGGCGTCGACCTTTTCACCGGCGTCGGATCGTCGTACTCGATTCCGGTCGTCCCCGGCCCGGCCGGTCTGATGGCGTTCGCGGGACTCGCGAGCGCCCGACGTCGTCGAAGCCGCTGAGCGGCCGCCGGTTCGGTAGCTGTGGAACATGAGACAGGCGGCATTCCTCTCCAGGAATGCCGCCTGTCGTGTTGAGCGGTGTTCGGTCAAGGAATGAGGATCATTCGGGACAGGGACCCCAG
>CAYZSH010000443.1:0-2250 GCA_964481025.1 uncultured Isosphaeraceae bacterium
GGGAGGTGCCTGCGAAGCAGGCGGAGGGGGTACGTCGCTGACTCGACGATCGACCAAGTCGGCGATCGCCTCACGATCTCCTGCTCACCTGCTCTCCTGATCTCCTGCGCTCGCCGAAGGCGCCTTCTCGACTTCGTAGCCGTCCGCGATCCACTGCTGGATCCCACCCCGCAACGTGTAGACGTTCTTGAAGCCGATCTCGATCAGCCGCTTGCTCGCCGCGTTCGCCAGGATGTCCTGATAGTCGTCCCCGTAGACGATGATCGGGTCGAAACCCTTGAGCTCCTCGCGGGCGGTGCCCTCGAAATCACCGCTGCCGAACGGGATGCTGATCGCGCCGGGGATGTGTCCTTCCGCGAAGGTGACCGGTCGCCGCGGATCGACCCAGATGCCGCGGGTCGCGGACTTGAACGCCGTGGCGGGCGTGCCGACGGCGAGGGAGATGCCTTCCTGTGCCGTCACCGGGCGGAGATCGCGGTCGCTGGTCGACGGCGTGCAGCCTCCGAGGAGGGCGGCGGCCAGGAATGCCGGGATCGACGCGGACACGAGGGTTCGGACGCGAATGGGGAACATGCGGGGAAATCTCCTTGCTGACGGAGGGTGGAGGATACGGGATACTCCCGGGGTCTCGACGGGAGACCGCCCCGCCCCGCTCGCCCACTTGGAATCGCCATGCCGCTGCTCCGACCTCGCCGACTCCGACTCGTTCCGGCGATCCTCGTCTCGATCCTCGCGACCTTCGCGTCGACCCGCCCCGCGACGGCACAGTTCGGCTTCGACACGCTCGAACCCGCCGACGGCGACAAGATCGTCTCGATGGAGATCGTGACTGCGGACGGCACGATCCTTCCGGGTGCGACCGAGTACATCGGCGTCCGACTTCGCATGCAGCGCGGGTGGCACATCTACTGGAGCAACCCCGGCGACAGCGGCGCCCAGCCGCGGATCCGCATCAAGGCACCCGAAGGCGTCACCGTCGGCGAGATCTCGTGGCCGCGGCCGGTCATCTTCGAGGGTCACGACGAAACGACCTACGGCTACGCCGACGACGTCACCCTGCTGGTCCCGATCACCGCCAGCGAAACGTTCGCCGCGGGCACGCTCGAACTCCCGATCGAGGCGGAGTGGCTCGTCTGCAAGCGGGCCTGTCTCATGGGCGATGCGACGGCGACGGCGTCGTTCAAGGTCTGGCCGCGCGATGACAACCGCCTGCGAGCACGCGAGAACCGGCTTGCGGACGCCATCAAGCGTCTTCCGACGCCGATGACGACGGTCCCCGACATGGCGGCCACGATCATCGAGCGGAACCGGGAAGACGGCACCCGCGAGAAGGCTCTGGTGCTGACCGGCACCGCCGGAGACGCCACCCGCATCCGGTTCATCCCCGACCTCACCCCCGGCGTCAGCGCCGGCGACGGCCGCCCCGTGGACGCGACCCTCGAAGACGGCCGCTTCCGAATCGAGGTCCCCCTTCGCGTCGAACCCGACAACTCGCTGGGTCGGCCGCTCGAAGCGGCCGGCCTCGTGCTCTTCGGCCCGGCCGCCACCGACCGGGCCGTCTCGTTCCGGATTCCCGTGGCGGGCTGACCGCCGATCCGGTCCATGTTCGAGCGTCGCCCGCCACCGGGCGGCCGTGATCCCAGGAGATTCAACATGCGTCGCTTCACCAGCATCGCCGCCGTGATCGGCTTCGCCACCCTGACCGGTGCCGCGTCCGTCGCCACCGCCCTCGCCGCCCCGCCCGCCGCCGCCGAGAAGACCGCGACCGTCGCCGAGATCGGCAAGCCCGCCCCGGCCTTCACCATGAAGGACCTCGAGGGCAAGGAGCACTCGCTCGCCGACTTCAAGGGCAAGATCGTGGTCCTCGAGTGGTTCTGCCCGACCTGCCCGTACTCGGGCGGCAAGAGCGGCAACTCGATCCACACCACCGGACAGGTCAAGAAGCTCCACGAGGCACTCAAGAAGGTCGATGAGGACGTCGTCTACCTCACCATCGACTCGTCGGTGCACAAGATGCGGATGAGCGCCGAGGACCTCACGAAGAAGGACGCCGACCTCGCGAAGTCGCTCGGCATCAAGACCCCGATCCTCATCGACGCCGACACCAGCGTCGCCAAGGCGTACAAGGCGAAGACCACGCCGCACTGCTACGTCATCGACGGCGACGGCGTGCTTCGGTACATGGGCGCGTTCAGCGATCAGGCCGAGACCAACTACGTGCTCAAGGCCGTGACCGCGGTGAAGAACGGC
>CAYZSH010000444.1:0-2242 GCA_964481025.1 uncultured Isosphaeraceae bacterium
GGCATCGTTCGTACCCCAGGTGTGCGCCCCGCCGACACCGACCAGCAGGCCATCCTCCACCGTCTCCGGATACGGGTTGAAGAGATAGAGGTCGTTCCAGTTTCCGAACGGCTTCCACTCGCCGCGGGCGATGACGCCGGTCCGCCGGTTCCCCGCCCATTCGATGCTGCCGGATGACCATCCGTTGCAGAGGGTCGCCCAGCCTCGGAGATCCTCACCCTGCCAACCGAGCGCGGCGCCGTAGGCGTTTTCCGGATCGAACTGGCCGGCGACGTACGACAGCGAGGTGCCGAGGATCTCCGTGGTCGCGAGCGCCTGTTCCAGCGAGAACATCGGTGTGAGCAGTCCGGCCTGCACCGACCACCCGCCATCGAGGTTCTTCTGGATGTACGCGAACTCGTCGTCCCCGGTGCCGTCGGCGCCCATCGACAAGCGGATGACGTACTGCCATGACGGATCGATCACCGTGCCCGAGAACGTGACGCGGGTGTTGAAGTTCGCGAAGCCCCACTGACTTCCGTCAACGGCGTTTCGGTTCAGCACCCAGTCGAACTGCTCGTAGAGGTTCAGCTGGAGCGTGAATGCGCCATCCTCGGAGCCGATCACGTTCCACGGTCGATTCGCGAACGACGTGCGGGTGACCGCGTCGTCGAGAGTGGCTTCGACCAGGGACGCGATCTCGCGACGGCGTTCGTCGTCGACCCGATCCTGTGCGATCGAGCGTCGAAGTTCGAGGATCTCCTCACGCACCGCCGCGATCTCGGCGTCGACGATCCGGTCCGACCCGGTTGGAGCCGCGTGCAGGGCGGTGGCTGCGAGCAACATGCTGACAACGTCCATGTCGCGACCATACCGAAGGTGCCGGTACGGTGCTCGCATGTCGAGACCACTCCTCACCGTCGCCCTGTTCTGGTCCGTCGTCCTGGCGGTCCTTCCTGCCACCATCGCGTCCGCCGAGACGGTCTGGACCGACGCCGACACCCTGACCGTCGAAGGTCGTGCCTTCCCGGAACGGGCCGCCACCTGGGATCGCCTGCCCGCCGCCGCCGAGGGCGTCGTCCGTCAGCCGGTCTGGGATCTGTCTCGGGACAGTGCCGGTATCGCGATCCGGTTCGTCACCGATTCGACCGCGGTCGCCGCCCGCTGGAAGCTTCGCAAGTCGAAGCTCGAGATGCCGCACATGCCCGCGACCGGGGTGAGCGGCGTCGATCTCTACATCCGCACCGACGACGGCTGGCGCTGGGTCAACTGCGGACAGGCGACCGCGGTCGAGAACACCGTGACGCTCGTGCGGGGGCTTCCCGCGGCGCCGCACGAGTTCATGCTGTACCTGCCGCTCTACAACGGCGTCGAGACGATCGAGATCGGCACGCTTTCGGGATCGTCGATCGAGCCGGCCCCGGTGCGCACCGACAAGCCGATCGTCTTCTACGGCACGTCGATCACGCACGGCGCCTGCGCCTCGCGGCCCGGGATGTGTCACCCCGCGATCCTCGGACGTCGTCTCGACCGTCCGATCGTGAACCTCGGCTTCAGCGGCAATGGCCGGCTCGAATCAGAGGTCGCGCGGTTCCTCGTCGAGATCGACGCCGCGGTCTTCGTGCTCGACTGTCTTCCGAATCTCAATCCGCAGCAGGTCGCCGAGCGCACCGAGCCGCTGGTGCGGCAGATCCGGGAGGCGCATCCGAACGTGCCGATCGTGCTGGTCGAGGATCGGGCGTATGCAAACAACCCGTTCGACGCCGGCCGCCGTGATCGCAACGCGGGAAACTGGGCGGCGTTCCGGGCGGCGTACGATCGGCTGGTCGCCGACGGCGTGCGTCGGCTGTTCTATCTCGAAGGTGCCGACCTGCTCGGCGACGATGGCGAGGGAACGGTGGACGGATCGCATCCCAACGACCTCGGGTTCATGCGGCAGGCGGATGCGTTCGAGCCGGTGCTGCGACAGGCGCTTCGGAGATCGCCCCGATGATCGGCAAGGCCGGATCGGTCGTCCGGCGGATCGCGCTACCCGCGGGTCCGCTGGTGTTTCTGCTCCTGAGTCTGGTGCTCCCGACCATCGGGCTCGAGGTTCCGCAGGCGATGCTCGCGGGCATCACGGCGTGGTGCGCGATCTGGTGGGTGACCGAGCCCGTGCCGGTGCCCGCGACGAGTCTGCTGCCGCTCGCCCTGCTGCCGACGCTCGGCATCCTCGATCACAAGGCGACCGCTCGGTCGTACGGCGACACGCTGATCCTGCTGC
>CAYZSH010000445.1:0-2240 GCA_964481025.1 uncultured Isosphaeraceae bacterium
GATCCGGACTGCTTCGGGTTCGGCGGTTGCTCGCCACAGGACTGGGCGACGGTGCTCGAGTTCGAGCCCGATCCCACGGTCGTGACCGATTCGGAGGCGATGGCGGCGATCATCGCAACCGGCCTGCCCTGGCGGGTGCGTGACAATCGCACCCAGATCGAGATGCTGCTCGTTCCCGCCGGGACCTTCGTGATGGGCTGCTCTCCGTCGCTGCAGTCGGGTTGCGCGAGCGACGAGAGTCCCGTCCATCAGGTGATCCTGACTCGGCCGTTCTATCTCGGCCGCTACGAGGTCACGCAGGCGGAGTGGACGGCGTTGATGGGAAGCAACCCGAGTACCTTCCAAGGCCAGCCCGACAGCCCGCAGCGGCCGGTCGAGAACATCTCTTGGAATCGCATGACGCAGTTCAAGGCGGCGTCCGGGCTTCGCCTGCCCACCGAGGCGGAATGGGAGTACGCCTGCCGCGCGGGGACCCAGACGGCGTACCACAACTCGAGCAGCGATGCGGCGCTCCTGAACGAAGTCGCGTGGTTCAGCGGCAACAACTCGCCCAGCGGCACCAAGGCCGTGGGACAGAAGCTCGCCAATGCGTGGGGTTTTCACGACATGCATGGCAATGCGTACGAGTGGTGCGAGGACTGGTACTCCGAGACCTACTACGCGACGAGCCCGACCGTCGATCCGACCGGGCCGGCCTCGGGCACGCAGAAGGTGATGCGAAGCGGCTTCTTCAATGCCCCGGCTGCGTTTTGCCGGGCGTCGACCCGAGACAAGTTTCTTGCCGGAGGTTTGGCGAGCTTCTACAACGGGTTCCGTGCCGCACGGACGCCTTCCTCGGGCCGGGAGACCTGCGGTGACGGGGTCGACGACGACGGCGATGGATTGATCGACTGCGACGATCCGGACTGCCTCGCCGAACTCGGATGTTGCCCGGACGGGCAAGCTGCTTGCGGCAGTGCGTGCGTCGACCTTGCGACCGATCCCGCGAACTGCGGCGAGTGCGGTGTGGTGTGCGACGACGGCGACCCGTGCACGGTCGATACCTGTGTGGACGGCGAGTGCGTCCACACGCCGATCAACTGCGACGACGGTGATCCGTGCACAGTCGACACCTGCGTGGACGGGGTGTGTGTCCATACGCCGATCGACGCGGATGGCGATGGCTACGCGGCCACCACCTGCGGGGGCGGGGACTGCGACGATTCGAACCCGGATGTCAATCCCGGGGCGGCCGAGATCTGCGGCAACGAGGTCGATGACGACTGCGACGGTGAGGTCGACGAGGGATGTGTGCCACCCGCGTGGGCGACGGTGCTTGACTGGACTCCGGATCCGTTGGTCGTGACCGACGCGGGGCTTCGAGCGGCGATAGTCGCAACCGGGCTCCCGTGGCGGGTTCGCGACAACGCGAGTCAGATCGAGATGCTGCTGGTGCCGCCGGGGACCTTCATGATGGGGTGCGTGTTTCTGCCTCCGAACTTCGTCTGCATCACCGGCACGACTCCGTCGCACGAGGTCACGCTCTCGGAGGCGTTCTATCTCGGCCGCTATGAACTGACTCAGGCGCAGTGGACGGCGGTCATGGGCAACAATCCGAGTCGGTTCATCTCGCCACAACGTCCGGTCGAGCGTGTGAACTGGGAGCAAGTCCAGGCGTTCGAGTCCGCAACAGGCGTGCGACTTCCGACCGAAGCCGAATGGGAGTACGCATGCCGCGCCGGCACTCAGACTCGCTACAGCAATGGCAGCAACGATCCGGAATCGGTGGGCGCGATCGCGTGGTTCGAAGGCAACTCGAACGCCTCGACCCGGTTCGTCGGGCAGAAGGCGGCGAACCCGCTTGGCTTCCATGACATGCACGGCAACGTGTCGGAGTGGTGCGAGGACTGGTATTCGTCGATCTACTACGAATCGAGCCCCGAGATCGATCCGCCGGGGCCGGAGAGCGGAACCCTCAAGGTGCATCGCGGTGGCTCATGGGAGAGCGGTGCCTTGGTGGTTTCCTCGTACGACCGGGGCCGGGCCGGCTCCACAATCGCCGACGACCGCATCGGAGTGCGACTCGCGCGGACGCCGTGAGTCGCGATCACGCCCGCACGCGGTTGCGTGGCGGAGAGGTCGAAGCGCTGCACACGGCCGCTAGACTCGCCGCGTGTCGCTTGCGGAACTGATCAAGGCGCTGACCAAGGCGGACGCGTACCGCGAGTGCGGGGCTGGTGAACTCGCAGACTTGGCGCCGA
>CAYZSH010000446.1:0-2237 GCA_964481025.1 uncultured Isosphaeraceae bacterium
GCACCAACCCCGTTCGTCGGCCGCTATACCGATGGCGGCGGAAACCTCTTCTGCAGCGGCTGTCGGGGTGATCTCAACTCCGACGGTCAGGTGAACTCCGCGGACATCGGAATTCTGCTCGGCTTCTGGGGCTTCCCTGGCGTCGGCATTCCGGTGGCGGCCGATCTGAACAACGACGCGGTCGTCGATGCGGCCGACCTCACCATCCAGATCAGCAACTGGGGCAGTTGCATCGCTCCTTGAACGAGTTGAGACGCCCGATCCGATCGACGCCGCGGCGAGAGCCGCGGCGTCTTTTCATTCTTCCGCCCCGGCCCGCGCGTCGATAACCCCATCATGGCGTCCGGAGCAGACTCGCAGGCCCCCCCGACCTCACCGCTGCGACGAAGCGAGTGGTCGCCGATCGACAACCTCAAGCGAATCCTGTGGGGCCTGTGCAGGCCACTCTGGTCGATGGCTCCTGCTCTGCGACCGCCGCTCCTTCGGATCTTCGGCGGACGTGTCGGTCATGGCGTGCAGATCGGCGATCGAGTTGCGGTCGAGATTCCTTGGAACCTGTCGGTCGGAGACAAGGTGCGGATCGAGGCTGGAGCGATCCTCTACTCCTTGGGCAAGATCCAGGTCGGAGACGAGGTGGTGATCGAACGAGGTGCGCATCTCTGCGCGGGCTCTCACGACCACACTGATCCCGGCTTCTCGCTGCTCCGAAGCCCAATTCTCGTCGGGCGTCAGTGCATCATCGGCGCCGAGTCCTTCATCGGTCCTGGTGTGGTTCTAGGCGACCGCGTCTCCATTGCTCCTCGGGCCGTCGTGTTCAAGGCGATTGCCTCGGACGTTTCTGTGAGCGGCAATCCGGCTCGCGAGGACGCGAGCGAGTGAGCGCGTCGGACCGCCAGGAGCCGATGTTCGACGCGAAGCGCCAGGTCGCCACGGGTGTTCGCGCCTTCCTCTGGAGGAACGGCGGCGCGGCGCTGGTGCGCTGGACGCCTTATCCGGCCTATCGGCTGCGCGGCGTGATGCTTCGCCTCTTCGGTGCCAGAGTCGGCAAGGGGGTCCGCTGGCGACGCACCGCCAGGCTGGACATGCCGTGGCAACTCGAGCTTGGAGACCTGGCGATGGTCGGCGATCGTGTGTGGATCGCGGGAGATGATCGCGTGACGATCGGAGCGAGGACCACGGTGAGCCAGGGAACGACGCTGTTGACGAGCCGCGTTGTTCACCCGTCGAGCCCGGTGGTCGAACGAGGCGCGATCGCGATCGGCAGCGACGCATGGATCGCCGCAGACGCGATGGTGATGCCGGGCGTCAGCATTGGTCGAGGGAGCGTAGTTGGCGCTCGGTCGGTCGTGCAGTCGGATCTGCAGGAGTACGAGGTCGCGGTCGGCCATCCGGCCCGGACGCTCGGGAGGCGAAGGCTCAAGTCGCTTGTCCCCTAGTTCGCATCTGCGATGCGCCATCGATTCGGGCAGAGTCCGGGAACGCGAGAGTCCACCCGTCAGAAGCGATGGTTCGGTGCACCTGGCCTCGGGGGCCCAACACTCGGTCCCGAGCCAGGATCAAGCGGAGTGTTCATCGCCGCCGAAGGAAGGCGCCCCGCATGAGCGAGCATTGGCTCAAGCAGCCATGGACCAGTGCTCTTGGGAACTCTCTTCGATCCTGCACCACGTCAGCGAGAGCAGTCCCTGATCGCGGGCGAGCAGGAGGTCCTGCGTCCAAGCGGTCAGGGTGGAAGCGAAGAGTTGGCGTGCTCGCCGAGTCGCCTCGAGGTCCTGGCATTCCAGTTCTTGGTCAGCAGGCATGGATGGGCGATCGACGATTGCTCAAGGCCACTTCACCGCGGCTGCCGAATTGCCGGCTTGTTCTATTGTTCAATATCAAGGTTCTTGCTGAAGTAGTCCTATAACTGCCGCATTTTATTGATCAATATAAGGTGGAGCCGCGAGGGAGGCACCGACGGCTGTCCATGCAATCGGGCAACCTGCGAAATCACTGCGGATCACCTACTCGGATGAGGCGTCGGTGAACGACTTCTCCAATGGAGGAGCATCTCACTCGATCGATCGTCGATGCTCACGCCGCACCCGGCGACCGAGTGGGAGCCGGCGGGAACGAGACTCGATCGGCGGCTCCTTCGCCCTCCAACGCTGGTGAGAGCAGCGACCTTGGGCTGGCCTCAATCCTGCTGAAACCCCATGCGCTCCATCAGTCCGTCGAAGTGCTCGAGTCCGTGGAAGTCG
>CAYZSH010000447.1:0-2232 GCA_964481025.1 uncultured Isosphaeraceae bacterium
CCGATCGAGCGTCATCGAGAGGTCTGGACCGCACCAGCGGTCCGGACCGCGGAACGGGGGCCCGATTGGCGGCGGCGATCGAGGCATGATCGCGTGTGGCTGCAAGGTCGATGTCGTCTCCGCCGGCGGCCTCACGCCGTGCCTGCGCGACACCGTGCTGCGAGATGTCCGCTACGCCGCGTGACGAGGCGGCAACGGGTGTCCGGCATCCTTGAAGCGTGTGAGCGCTTCGTGAAGTGAACCAGCGGCGTGACCGAGGCGACGTTTGCCGAGGACGACATGCGGGTTCGGGCGGTGCTCTACGACTTCGCGGTGATCGGCGAGGCCGCGACGGGCATCTCGATCAGCCTTCGAGCCTTGCATGTGGAAGCATCTTGAACCACGGCCCCCATTGCCGTTGGGCTTCACAGGAGCGACCGGATCGCCTCGAATCGCGAGAGCACCTCCGACCATGCCGGAAACGGGCGGTAGCAGAGCGCTCGACACTGCGTCTCGTAGTCTCGTGAGATCGCGTCGGCGAGGTCGGCGGAGGGAAAGAGCGCATCGCTCCGTGCGAAGCTCAGACCTTCGGGCGGAAGGTAGTCCCGCGCGAAGTACATCCGGCTGATTCGGTCGTAGTCCTCGCGAATCTCCGCGTACTCGGGAGTGGCCAGCATGTCGCGGACTTCGGTTTGACCGGCGAGCTGGTGCAGGTCGTAGTAGTGGCGTGCGTAGGTGCCGAGCGGTCGTCCCTCCCGCCGCAGCAACTGAACCTTGGCGTGGATCGCGAACAGCTTCTCGACGAAGGTTCGCCTGAAGTGAAGAAGCCGCATCGCGAACGGCGTCTCGTCCTCGGCACCGAGGGTGCCACCGGTCTCCTCGAGGAAGGTCGACACGATCGATCGGATCAACACCTTCTCGGAGGGCTCTCGACCGCTGCCGATGCCCGCCTCGAGCAGGATGCGACCCGCCACCTCACCCACCCCTGCGAATCGCTGCCGATACACGAACACGTCGGAGCGACCGAAGCCACCGATCGTCCGGCCTTCACGCGGCGCCGGCTCGAGTGAAGGGATCATGCCGACCGCATCCCGAAGCACCTTCAACTCCCGATCGACTCCGCGTGGGCTGAGCGTACGGCCAATGGTCTGCGGGTCGAGAAAGAGATCGATGTCCTCGGAGAAGCGATCGATCAGGTCCCATCCCTTCGAGAGGCTTGTGCCGCCCTTGAAGATGACCCTGTCGCCAGCAACGCGGGCGATCGACCGCAGGGCCTCGGTCACGAAGTAGTCCTTCTCGACGATCGCTGGACGAAACCCCTTGGCCTCGAAGTGCGCGGCGGCAAGCAGCACCGCCTGGTCGAAGTCCGGATGCTCGCACAGCCTCACGATCGCATCCTCTTCGCCTGCCATGCGGAGGCGTTCGGCAGGTCCGAGTAGATGCCGAAGTCGAACCGCGAGAGCGGATTCAGCGAGGATCGCAGGCGCTCGACGGCCGCCGCGTGGTCGCCGAGCCGCTCGCCAAGCGCTCCAAGCATCGCGCGAACGCGCGGCGGCTCGGTCCGCGCCGCAACCGCAAGACGCTCGAATCGGCCCGCCTCCTCGAGAAGCCGCAAGGTGCGGCGGATCGCCGCCGCCGGCGACAGTTCGCAGAAGTCTCCCCCACGGCGAAGGACGTCGAGCAAGGCCCCATCGACCTCGGAGAGTCGCGACCACGCTGCGGGACGACGAGTGACGATTCTGGCCGTGGAACCGACCAGGGCGCTGGGTAGGCTCGAGGCGCAGGTGGCGAGTTCCCGTCTTGCGGGGGTCTGGGTGGTGAAGCCGAGGAGGCTCGCCGCAGCGACGCCGGCCGGGAAGATTGGATGTCGGCTCGCCGCGATCTGGAGAAGGGTCGCGGGGTTCGGGCGACTGGCCCCGAGCGACGTGCGGCGGCCGTGGTAGTAGACACCCTTGCTCAATCGCTCCAGCCGACCGCTGCGGGCCAGGCGCGAGAGCGTCTGCGCGACGGCCGGGAAGGCAAGCCCCGGGAAGTCCTCGAGTCGCCAGAGCCGCTCTCCGCCCCGCTCGATGCGGGAGCGAACCAGGCTCGCGACTCCCTTGGAAGCTGAGGCGGTTCGACGCGAGACCATAGCTGGAACCATCGGACCGAGCAGGACACTTGTCAAGTTTGTTGACCAAAAAACTTGCTATCTCCTGTCCACGTCCGGGCGGATGTGAACCACATCCGACCGGCAGCGGCAGGCGTGGTCCT
>CAYZSH010000448.1:0-2229 GCA_964481025.1 uncultured Isosphaeraceae bacterium
GCTCCGCACTGGGATTGTCTTCGATTGATGGATTGGTGCGCATCTTGGTTTTTGCTGTCGCCACCGATGCGTACGCCACGATCGGACCCACCGGGTTCGTCGGGTCGGCACCGATCTCCTCGTCGCTCGGAAGGTAGTACCCGCGATCCTTCGCCAACGCCGCCGCAGCGTCGTCGCCTGCGTTGCTGACGTACACGAGACGAGAGTCAGACGCTGGCGTCAACGCAGTCCAGCCGCCTGCGTCGGCCACCGTCCCGACCACGACCGACGCAGTCACCGTGGAGCTGCCGCCCGAGTTCGCGGCCGTCACGCGGCAATCGATGATCGAGTCCGCGTCCGCCGCCTGAAGCGTGTAGGTCTGGCTGGTCGCTCCAGCAATTGGGGCGAATCCGCGTCGCCACTGGTACGTCGGAAGAACCGGAGGCGTCGTCGTGACGGTGCCGCCGGTGTTCGACGCAACGATCACCTGCTCGCCGATGTCGGTGTTGGCGAGGCTGGTCACCGTCTGGTAGGTGCCGCCAGACAACTGCCGGATCGAGACCGGAGAGATGACCGGAGCCGGGATTGCCGAGTCGATCGTGGCCGCGACCGTCTTCGTCGCGGCATCGACCACGTTGCTCAGGATGATGTCGATCGAGATAACATCGCCATCGACGAGATCGACTGTGCCTCCGGTCTGCTCGACCCACACCCCGGTGATGAGCGAGCCGGTCTGACCGGCGATCGCCGCGCCGTTCTTCTTCCACTGATAGGTGACGGTCGGGGTCGGTGTGCCAGCGAAGTCCACGCCTGCGACCGGCGGCGTGATGAACAGGTTGTACTTGCCCGGAGTCAGTGAGAGTGTTTGGCTCATGGCGATCCGATCGTCGGGTCGTACGAACCGGAGAACGACGGTGCGACGAACGTTCCGGTGAACGTGCCGCCGTCAAGCGACGATGGCACGAACGAGGTCGTGTCGGTCGCCCAAGTGTCGGTCGAGGCGGTGTAGGTCAGCACGCCCGATGCGGTGTCGGTCGCGAACTCGATGGGTGTGGCTTCCGCATTCCACACGTTGCCTTCGTAGATGACCAGCGACCCGTCAGGGATTGATCCATCCGAGGAGTATGCCGTCAGAGGCTCGCCAACGCCACCTGTAAAGCCGGATCCAATCTGCACCGACGAAATGTAGGCTTGGTTGTCGGTGGTTCCCATCTTCAAGTACACATTGCTGACTCCAACGCTGTTTGGGACATCGACGCCGGCGGCGATCTCGCCTTGGTCCAACTGGGATTCAGGAACCCCTTGATACGCCGCGTGGTTGTCGGTGCGAAGTCTGATTCGTGTCACGGATAGGATCCTCCATCGATCCCGACCGCCGACACCGCAGCACCCACGACGAACTCACCTTGGGCCTGATCCCAAGCCACCGTGCCGTTCGCCTGCGGATACGAGTCGAGCCTTAGAATCTGGTTGGTAGCCTCCCACACTCCGGTGGCGGCGTCGTAGACGACCGTGGAGCCGGTCGGAATCGACCCGTCAAACTTCAGCACCACCGGCTCAAACACATCTGGAATCGCTTGCTGGATGTTGGACACCACCGCACGGAACATCAGCGGGCACACATCGTAACTCGTCGGGGTTCCACTTACTCCCAGATACCCCTCGTAGATGGTGAAATCTAGTTGGTTGTAGTAGGCAATGCCCAGTTCACCACGTTGGAGCGTGCCGTATCCCGCCGCCTTCTGCGTGTCCCAGTTCGCCTTGCTATCGAAGCGGTGATAGATGCGTGTCAAGTCGGGTTGTCGGCGTCAGCGCCGCCTCCATCGATGAACTCAGGAGCGGAGAAGATGGCGGGAGCGAAGGACACGTTGCCTGCCAACCCCGGAGTGCCAGAAGGAACGAACTTGAGATAACCTTCTTCTGCCCCGGTGTTGTTGAACATCAGTGAATCAAGTGCTTCAATCGTGTTCTGCTCTTCGGTGGCCGATGCAAGAACTTTGACGCCGCCCACCGTGGAGACCTTCACCACATCGCCGCTGGTGAGGCTGCTCAGGTCAACACCATCTTCAAGGGCGTCGATGCGTTCGCCAAGCAACAGCAGCGTGGATTCCTGCGCGATGTCGAGGGCGCCGTTGGCATCGACCGGAAAGTCGTCAATGAAGCCCGTAAGCGTGGATTCCTGCGCGAGATCCAGCTCCCCTTCGGGGGTTTGCGGCAGATCCGCAAGATCGACCTTGGTTGCCAGAGCGT
>CAYZSH010000449.1:0-2224 GCA_964481025.1 uncultured Isosphaeraceae bacterium
CATGGACTGGTGAAGGCGGTGGCCTTCGTGCTCTGGGCGGACGATCGAGTCACTGCCGAGGAGCAGGCGGCCGCGAGGCGGATCTTCGAGAAGCGCGGCCTCTCGTGGGGAGAGGCGAGTGCGCTGCTCGATCAGGCGATGGAGTCGATCCTCGACGAGGGAGACGAGTCCGAGGGAGAGTCCGAAGGCGACGATCTCATCTTCGGGGTGATCGATCCCGGCGATGCGGACGCCTTCGAGCTGCTGGTCGATCTCGCCGGACTGGCGTGCGCGGACGGTTCGCTCGATTGGAGCGAGATCGACGTGCTCCACGCCATCGGCGCCTCGATGAACCAGCCTCCGGTGGTGGTTTCGGCGGCCTTGGTCAAGGCGGTGTCTTCGGGAGCGAAGGTCGTGCTCGATTCGGAGGTGGCGCGATGAAGACACCCTTTCTGTTTGGGTTCCGAAGCGTTCTGCCGGCCGATCTCGATCCGACGCCGATCGATGCGGCCTTCGACCCGCAGCGCCAGTGCGGCGTGCTGCCAAGCGGCGAGCTCGCCTGGTCGATGGCCCGCCGGTTTGCGACGAGCTGCTACACCTCGGGGCGGTATCGGCCCGGCTACCGGAACAAGAAGGGCAAGTGGCTCTCCGGGAAGTACATCCCGGGCCGGACCGACCGGCGTGCCGGCCGCTAGACGGACTCGGGCGGTCGAACTGCTGCCGCACGGATTGATGGAAGGTTGGCGAAGCGCGATTCGTCCGCGCGGCGCCCGCTCGCTGGCGGCGGAGGCGGATCTGCTTGAGACGTTGCGCTCCGAGATGTCGCCGGACCGCGAGTCCGCTGGGTCGATCGGCGACGGGTGGTTCACCTGCGCCTCGGGCGATGCACGGCAGGTTCGCGCGGAGCGTTCGCCGCTCACCTGGCACTCGCATCCGTCCGGACCCGCGATCTTCTCGATCGAGGACTTCGCCACCTTCCGCCTGATGGACGGCCGGTGGCATCTGCTGGTGACGCCGACCTCGTGGTGCGTGTATCTCGCCGTCGGCGCACCGGTCATCGCAATGCCGGAACCCGCCACGTTGGTCGGTCCGCCGATGCTTCGGGCCCGCCGATGGGCGCGATGGCTTGAGCAGGTGCTTGGGGCGGATCCCGATCAGCTCGATCACGCTCGTCTGTGCGAGCTCTTTGGCGTTCGGCGCTTCGATTCGATCGAGGGGCTCGCCGGAGTCGTGGATCGGCGTGACGAGGTCGCGAGGACTTGCCTCGCATGAAGCGGTCGGCCCGGCGAGTGGTCCTGATGCTCGCATCGGAGCACGATCTCCATGCGGATGCGGTGCTGCTGGGCCTCGAGTCGAAGGGCGTGCCCGTGGTGCGCCTCGATCCGGAGTCGGAGTGGACGGAGGGCACTTCGATCTCGCTCCGCGTCGGAAGCGGGGGAGTTGCAGGCGAACTGCAGCATCGTGGAGCGGCGATTCCCCTCGATTCGATCGGAGCGGTGTACTGCCGAAGCTGGAACTTTTTTCGCGCGATGGACGTCGATCCGATCGAGCGGCACCTGCGGCTTCATGAGATGCGAGCGGGCCTCCTCACCCTTGGGCGAACGCTGCGAGATCGCCTGTGGATCAACGAGCCGTGGCTCGAGGATGCGATGGAGCCGAAGGCGATCCAGGCCGCGGCCGCGATGTCCCATGGGCTCGAGTGCCCGGAGACGCTGATCACGAGCGATCCCCTCGAGGCGCTTCGATTCTGGGAGCGGTGCGACGGCGACATCGTCATCAAGCAGTTGAGCGACGTCTCGCTGATCGACGATTCGGAACTCGCATGTGAGGACGGGGGCGTCTACGGGTTCTTCACCGAGCGGGTGCCGCGAGAGGCGCTCGAAGCGGGTGGCGAGTCGATCCGAGCGGCGCCGGTGCTCCTGCAGCGACGCGTCGACAAGGCGGCGGATCTTCGGGTGACGGTCGTGGGCGAACGGATCTTCGCCCACCGCATCGAGTCGCAGGCGAGCGCGATGGCTCGGACCGACTTTCGAAAGGACCCCGGGCTGCATCACGCGGTGGTGCCGGTGCCTGCGGTCCTCGGCTCGTCCCTCCTTGGGCTGGTTCGCTCATGGGGGTTGCACTTTGCAGCGTGCGACTTCGTCGAGACGCCCGACGGCAGGCTGGTCTTCCTCGAGGCGAACCCGAGCGGCAACTGGCTGTGGCTGGAAGGTCCCGAAGAGCATCCGATCCTCGAGTCGGTGGT
>CAYZSH010000450.1:0-2223 GCA_964481025.1 uncultured Isosphaeraceae bacterium
ACGCGGCGTACATCGCGAAGCTCAACGACGCCCTCGCCGGTCACGCCGATCTCGCGGACAAGAGCATCGAGGACCTGTGCAAGGGCGTCGCCGACCTCCCGGAGGCGATCCGCGGCGCGGTCCGCAACAACGGTGGCGGCCACTTCAACCACAGTCTGTTCTGGCAGGTCCTCTGCCCCGCGAGCGAGAGCGGCGCCCCGAGCGCCGAACTCGCCGCCGCGATCGATGCAGCGTTCGGCTCGATGGACGGCATGAAGGAGAAGTTCGCCGCGGCCGGCGCGACCCGCTTCGGCAGCGGCTGGGCGTGGCTCGGCGTCAAGCCCGGCGGCGGACTCTGCATCTGCTCGACCCCGAACCAGGACAACCCGCTCATGACCGGTCTCGTCGAGTGCGAATGCACCCCGATCCTCGGCCTCGACGTCTGGGAGCACGCGTACTACCTGCACTACCAGAACCGCCGCCCCGACTACATCGCGGCGTTCTGGAGCGTGGTGAACTGGGCGGAAGTCAGCCGCCGCTTCGCCGACGCGGGGTGAGTTGCGTTTCTCACGACGGAGGGCACGGAGAGGCACGGAGGGCCACGGAGAGGTTCTGGCCTGCCTGCTTCAATCTCCAAGGCGAGACACCATCCCTGCCCCAAGCGACATTCAGACAGGGCCGGCATCCTCGGATGCCGGCCCTGTTTCTTTCCAACGCCTCATCGCTCACTCCCATCACTCATCGGTGAACTTCCGTGCAGGAAGACCGGATCCGGCCGTCGAGCATCCTTCCTCCGTGGCCCTCCGTGCTCCTCCGTGAACTCCGTGGTGACTGGCGATACGCGAACATCACCCCGCCGGCATCACGCCAGCGACGAGGCGGTCGAAGTCTTCTCTTGCCGCTTCGACCGTCGCGTCGGGGCCGACGAGTCGGACGAAGACGCGGCGGCCGGGGGCTTCGACGATGGCGCCGAGCTGCATCTGGCCCGGCCGCGGCGCGGGCTGGCCCATCGCCTGATACTGACCGGCGGTCTCGACGCGATGAATGACGAGTCCGCCGCGTTCCTCGGTGCTGGTCGTCGCGTCGGCCGGGCCGCCCTCTGCGTCGCGGAACTGACCGACCCAGCGGTCGATGTTCATATCGGTCGGCCCACCGTCACCGCCCATGAACAGACTGAAGACCAGTTCCGCCGCCCCCGCCCCGCCCTCGACGCCCGGCACGTCGTACTGCAGCGTGCGGAATCGCACCCGCGGTGACGTCCAGATCCACGTCGGAGGCTTCGGGAAGACGAGCCCACCGACTTCGGCGACCTTCGCATTGCTCTCCGCGGTCGAGACGGTCCAGGCCGAGGCATCGACGCCGGTCGCCTCGGTGGCATCGCCCGCGGGCGCGGCCGACGAGGTCGCCGCCGGCGGCTTCGGCGTGCCCGACGAAGGCGGCTTTGGCGCGCCCGCGGAACCTCCATCACCGCAGCCGGCGAGGGAGACGAGCACGGCGGCGGAAGCGAGGAGACGAAGCGGCATCGTGGTCGGCATGGTCGAGGACCTTCTGTGCGTCTGATGGAAGTTCGGCGTCGATGACGACGCACGCGGTTCCGTACGATAGATCGATGCCCGCCGACGCACCGATGACTCCGACCCTCGTCATCCGAGACGCCCGACTCCGCGACCGACCGGTCGATGTCGTCGTCGCCGCAGATCGCATCGCCGCAGTGGTGAATGCGGGCGACGCGGATCCTGCCGGCGTCGAGATCCTCGACGCTCGTGGCGGCACGATCCTGCCCGGTTTCGTGGATGCGCACGTGCATCTCGTGCTCGCCGGGACGACGATGGCACAGGCCGACCTTTCCCGATGCCCGAGCCGCGTGGCGTTCGAACGACGCATGGTCGACCACGCCGCGATCACGAGTCCTGATGCGTGGATCCTCGGCCACGGCTGGCTCGAGACCGACTGGCAGGACGCCGATGGCGGAAGACTCCCCGATGCGTCATGGCTCGCCGAGTGCGGTGATCGCCCGGTCGTCTGCTTCAAGCACGATCACCACGCGGTTCTCGTGAACGATGTCGTGCTCGCGATGCTCGGCGAGCGACTTCGCGAGGATCCACCCGGCGGCACGATCGTCCGCGACGCAGGCGGTCGACCGACCGGCCTGCTGCTCGAAGCCGCGGCGTGGCAGCTGGTGAATCCGATCATTCCGAAGCCTTCGGTGGAGCGGCGGCGACGCACCACGATCGACGCGACGCG
>CAYZSH010000451.1:0-2209 GCA_964481025.1 uncultured Isosphaeraceae bacterium
CGGTGGACCGCGGGCGTCCCGCCCGCCGTGCGATCGAAGGCTGGAAGCGCGTGGACCGCCGGCATCTTGCCCGCGCTCTCAACGCGTGAGGCGTTCACCTCATCGGGCATCGCGATCGCCTTGTCGTCTCAACGCTGGCGAGGCCCCTCCGCGACGCCCCACGCGGTCGAGAACCGCAGGAACCTCGAGGCACTTCCGCCTTGGGGCAACTACCCAGCAAATCACCCTCGCCTTCCGCGGTCCGACTCGAAATGATGGGAACGTTCAGCCCGCGCGGACTCGCCGTCGCGGATCAGGGGTAGAGCGTTCGATCCACCACCCGACCGTCGGATCGCCGCTCGCATTGGGCTTGGAGTGCCACCATGAACAGTCGTCGTTTCGCCGTCTCGACGGCCCGGCTCGGTCGTTCACTTGCCTCGTGGGTCGCCGCGATGGGGGCGCTGGTCCCGCTCGCGTCCGCACCGGCTGCCGACTTCGTCGGGTTCGTCGGCGAGGGCACGACCGTCTCGACTGCCGGCGGCGATCGCTACGTGATCGACGTCTACGCAGAGTTCGCCCAGAGCACCGTGAATGTCGTCAACATCTACGACTCGGCGATCTCGAACACAGGCGGCACCGCGTTCTTCCACAGCGACTTGAACACGATCCAGTCGTTGGCAGGCACGTGGAGCCCGGTCTCGTCGATCGCGGTGGGTGGCGCGAATCCCGCCGTCGACACCTTCGTCACGGTCGGCGGCTCGCCCGGATCGAGCAACACGACCACGCTTGATCCGGCGTTCTCGCCGGCGACCGCGAGCGTGCCGCCCGCCGACTCGGGCTGGTACAACTCGAGTCCGCTCAACGGCGACGGCGTCGCCGATTCCTCGACGAATCGCGTGCTCGTCGGCCGCTTCGTCACCGCGACGCCGGGCGACACCCTGAACTTCTCCGCGTGGATCACCTTCGCCGACTTCATCGGCGGCGTGAACGGCACCGCCCAGCAGGTCTCTGGCAGCGTGTCGATTCCCTATACGACCGTCGCCTGCGACACGCTGCTGGCAAGCGCCGCCTCGACCTCGGTCGACGCGGGCGGCACCTCGTCGGCCATCTCGGTCTCGGTCGATGTCGCCGATGCATCCTGCGACTGGTCTGCGACGAGCGATTCGGCATGGCTGACGCTCTCGGCGTCCTCTGGAACCGGTGACGGCTCCTTCACCTTCACCGTCGCCGAGAACGCCGGCAGTTCGTCGCGCAGCGCCACGATCACCGTCTCGAGCGGGACGGCCTCGGACGCCTCGATCGTCGTGACGCAGGCAGGCGTCTTCGACTGCGGCTTCGCGGTCTCGCCGGACCAGCGCGAGATCTCCTTCATCGGAAGCCTCTACGGCGGCAGTTGGAGCTTCGATGTCTCGGCCGACGCGAGCTGCAGCTGGACCGCGGCGCCCGCGGCGGGAAGTTCCTGGGTCACCGTGACGAGCGGGTCGACCGGGACCGGAACCGGCCGCGTGACCTATACGGTCCAACCGAACTTCTTCCTGCCGCAACGCACCGCCTCGATCGAGATCCGCAACGGCGGCGAACTGGTCGCGACGCATGCCGTTGTGCAGGCGCAGCCGGCGGCG
This sequence comes from uncultured Isosphaeraceae bacterium, assembly GCA_964481025.1. Lineage (GTDB taxonomy): Bacteria > Planctomycetota > Phycisphaerae > Phycisphaerales > SM1A02. The sequence goes on from CAYZSH010000451.1 coordinate 1,602, forward strand.
GAATGCTCGGGGGCGGTCGAGTTCGCGTCGAGTTCGCTCGCGCTCGGCCCGTCCGAGAGCGTGCAGACGGTCAACGTGACGACGAGCGGAGTCACCTGCGCCTGGTACGCGAGCACGGCGGCAAGTTGGATCACCATCCAGAACGGCGGCTCGTTCACCGGCGACGGGCCGGTCACCTTCACGGTGGCGGCGAACGCTTCGGTCTCGGCTCGCACCGGCACGATCTCGATCGGTTCGGGCGCGAGTCAGCGCACGCTGACGATCGAACAGGGTGGAATCTGCGCAGGTCTTGCGGCGACGCCCGCGGAGCGCTACGTGCCGTTCCTTGGAAGCATCTACGGCGAGACCTACGACTTCGCGATCGCCGACGGCGGCAGCGGCTGCTCGTGGACCCTCGAGGTCGACGCGGGCAGTCCGGCGTGGATCACCGTCTCAAGCGCGACCTCCGGAAGTGGCAGCGCGACGGTCACCTACTCCGCCGACATCAACCTGTACGCGTCGTCGCGTTCGGGCACGATCAGCGTGGTCGTCTCGGGCGTCACCGTCGCGACGCACACCGTGACGCAGGCGGGACCAGCGGTCGAGTGCACCGATCCGGTCGTGTTCAC
>CAYZSH010000452.1:0-2205 GCA_964481025.1 uncultured Isosphaeraceae bacterium
GCGGGCGAGAACCCGAACTGGCACATCGACACCACCGGCGCGGGCGACGCGACGGTCGCGGTCACCGGTGTGATCGTCGGTGGCGACGACACCCGGATCCTCGTCACGACCGACGGCGCCGACGACGTCAGCATCGAGAATGGAGCGCTGCGCAGCTTCACCGGCACCATCGAGCTCGCGGACGCCTCGACGCTGACCTTCTCGGGCGGCGCGGGTGGCGGCGAGACGAGCGGCATCGGGCTCAGCCTCGGTGACGGCAGCGAGATCCTGCTCGGTACCGTGGATCCCGCCGGCGGGCTGGCCACCAACCAGTTCCTCTTTCAGAACCTCGACGACACCACGGTCTCCACGGCCGGGCCGTCGACCGCCACGATCACCCTCGACACCACTCACGATGCGACCGTCGTCGTCCGCAACGGCGTCTTCGCCGGCGAGTTCCAGGACACCAACACCGGCGACCTCTCGGTCTGGTGGGCGCAGGGCGAGACCCGCTACAACGGTCAGTCCACGATCGACGGCACCTGGGAAGTCAAGAACGAAGGCGTGCACCGCCTCGGCACCTTCGAGACCGATCTCGACGGCGATGACGTGGACGACACGATCCGCGCCTCCGTCGACGGCATCTCCGGCTTCCTCGTCACCCAGGCGACCGCATATCTCGAGAACGCCGATGTCTCGACCGACCCGGGGGGTTCGCTCGAGCTGATCTCGGGCGCGACCGCCGCGGCCCGCCTCATCATCGAGAACACCTCGACCCTGAACGCCGACGGCGACTTCTCGATGAACGCCAACTCGGTTCTTCAGATCACCGGCGAGTCGACCGTCGCCGACGGCATCAACCTCTCGGTCGGCGGCACCTCGACGATCGACGGCCTCTTCGAGATCTCGGCCGATTCCGATCGCACCGTCGATGCGAACGATCCCGCGACCTGGATCGCCAACGCCAGCCTCGATGGCGCGGTCACGATCGGCGACACCGGCACCCTGCGACTCTCCAACACCGCCTACGCGATCTTCGGTGACGCCCTGACCAGCTCGGGCAGCATCGAGCTGCAGGACGAGGCGTACCTCGACGTCGTCGGCACCTACACGCAGACCGGCGGCACCTCGGTCTTCGACGCGGGCACCACCTTCTCCGCCGCGGACATCGTGCTCGAGAGCGGCGCGGTGCTCGAACTCAATGACACCAACCTCGACGACGACGTCTACGCGATGCTCGACATCGACAACGGCATCGAGGTCCAGGACGGCGCCACGCTCTTCGGAAGTGGCGAGATCGCCATGGCCGCCGGCAACCTCGAGTACGCGGGCGTCGTCATGGCCGGTGCCATGGGCGAGTCCGAGGGCCTCCTCCACATCACCAGCGGCGATCTGATCTCGCAGGAGGGCGGCGAACTCCACTTCGGCCTCAACGGCGATATCGCCCTCGAGGTCAGCGATGGCATCGGGCAGAGTTCGATCATCCAGGTCGATGGCACCGTGGACTTCACCAACAGCGGCGCGCTGGTGGTGGACGTGCAGGGTGATTCGTACATCCCGACCGACCTCACCTTCACCCTGCTCGAGGCCGGTGCGTTCGTCAACGACGACAACATCGATCTTCAGGCGGGCGCGCCGTCGGTCACCCGGACCTGGAACTGGGGCATCGACGCCCTCGGCATGCTCGGCAACCGGGTGTACGCCCAGTCCGACGCCAACTACACCAACACCCTGAGCGGCAACCAGCTTCGCATCGGCGAACTTCTGAACAGCTTCATCCCCGACGCGAACGCGGATCCCAACAGCGGCTACGGCATCCTGCTCGGCCAGCTCGACCAGATCGGCACCGCGGAGGCGTATCAGAACGCGATCGTCGGTCTCGAGCCGACCGCCCAGATCTCGGCGATCCAGGTCACGGCCCTCGGTCAGTACCACGAGGTCCTCCGTCGCGAGCTTCGCAGTCGCTACAGCGAAGCCGATCGTCGCACGCCGACTCCGTTCCGTCTCGATCAGCCGATGTACCGGCTCTCGGCGGACGATGCGGCGACCTCCCGAGCGATTCGTCGGGCTTCGAGTCCGGAGACCACCGCCGAGGGCTTCGGCGCGTTCTGGACTCGCGACCTCCGCACCCCGACCGAGGGCAACGTGGTCGGCCTCGACGGCAACGAGTACGGCGGCTTCGGCGCCTTCGCCTGGGACCTCTCGGATTCCTGGGTCGCCGGCTTC
>CAYZSH010000453.1:0-2201 GCA_964481025.1 uncultured Isosphaeraceae bacterium
GCGCGATGTCGAGCGTCCCGCTGTTGATGTCGGCGGCCGCGTGCGTGTGCGCGGTGGGAGTCCGCGCGTCGCTCAGCCGAGCGTCGTTGCCTTCGCAGATCGTGTTTCCAGCGGTGCCGAAGTTGGCGTCGATCGTGCCGGTGCCGGTGATCGTGCCGCCGAGCAGGCCGTCGCCCGCGGTGACGCTCGTCACCGTGCCGCCGCCGCCGCCCGAGAGCGTCGCCGGTGCCCAGACCGAGCCAGACCATTCGAGCACCTGGCCACTCGTCGCGCCGCCCTGCTGAATGTCGGCGAGCGGGTGCGTGTGTGCAGTCGGAGTGCGAGCGTCCGACAGCCGCGAATCGTTGCCCTGGCACGCGGTTCCCGAGGTCGTTCCGTACGCGACCGCGAAAGTGCGATTCGCGGTCAGGTCGCCGCCGCCGGTGAGGCCGGTGCCAGCGGTGAGCGTGAGCGACTGAGCGGCGAGCGCGTTCGCGAGATCCAACTGCTTCGATCCGTTGATGGTCAACGCCGCCGCCAGACCGATCTGCTCGACGCTTCCGGCGGATGCGTTCTGCCGTCCGAGGATCGTCGGCCCGGTGATGTTCTGCAGCTTGTCGAACGTCACCGCGTCGTTCGCGATCTTCGCGGTGCTGATCGCGTTCGAGTCGATCGTCCAGACCGTGCCGCTTGAGGCAACGGTGATGTCGCCCTTGTCGCCATCGGTGACGCCGCCGCCGCCGCCTGTTCCTGCGGGGCCCTGCGGACCGGGTGCGGATACGACGATGGTGTCAGGCATTCCTCACCTCTTCGACCACGGTGAACGATCCGTAGAGTAAGGGGTAGTCATAGCCGCCGCTCGACGTCGTCCACACGTCGTAGCGGTGCACTCCGAGCGGCAGCGCCGCGGCGGCTTGATCGGTGATCGTGAAGACGATGGTCCCGGCGTTCGCGGTGATCGAGGCCGTGATGCCGGACCCGGTGACGCCAATCACCTGGTCGGCGGCGTTGCGCACGGTGAACGCCGCGGTGTATCCGGTCAGGTCGATCGCGACGCCTGCCGAGTCTTGCCATTGGATCGAGCAGACGTCGGTCGAGCCGCGGTAGTACGTCAGGTCCTTGTGTGCAGGCTTCATGGTTCAGGCTCCGGGCACTCGCCGTCCAGGACGTTTGCAGCGAAGAAGACCCAGCGGAACGTGCCGTCGGTCAGCCGGAACGGGAACAGCTGCACGACGCATTTCTGGATCGGCCTGATCTCGAAGCCGGTCGGCGCGGTCGCCATGTTCCAGCCCGGGCCCTCATACAGGGCGCCGTCGTTCACCAGCTCGCACAGGTTGAGCGCCTTGCCGCTGTTCGTGCTCGTCCAGAACCCAGCCGTCGGGCTCAGGTTCTGGTCGATCTGCACCTGGTCCCATAGGTACTCCCAGCGGTGCGTCGTGTTGGCGATCGCGGTGTAGCCGGTGATCTCGGCGATGATCCAGGGCGCGAAACCGGCCGCCTCGGAGAACCGCTCCGAGACGCGGTCGAGCGCCGACGCGTTCGCCTGGACGAAGTCGCCGGCCGTCGTCGCCGCGGTGAGCTGCGGCGCCGTGACGCGTCCAAACCCGGTTCTGAATTGCCGCCTCATGGCGCCGCCACCACTGGGTACTCGCGGTGAGCCGACGCCGAGCCGACCTGGGCGTCGGTCGCGTCCTTGCTGTAGGTCGCGGCGAGTTCGGGATAGGTGCAGGTCGTCGCGTCGTACGTCACCCAGCCCTTCAAAAGCCAGTCGTACTCGGTCGCGCCGAAGAGCTCGCCGAAGTCCATCAGCGTCAGGATCGTCTGCTTCCAGTAGACGGTCTTCGCGTTGACGACGGTGCCGGTCGTCTCGAGCTCGGGCTTGCCGTCGGGTCCGAGCGCCGCTTCCTGCACCATGAAGCCCCAAGGGTCGTGCACGAACTGGTAGGTGACTCGGACGTACTCGTCGCGGTCCGGGTCGATCGAGCAGCCGACGAGCCGGACCGTGCCGATGGGGAACCCGAGGAATTCGGCATCGTTCCGTGCGTCGAGCCACCCTTCAGAGATCAGCGCAGCGATGTTCGGGTAGCCGTTGCCGGTGCTCGACGCGATCGACGAGTTCCAGACAAAACTGACGTTCAGGGCCTGCTGCGGCAGGTCGCGCGGGATCGGCTTGCCCTTGTCGTCGACGCGGTTGCCGGTCTGCACCGTGTGCTGCGACGCCG
>CAYZSH010000454.1:0-2189 GCA_964481025.1 uncultured Isosphaeraceae bacterium
AATCGGCTCTGGCAGCACCTCTTCGGTCGCGGCATCGTGCGATCGAGTGATGACTTCGGCTCACTCGGCATGCGGCCGACGCACCCGGAACTGCTCGACTGGCTCGCGACGGAGTTCACAAGGCAAGGTGCGTCGCGAAAAGCGATGGCAAAGCTCATCCTGATGTCGAACACGTATCGCATGTCGAGCGCGTACGACGACACGGCGTGGAACATCGATCCGCTGAACGACCTTCTCTGGCGACACGATCTGCGTCGTCTCACTGCCGAGGAACTCCGCGACTCGATCCTCGCGGTGACCGGACAACTCAACCCCGAGCTCGGCGGCAAGGGCGTCTATCCGCCGCTGCCGCGCGCCGTGCTTGAAACGGCATCGCGTCCTGAAGAGGCGTGGGGACAGGCGACCGACGCCGAAGCCGGACGGCGGAGTCTCTACGTCTTCCTGAAGCGATCGCTGCGACATCCGATGCTCGAGGGCTTCGATCAGCCCGACACCGACCGGCCGTGTCCGGTGCGCTTCGCGACCACGGTGCCGACGCAGTCGCTGATGCTGATGAACTCGGAGTTCACCGACGGGCAGGCGGCGCGACTCGCGGCGCGGCTCGAGTCGGAGCGTCCCGGAGATCGGCGAGCACAGATCGCCCGCGGCCTCGAACTGGTCCTGTGCCGTCCGGCGATGGACGACGAGATCACCGAGGTGCTCGATCTGATCGGCGAACTCCGCGAACTCGATGGCCTCGACGACGTCGAGTCCTTCGAGGCGGCCTGCGTCCTCCTTCTGAACCTGAACGAATTCCTGCACGTCGGCTGAGCCGAGGAAGTTCCTGCCATGAGCCACGACGATCACCGACCCGGCACGTTCTGCGGACGCACGCGACGCGAGTTTCTCTGGGAGACCGGCGGCGCCTTCACCGGCGTCGCCCTCGCGGGACTGCTCGCACAGGATGGATTCCTCGCGAAGCAGGCGGTCGCCGCCGACGGGACGAGTCCGTTCGAGGCTCCCGCCAACCCGCTCGCCCCGCGGAATCCGCACCACGCCCCGAAGGCCAAGTCGGTCATCTTCCTCTTCATGTACGGCGGGCCGAGTCAGGTCGACACCTTCGACTACAAGCCCAAGCTCTACCCGCTCGACGGCAAGACGATCGAGGTGAAGGTCAAGGGTCGCGGTGGCTCCCGCAATCAGGGCCGCGTGGTCGGACCGAAGTGGAAGTTCAAGCAGTACGGCGAGAGCGGTGCCTGGGTGAGCGATCTCTTCCCGCATCTGGCGACGTGCGTCGACGACATGGCGTTCATCAAGAGCATGTACGCGGAGAGCCCGCTGCACGGCTCGGCGATGCTCATGATGAACTCGGGCCAGATCCTCTCCGGGTCGCCGGCGCTCGGAAGCTGGGTGAACTACGGCCTCGGCTCGGTGAATGAGAACCTGCCGGGCTTCGTCGTCATGCTCGACGAGACCGGCGGTCCGATCTCGGGTGCGAAGAACTGGTCGAGCGGCTACATGCCCGCGAGCTACGCGGGCACGGTGCTTCGGCCGAAGGGTGAGCCGATCCTCGATCTCGAACCCGACGCCGCGCGTCGCGGGTCGGTGCAGCGTCGCCTGCTCGATCGGCTTCGCGCGATGAACGAGGCGCACGCGGGTCGGAACCCCGGCAACCCCGACCTCGAAAGCCGCATCGCGAGTTACGAACTCGCGTACCGCATGCAGGCCACCGCTCCAGAAGCCGTCGATCTCTCGAAGGAGTCACCTGCGATGCGGGAGCTCTACGGGCTCGACGACGAACGCACCCGCGAGTTCGGCCGTAAGTGCCTCATGGCGAGGCGGCTCGTCGAGCGAGGCGTCCGGTTCATCCAGGTCTACTCGGGCGGCAACCACAACGACGCCAACTGGGACGCCCACGGCGACCTCGTCTACAACCACACGAAGCACGCGGGTGCGACCGACCAGCCGATCGCGGGGCTCCTCAAGGACCTCAAGCAACGCGGACTGCTCGACGAGACGCTGGTGGTCTGGGGCGGCGAGTTCGGACGGCAGCCGGTGGCGGAGTACGCCGAAGGCACCGGACGAGACCACTGCTCGGCGGGATTCACGATGTGGATGGCCGGCGGCGGCATCAAGGGCGGCGTGAGCGTGGGCGAGACCGACGAACTCGGTTCAGCCGCGGTCGAAGACCGGTTCCACGTCAAGAACCT
>CAYZSH010000455.1:0-2173 GCA_964481025.1 uncultured Isosphaeraceae bacterium
TGTTCATCCGCACGACCCGAGAGGTCGATTGGCCGTCCAGGATCGTCAGCGGCTGACCGTCGCCATCGACCCGTGAGGTCGATTGGCCGTCCAGGATCGTCAGCGGCTGACCGTCGCCATCGACCTCGCCGCGGATCTCGATCGCCTTTCCGAGCGTGTTGATCGGGCTGGTCAGGGCGTACGTCCCGGCCGCGATCTCGATCTCGTCGCCGGGCTGGGCGACATCGATCGCCGCCTGCACGGTCGTCTGATCCTGGGGGACTCGAATCACATCGGCGTTGGCCCAGGACGCAGCGAGCGTCACGAGAGCCAGGCCCGCGAGAAGGGTCGATCGTCGGGGGGGAGTCATCGTCTTTTCCTGCTCCTCATGGCGGCCGAGCCGAGGGAAGGCGCGGCACGATTCAGAAGGTAGCCATCTTGGTCCGCCATTCCAGCCGAAAGACCGCTATCCGAGTGATTCCACGAGACTTGCGGGTACGCCTGTCGCGCGGGGTCCGAGAACCGTCCCCGCACGCGAGAGTCACCGTTCCGCGATTGGCGGCCGAAGGCGGTGCTCAGCGGTGCTCGGAGAGGCCGCTCGATGCTGCCGCGACTCCGATAGCGTCCGCGGGATGCACGACTTCCAGAGGCAGTTCATCGACTTCATGCTCGACGTCGGGGTCCTTCGCTTCGGCGATTTCACCACCAAGAGCGGGCGGAAGACGCCTTTCTTCGTGAACACCGGGCTTTACCGCTCGGGAGGCCAGCTGGCGACTCTGGGGCGGGCGTACGCCGACGCGATCGAGGCGTCGTTCCCGGACGGGTTCGACGTGCTCTTCGGCCCGGCGTACAAGGGCATCCCGCTGGTCGTCGCGGTCGCGATGGCCTTCGCGGAGCGCGGCCGCGAGGTCGAGTTCTGCTTCAACCGCAAGGAGGCGAAGGACCACGGCGAGGGCGGGGTGCTCGTCGGGCGTCCGCTCTCCGACGGTGATCGCGTCCTGATCGTCGAGGACGTCACGACCGCGGGGACGTCGATCCGCGAGACGGTGCCGATTCTCAAGGCGGCGGCGGACGTCCGGCTCGCCGGGCTGGTCGTCTCGGTCGATCGTCAGGAGCGGGCGAGCGAGGCATCGACGCAGACCGCGCTCGCGGAACTCGCCGACGAGTTCGACATGCCGACCGCGGCGATCGTCACCCTCGACGAGGTGCTGGAACACCTTGGCGATCGGCTTGGTGACGACGATCGAGCAAGGATCGCGGCATATCGGGCGAAGTACGGGGTCGTACCGGTCTGAAGGTCGATCTGGTGCCGCGGCCTTGCCCGGCGGACGATCTTCGACGCACGTGAGGCAACTTCGGGGCATGTCCGGTCAGCCGCGACGACCGGCGCTGTGTCATGAAAGTCGGCCCATCGGACGGCCGGCTTCGGACCACCTCGGAGATCCTGCATGAACACGAACGGCGCCAACGATCGCCCGGTCACCAACGACGGCACCGGTACTGGCACCAGTACTGGGACCGACTCGAAGCCCCGAACCGACATCACGATCATCCTCGACCGCTCCGGCTCGATGGAGTGCCGACGGGCGGACGTGATCCGCGGCTTCAACGATCTGATCGCCGAGCACAAGGCACTTCCGGGCAAGGCTCGGCTGTCGCTGGTGCAGTTCGACCACGAGTACGAGCCGGTGCATGACGCCGTGCGTCTGGCCGACGTCCCCGACCTGAACGTCGACACGTACGAGCCGCGGGGAACGACCGCGCTGCTCGACGCGGTGGGCCGTACTGTCGCCGCGACCGAGGCGCGACTGGCCGCCCGGGCGAAGAAGCGGGCGAAGAAGGACAAGTCGCCCGACGCCACGCGGGTCATCGTGGTGGTCATCACCGATGGTCTCGAGAACGCGAGCACCGACCACTCGCTCGACGACGTTCGGAAGTCGATCGCGCGACTGGAACGCGATGCCGGGTGGTCGTTCGTGTTCATGGGCGCCGGACTGGAGGCATTCGGGCAGGCGGCCGGCATGGGCCTCTCCGCTGAACGCTCGCTTCGCATGGGGACATCCGGCGAGGCGGTTCGTCACAGCTTCCGCAGGATCTCAGGCCGCCTTGTCGTGGCAAGACGCCTCGTGGTCGATGCACCGGCCGAAGCGGTCCGCGACGCGCTCGAATTCTCCGACGACGATCGCCGTGAGGC
>CAYZSH010000456.1:0-2172 GCA_964481025.1 uncultured Isosphaeraceae bacterium
GCGTCGTCCGCCGCGATCCAGTACCACCAGCCTTCGTGCAGCACCTCGATCGCGGCTCGCTCGGCCGCGCGGCAGTGCAGTGTCCGCGTTGCGATGCGGTGAGGTGTTCACCTCCTTCACGCCTCGGACCGACCGAGTGGCGCGATCTTCCTCGCCGTTGGTGCGTCCGGTGACCATCGCCATTTCCGCGGAAATGGCCGCCCACGACGGCTCGGTCGAGCCGGTCGCCGGCGTTCGCGTGCGCACTCTGGGGAATGATCCCGCCGAGGGATTGCCCGATCCGACGGCATGCTGAAGCCGACGGTCGATCCGCCCGCGCGGACTCGACCGCGGCGCGTTGCCCATCCACGTTCTCGCCCACGGTTCGGAGCCCGCACGATGCAAGCACGAGACTACGACCTCCCCTCGGGGGTGCTCTTCGGAACGATCGCCGCGATCGCGATCCTTGGTGCCGCAGTGATGGCGTTCGCCCAGTGCGGCGATCCGACCGCCGGCACCTGCTGTGCGCCCCACTCGGGGCTTGGGTGCGCCGACGCCAACTGCTGCAAGACCGTCTGCAACGTCGATCCGTTCTGCTGCGACGTCGGTTGGGACGAGTACTGCGCCGGCGGCGCCAGCGTGCTGTGCGCCGACTGCGAACCGACCACCGTGGTGGTGATGGGCTTTGGAGCCTCGATCGAGCTCTCGGCGGGAGTCGTGGCCGACGGCTGCGACCTCGCGGCGTTCGACCCCGACACCGGCGTGTGGTCCACCTACTTCGATGGCGACGACGTCGGACTCGGCGGCATGACGATCGCGGCGGCGTCGAGGCTTCCCGACGGCGATCTGGTGATCGCCGTCTCGGGCGGCGGCGTGCTTCCGGGACTGGTCGATGCCCCGGTCGGGAACGCGTTCACGCCGCAGGACCTGCTGCGATTCACGCCGACGGAACTCGGCAGCGAGACCTCGGGCACGTGGACCTTCTTCTTCGACGGCTCGGACGTCGGACTTGCCTCGACGGCCTCCTACGAGTTCACCGGGGTGAGCGTGCTCGAGGACGGCAGCGTCGTGGCGTCGCTGAAGGGCACGGGGTCGCTCCCGGGCGGCGTGGTCTTCGGCCCGCGTGATCTGGTGCGATTCGAGCCGGGCCACTACGGCAGCGCGACGGCCGGCACCTGGACGAAGTACTTCGAGGGCGGCGACGTGGGGCTCACGACCAACGGCGAGAAGCTCGACGCGGTGGTGGTCGATCTCGACGGGGCGATCTTCTTCTCGACCAACGGCAACTTCGGGGTCTTCGGTGCAAGCGGGACCAGACGAGACCTCTTCGGCTTCGCGCCGAGCTCGCTCGGCACCTCGACGAGCGGTGTGTTCTCGATGTACCTGACGGGTGCGGCGATGGGGCTTCCCAACTCGTCGAACCCGCGGGCGGTGTTCTTCTCTCGCGTGACGTACCCGACGGGCACGCGTCCGGATGGCGGCGGTGGCGGGGGAAGCGGTCCCGCGTGCGGCGATCCGCTCGCAGGCAGCTGCTGCATCGAGCACGAGACGCCCTACTGCGCCGACGACTCCTGTTGCGACGCGGTGTGCGCTGTGGATCCGGTCTGCTGCAGCTCGTCGTGGGACGCCTACTGCGTCAACGCGGCGGCACGGCTGTGCGAGCCGTGCGAGCCGACCCCGCTGGCGGTGATGGCCTTCGGCGCGGCCCGCATCCTGCCGGGCGGCGTCGCCGTCGACGCGTGCGACCTCGCCGCTTTCGACACCGGGACCGGTCTCTGGTCGATCTACCTCGACGGAGACGACGTCGGCCTGACCGGCGCCACGATTTCCGCCGCGACGGTGCTCTCCGACGGCGACCTGCTCGTCAGCCTCGAAGCGCCGGGCGAACTCCCGGGCCTGATCGGCGGGCCGGACGAGGAGTTCTACACCGAGTTCGACGTCCTGCGATTCACGCCGATCAGCCTCGGCGCCGACTCGTCGGGGTCGTGGTCGTTCCACTTCGACGGCTCGGACGTCGGCCTCGCCGGCGATTCGAACCGCGGCATCCGCTCGATCGCCGCGCTCCCCAACGGCTCGCTCGTGATGTCGACCCTCGGATCGAGCTCGATCTCGGGCGTCGGATCGTTCAAGGCGCACGACCTGCTTCGGTTCACGCCGACCTCGCTCGGCGACGTCACCGCCGGATCGTGGAGC
>CAYZSH010000457.1:0-2166 GCA_964481025.1 uncultured Isosphaeraceae bacterium
GCCCGGCGCCGTCGCACTCGAGATCGACCATGTCACCGGTGAAGGCGACGAGGTCGGGCTTCTCGGCACCGAGCAGTTCGATCACCTCGACACCGCGCTCGATCGGCATGAGATCGCCATAGTGCAGGTCGCTGAAGTGTCCGATGCGGAGACCGTCCCAGGCCCGTGGCCAGGTCGGCATCGAGACCTCGAAGCGACGCACGATCGTCGGCTGACTCGCGTGGTTCCGCGACAACCGGCCACCGGTCAGTCGGTCGGCGCCGAGGGTGAAGAGGCGATGTCGGAACGCGGCACGAAGGAACTTCGCACTGCGCCGCTTCGGGGCCGGGGTCTCGCCCTCGCCGCCGTTCACCATGCCAGCCGCACTCCCGCGTAGAGGCCCTGCAATCCGCCGTCGAACGTGTCGCCGTCGCGAGCCAGATCCCAGTCGTTCAACCGGTAGCCGAGCGTGATGCCGACATTGCGGGTGATGTACGTCGTCATGTCCGCCCGCACCGTGAAACTCGAGTTCCCACCCGAGATCGCCGGGCCCCAGCCCGCGGTCATGTCGAAGACGATGCGATCAAGCATGCCCAACGAGTAACGCGTCGACCAGTCGATCTCGCAGCCGACGCCGAGCCACGGGATGAACCACGCCCGATCGCTCTCGATCGGCGCGAGCGTCTCGAAGTCGTACCGCTGATCCAGATTCACGACCCGCAGGCCGCCGACGGCCTGCAGCACGAGATCGATCGGGGACGGTTCAACGGCCCGACGATCGCTCCACGGCATCCGCCGCTCGCGGAACGGGGTGAAGATCGCCCAACTGGCCTCGGCGTCGATCGACCATGCTCGCACGCGACTTGAGACCGCCGTTCCCGCAGTGACCAACGAGCCGCGGATGATCGCGTCCCGGGTCATCACGGTGTCACCGCCGGTATCGACGACGTACCCGCCGATCAGAACCTGCCAGCGGTCCCATTCGACCTGAAACTCGCCGTTGAAGATCGTGTCCGAATCGTCGAGCGCCAGATCGTCACCCGCATCGAGTTCGGTGCCACCCTCTCCCAGCGTGATCTGGCCTTCGAGACGAGGGAACCAGACGCCGAGCGTGACCTCGGCCCGCGGTCGTCGCTGGAGCGCCGCGAGGGCATCGACGTCGAGGGGCTGCGATTCCGATTCCGCACGCTGCTCCTGAGCATGCGCGGCACCCGCCGACGAAACCGCCAGCGTCATGGCAAGCATCGATCGCAGGATGCGACGACTTCGAGTTGGGGGGAATCGGGTCACGGCATGCTCCAGCGATCGGATGTGGGAGACTCGGAAGCGTACCCCGACCCGCGTACGATGCGGACATGCCGGTCCCTGACCCCGCGAAACCCGACGGCGTGCCGACACCGAAGATCGAGCGTCCGGAGAACGCCATCCGACTCGGCAACGGTGCGTGGTGCATGCCCGATGACCTGCGGTGGTCGTTCGCGCGGAGCGGCGGCCCCGGCGGGCAGAACGTCAACAAGGTCTCGACGAAGGCCGAACTGCGACTGGCGATCACCGCGATCCGACGCTTCGGCCCCGACGACCGTGCCCGACTCGAGACGACCGCCGGACGCTTCCTGACCGCCGCGGGCGACATCCTCGTCACCGCCGACGAGACCCGCAGTCAGGCGGACAACCGCGAGCTCTGCCTGTCGAGGCTGAAAGCCGTGGTCACCGCGGCGACGACCCGACCCAAGCAGCGGAAGAAGACCAAGCCGAGTCGCGGCGCGAAGGAACGTCGCCTCAAGGAGAAGCGGGTCGCGAGCGACAAGAAGCAGCGTCGGGGTTGGAAGCCGGGCGAGTAGAGGAGTCGACGAGACTGGACGTTGTCCCGGCTCAGCAGCCCCAGGCGGCGAGGAGGGCGCCGAGGTCGGCGCTTCCGACCGTGCCGTCTCCGTCCAGATCGCCGACGCCGTCGGTGCCCCAGTTCGTGAACAGCACACCCAGGTCCGACCCGCCGACGCAGCCGTCGCCGTCGAGGTCCGCAGGCGACCCCTGACAGGCGTCGAGGATCCCGTCACCATTCAGATCGGCGGCGCCGCGGTGCATGTCCACGCCATCCATGACACCGTTGCCGTCACAGTCGAGCGTCAGTGGATCGACGCTCGTTGAACCCGCAGCCGCGACGTACCACTGCAGGTCGTATCCGGG
>CAYZSH010000458.1:0-2164 GCA_964481025.1 uncultured Isosphaeraceae bacterium
CGCGGAGGCCCGTGCTTGCGAAGGTAGTAGTTCGGCCCGCCGAACCAGCCGCACATGAAGTCCGCGAGCTTCACGCGGATGTCGGTCAGATCCTCGGGGTGCATCGCTCGGATCGCCACGAACTCGGGATCCTGATCCATGTGGTCGTAGAACGCGTCGCTCAGGGCGCGGATCCGGTCCTCGCCGCCGATGCGGACGAACAACGTCTCCTCGACCTCGCCCGACGCGTCGACGGCCGACGTCGCGGACGACGTCGGCATCGGGGTGGCGTCGTCCGGCGACGTCCGCGCCTCAGGAGCGCTCTCGCAACCGACCACGACGGTCAGCACGAACATCGCCGCCATGGCGGCGCACCACTGCTGAACCAACCGACCTGAACGCATGCCATCACTCCGGAGGAGACCCCGTGTCTCGATTCCCCAAGACTCGCACGACACCAGACACGGGTCAACCGTCACCCGACCTCAACCGTCCCGATTCCGCATGAAATCGGCAACGTGCGCGAAACGCGCGTTGAGAAACGCCCGCAGATCACCATCGATCGCGAGGTCGTCCATCGCCCTCGCCATGCACCCGAGCCACTGATCCCGCTCAAGTTCGCCGATCGGAAACGGCGCATGCCGCATGCGGAGCCGCGGATGCCCGTGCTTCTGCACGTAGTGCTGCGGACCGCCAAGCCACCCGCAGAGGAAGTCGTGCAGTTTCTGACGACTCTCCGCGAGATCCGCGGGGTGCAAGGCGCGGATCACCGAATACTCGGCGTCGGCGTCCATGTGGTCGTAGAACGCATCGGTCAGGGCGCGGACGCGTTCCTCGCCGCCGATCGCCATGAACGGCGTGTGTTCCGGTCCGAAGGTCATGTCGACTGCTCCACGCACAGCCGCGTCTCCGCCGCTGCGAACACCTGTTCCACCGAGATCCGCCGCATGATCTCGTCGCCGAGTCCTCGATCCCGATAGTGCGTGCGAGGATCGACGCCGTCCGCCCGAATGGTGTCGGCGACCCGCCGGAACGGCCCGCATTCGACCGGATCGGTCGGGCCGAAGAGACCGACGAGCGGGCGCGCGAATCCCGCGGCCGCGTGCAGCATGGCGGAGTCGTTGCCGATCACGATCGCGGCGTCGCGGACCGCGGCCATCGACATGGCGAGCGGACCGGCGCCCGCGAGCGAGACGATGTCGGCGCGGTCTCTCGCAATCTCGTCGAGCACCGCCGATTCGGACGGCGCCCCGAGCAGCAGCACCCGTTCGACCGCGTTGCGATCGAGCAACGCGATCGCCAGTTCGCGGAAGTGCTCGGCGGGCCACTGCTTGCTTCGCCACCGTGCGGTCGGCGCGATCGCGGCATACCGCGCGTCACCGAGTCTCGCTCGTCGCCACGCACGCCAGCCGTCGTCCGCATCGTCAGGCACGAACAACCGCAGATCCTCGACCGGCTCGATGCCGGCGCCCGCGAGCATCGCCAACATCCGATCGACCGCGGAAAGCCCGGGCGCGACGCGGATCCGTCGGTTGAGTCCGATCCAGCCGAACTCGCGAGCGTCGGCGAAACCGATTCGCGTGCGGGCCCCGCTGAAGATCGCCATCGCGCCGCTGCGGGCGAGTCCCTGCGCGTCGATCGCGAGGTCGTAACCGTTTCGGAGCGTCGCGAGAAACGCCGCGGTTCGTCGCCAGCCACCGAACGGCTTCCAGAACCCGATGAGTTCACGCCGCGGAAACGGGATCACGCGATCGACGGCGGGATGGGCCCGCACCGCATCCGCGAACTCGGTCTGCACCACCCAGTCGAGCGGCACGCCGGGATACGCCCGCGCAATCGACGCCGCCACCGGCACGGACCGGAAGACGTCTCCGAGGGCGCTCGGGCGGAT
This sequence comes from uncultured Isosphaeraceae bacterium, assembly GCA_964481025.1. GTDB lineage: Bacteria > Planctomycetota > Phycisphaerae > Phycisphaerales > SM1A02. The sequence goes on from CAYZSH010000458.1 coordinate 1,871, forward strand.
GAGGAGGATGCGACGGGGCGTGGTCACGCGGAACGGGCCTGCTGGCGATCGATGGCGAGAGCGAGGATACTCCGGAGAACCACCCGACCACCGGGCGCCCGCGGGCGTCACCGAGACCGCCATGCCGTTCCTCAAGAACTGGTTGAACCGCCGCCCCCGCCTCGACTTCGTGGTCGTGGGCGCGGAGAAGGCGGGGACGACGGCGATGTTCTCGTATCTGAAGCGGGTGCCGGGGGTGTACATCCCGCTGCCGAAGGAACTCAACTTCTTCGACCGCGAGGCCTGGGGCGACGG
>CAYZSH010000459.1:0-2143 GCA_964481025.1 uncultured Isosphaeraceae bacterium
CGGGTGCCGGGCGTCGAGTTGAAGCCGTAGTTCCAGCGGTCGGCGGTCGGCGCGGTCCAGGTTCCCTCGATCGCCTGTGCCGCGAGGGGGGCGGCGGGGAGCAGGGCGAGGGCGAGCGGAAGCAGGGCCGGGGCGTCGAGGCGGGGCATGGACTTTCTCCGGGGATGCGGAATCGAGGTCGCACACGATAGTCCGCGGGAGGGCCGGATCACTCGTCGAATTCGCCGGAATCAAGGGGGGTGATCGCCCCGAACCGGAGGAGGATCTCGGTGATTCGCTGGACAACGATCGTGTGTTCGTCGAATCGAATCCGATGAGGAGCTATGCTCCCCGATCTGGTCACTCCGGGATCGCGCATGCGACGTCACCGACATCACGCACGACGCTCGTCATCGTCTTCCGAGACGAGGCGGGGATTCACGATCGTGGAGCTCCTGACCACGATCGGCGCCATCGTGCTGCTCATCGCGATCGTGATCCACGCCGCGACTGCCGCGAAGACCGGCGCCGATCGCGCGACCGAGAGCGTGGCCGCCCGAACCCTCGGTGTCTCGTGGACGACCTACGCGACCGACCATCGGGGAGCGATCCTTCCCGGCTACGCCGAAGGCTTCCGGGCCCGCGGCGCCGATGGCGAGTGGATCGACACTCAGACCGTCCCGGTTGCGGCGAAGCGGTGGCCGCTTCGGCTGGCGCCGTATCTCGGGCATGACCTCGCCTCGTTCTACTCCGGTCCCGAGGCGGATCGACTCGCCGAACTCGCGGATGCGCCGAGCGACGAGGCGCTCTACGCGGTGAGCGCGTATCCCTCGTTCGGACTCAACAGCGTCTTCGTCGGGGGCGACGAGAACCACGGCGGCTTCAGCCCGATCTTCGAGCAGACCTTCGGCCGGTTCTACGCGACCCGCCTTTCGACCGTGCGGCACCCGGATCGACTGACGGTCTTCGCGACCAGTCGAACCGACGAGGCCGCGCCCGGCGTGACCGGCGAGATCCGCGAGGGCTTCTTCCGCGTGCTCCCGCCGAGCTGGGCGTCACCACTCTGGGCCGATGTCTACGACCCCGAGAACCCGGCGAGTGCGGGTTTCGTCAGTCCTCGGCACGCCCAGCACGGCGACGACGTCTCGATCATCACCACCGTTGACGGCGCGGTTTCGACCGCGACGATCGAAGAACTCCGTGACATGCGGCGGTGGAGCGATCAGGCGACGAGTGCGGACTGGCGCATGGTTCCCTGAGGGGGGCGCCTGCCGCGAGAGCAGGAGAACAGGTGAGCAGGAGAGCAGGAGACAGTGACGCGGAGTTCGAGGCCGCGCTTCGTCTTCCGGTCTTCCGCGTCACTTCGCCCATGGCCTCGCCACCAGCACCACGCCTGCGACGACGAGTGCCATGCCCAGCCAGCGTTCGTGGTGCACCTCGACCTTCTCGTAGCCCGCGAGGCCGAATCGATCGCAGATGATGCTTCCGAAGGCGGTGCCGGCGACGAACACCGCGATGAGCAACGCCGCGCCGAGCTTCGGAGCCGCGGTCAACTGCACGAGCACCACGCACGCCCCGATCGCGCCGCCGAGCAGCGCCCACCACGGCACGCCGCGCACGCCGGCGGGTGACGGCAGGCCGCCACCGGAATCCTTGCCGCCGAAGAGCTGCAACGAGAGCAGCACGGTCGTGATCAGCGCCACGTTCACCGCGCCGTTGATCCAGCCCGCCTGGAACCGGGAGCCGAGCGCCTTGGCGCTGGTGGCGTTGAAGCCCGCCTGCACCGGTTGCAGCACGCCCACGAGAAACACCGCCAGCATCAGCAGAACGCGCATGCAGTCACCTCATTCCTCGAGGGTGGGCGTCGGGTCTCGAGTGTCCTACTCGCCACGCAGCTTCGCCAGCACCGACTTGTCCTCGAGGGTCGTCGTGTCCTGGTTCGACTCGCGGCCCGCGGCGATGTCGCGGAGCAGGCGTCGCATGATCTTGCCGCTCCGGGTCTTGGGCAGGGCATGGGTGAAGCGGATGAGGTCGGGCTTCGCGATCGCGCCGATCTCCTTGCCGACGTGCTCGCGCAGCGTCGCCTTGAGTTCGTCGGTCTCGTCGTGACCGGGGCCGAGCGTCACGAACGCCGCGATGCCGGTGCCCTTGATCTCGTGCGGCA
>CAYZSH010000460.1:0-2138 GCA_964481025.1 uncultured Isosphaeraceae bacterium
CGTGCAGGACATGCCCGACTTCGATCAGGTCCGCAGCGTCCTGCCGAACACCGGCGACTGCTACTGCGGCCCCGCCTCGACCACCGACCTGCTCGGCTACGTCGCGACCCACGGCTACGGCGACGTGGAACCCGGCGTTCCGCTCGTGTCGTGGTTCGGTTCGGGCAGCTACCACGAGATCTCCGACCTGATCGCCGAGATCGGCCGGAACACCGACGTCGCACCCGGCGGCGATCTCTCCGAGGAGTGCGGGACCTCGCAGGAGGCCCTCTACGACGAACTCGTCGAGCGGCTCGGCGACCGCTTCACGGTCCGCAACTGCCTCTACAACGCCTCGACCGCCTACGCCCCGGATACGGCGGAGGTCGCCTTCCGCGGATGGCGTGACCAGGCCGTCGGTCTGATGCTCTACGGTCGGTGGGCCGGCACCTTCAGTGGCGACCGGTACGTCACGAGCGCACGTCGGGGTGGCCACTTCGAGTCGGTCAACCGCGCGGTCGCAGGCGGCGGCATCATCAACCTTGGCCTCCGCAATCCGGTGAGCAGCGATGCGACCACCGCGCAGTCCGCGTTCGCCACACACTGGTTCGAGGTGAACCGTCGCGACGTTCGGATCTCGGGCGACAACCTGACCGTCGATCAACTCAATGGCAGCTACACCGGCACCTACGACCTCGACGACGACGGCACCGCCGAGACCACCGAGACCCGCATGCGGATCTTCGAGGGCTACCTCTCGATCTCGCCGAAGGCGGGTTACACCTGGGACGAGGTCACCGAGTCGATCATCCGCTTCACGCCGGGGGCCGGTGCCTGGTCGGCGCTCGCCACCGAGCGGGAGACGATCCCGACGCCCGGTCGACCGAGCTGCGTCGAGTTCGGTCCCTCCGACCTCGCGTTCGCCTCGATCATCGAGGGCAAGGTCGTGAAGACCAGCCGTGATGCCCGCCTCGACGATCCGCACGAGGGAATCTCGATCAAGATCCCGGGCTGGAACGGCGCGACCGATCTCGAGTTCGACGACCAGCGTCGTCTGCACGTCCTCGGCGGTGACCGCGTCGTCACCATCGACTGGGACAGCGGCGAGACCCTGTACGACGTCCGTCTTCCCGGCGAGGGCACGTCGATGGCGGTCGAGAACGGCATCGTCCACGTGCTGGTGCCCGAGATGGAACTCGTCGCCGCCATCAACGAAGGCCCCGGCCACATGATCGTCGAGCTCCCGCTCCCGGAGGACGCGTTCGTGGCGGCCGACTCCAGCATCACCATGCTTCCCGGCGGACGGCTGTTCCTGCTCAGCGAAGGCAAGGTCAACCCGATGCAGATCACCGATGCCGGCTTCCAGCGGCTCTGGATGCCGGTGCCTCGGGACGGCGACTGGAAGTCGATCGTGATCGACGACCGCAGCACCCTCTGCATGGTCGATCAGGAAGGTCTCGTCGAGGCGTACAAGGTCGGTCCCAACGGCTTCGAGCGTGACGAGAAGCACCCGATGGACGGTGCGACCGCCGGTGCCGGTCTCGCGGTCGCCCGCTCGACCAGCAACTGGACGCCCGAGACGCAGGCGTGGGTCGGCAGCGACGACACCTTCGACGATCGGGCGGTCGAGCTCGACTGCCTCGGCGACCTCAACTTCGACGGCAAGGTCGACAGCGCCGACATCGGCATGCTGCTCGGCGACTGGGGTGCCACCCGCTCGATCGCGGACCTCAACCACGACGGCACGGTCGACAGTGCGGACATCGGTCTCCTGCTCGGTGCCTTCGGCGTCTGCCCCTGACCACGACGAATCGACGACGGCCCTTCCGGGACTTGTGTGCGGGACATCTGAGCGGGCCTTCCCCCACCAGCCACCGGTCGGTCGAGCCTTCGGGCCCGACCGACCGGTGTCGTCGCACTGGACACCCCACTGGACGCACTGCCCCGCTCGCCCGACGATGTCCGAATGCCCGAGGCTCCGAAGACCCGCCCCACCCTCGACGACGTCCGCGCCGCCGCCCGGCGGATCGAGCCGTTCGTGCATCGCACGCCGATCGCCCGGTCCACCGCGATCGACGATCTCGCCGGATGCGACGTGCATCTCAAGTGCGAGAACCTGCAGAAGGTCGGGGCGTTCAAGGCCCGCGGCGCGATGAACG
>CAYZSH010000461.1:0-2136 GCA_964481025.1 uncultured Isosphaeraceae bacterium
TCGCGGATCAGACCAACCTGCTCTCGGTGAACGCGGCGCTCGAGGCGGAGAAGGCAGGGCAGTTCGGCGTGGGCTTCATGGTGGTCGCCCGGGAGATCCGCCGGCTCGCCGATCAGACCGCCGAGGCGACCCTCGACATCGAGCGCATGGTGCGGCAGATGCAGGAGGCGGTCGCGGCGGGCGTGGGCGAGATGAAGCGATTCGACGAGCGGGTGCGGTCGGGCGTCGCGGAGGCGTCGCGGCTCGCGAGCCAGATGACGCGGATGATCGAGCGGGTCAACGAGGGCAGCGGCCAGGTCTCGCAGGTCCGCGAGGGCATGCAGAGCCAGGCGCAGGGCGCCATGCAGATCACGCAGTCGATCTCGAGCCTCGAGCAGGGCGCGACGTCGGTGGGGGCGAGCGCCAAGGAGTTCAGCGACGCCGCGGTCGATCTGCAGCGGGCGCTGCGGACGCTTCGCGATGCGGTGGAGATGTTCCGGGTGGACGGGGACGAGGGCGGGACGGCGAAGGGCTGACGGTTTCGGCCGGCCTCGCGCCGGCGGTGTTTCATCGCGTCGCCGCGAAGCCTGTGGCAACATCTTCATGGCCCATCGCGCGGCTGCGGGATGGTCGGCATGCCGTCGGATGACCCAACTCGTCGGATCGATCCGGCTCGGGACAGCCTCCGATCTCGAGGTCGCCGGTCCGATGGCCTCCGGCTCATGGCGCGAAGGTCGCCGTCCGATCACGGCGGTGCGCCCGCCGTACCTCGAGTCGATGGTTGTGGCGGGCGGAACTTGCGTTTCTCAATCGAGATGGCAATCTGTCCCGAGTTTCGGGCACCATCATCCGGAGGCAGCATGCGACAGTTCTGGATCGTCGGGGAGTTGGGTTCGCCGGAAGGACCATTCATCGAGCAAGAGCTCATCCAGGGGCTCGTCCAAGGGAGGTGGAACTCGACGACGTTGACCTGCGAGGTCGGGAAGGAGGAGTGGATCCCCCTCGCCGGACTCCAGAATGTCGACTTCTCCGGGGCGCAGGCCGCCACCAAACTGCTCAAGGGCGGCGCGGCAAGCATGCGGAGTGCGGCGGTCCGGGTGTCGAAGCTCGACAAGGACGAGATCGACGCATGGCTGCTGCTTCCGGCGAAGTTGAGCGAGCAGGCCATACGGCTCCTCAAGAAACTTCTCACCGAGTCGGTCTTCGAGTGGATCGCCATCGGCTTCGGTTGGATGGGCCTTGTGGCGGTCCCGATCAGCATGTTGGCGTTGGTGCTCTACCTGGTGGTCGCCGCCCTTCGAACCGATCGGCTGTCGATGCTTGGGTGGGTCATCCCCGCGTTCCTGGCGGCCTGCTTCCTCCAGTTCGTCTCCGCGCGATTCTCGCGCGAGGCCGATGTGGCGGTTCGGCAGACTCCGACCGACTACAGCCGAGGGTCGGTCTTCGACATGCTCGGTCTGCTGCTGGTGGCGCTGGGCCTGTGGCTGGCCTTCCAAGGCTTCGCGAACGCGATCGATCGGCCGCGTGATGCGAACGCCCATCTGCTGCTGTCGGTGTTCGGGCTTCTCAACATCGCCATGGGCGGCTTCTTCCTCCATCCCGAGTCGCTCGGCATGCGGAAGCAGCAGAACAGCACGATCGGGCAGGATGGGGTCGCCATCATCGCTGCGATCGCGAAGGCCGCTCTGAAAGCGGTTCGCATGACCTTCGGCGTCGCGGTTTCCGCGGGCGCCGTGATCACCTGGTACGGGGCGCTCGCATACACCCTGAACAGCGAGTCCCTGACCGGGGTCGCCTGGATGTTCGGCGGCGTGGCGTTGGTCGTCTATGGATCCGTACTCCCGCTGCTCACCTACCTGCTCGCGATGGTGGTCTTCGTGCTCGTCGAGGTCGTCGACTACTTCGTCGGGGAGGACTCCGTCGCGACACGAACAGACGCCGAGGCCACCGGCAACAAGGCGGTCGATGTCGTTTCGGAGAAGGCCGAGGAACTCGAGCCAACTTGAGTCCTGTTCGAATGAACTCGGAGCAGGGTGCGTCGATCGATGGCGCTACCCGATTGAGCCGAACAGGACCGACGCCGGTGCTCGACGCCCACTGATCGTCACACCGCGCACGCGACGACCGCTTCGCGAAGCGCCGCCGCCTTGTCGCCGC
>CAYZSH010000462.1:0-2129 GCA_964481025.1 uncultured Isosphaeraceae bacterium
CGTCTCGACGGCTTCACGATTCGGGGCGGCAGTTCAGGAGCGCCCATTCCCGGCGTGACCGGGCTCTCCGGCGGCGGAGGCGTGCTGATCCTGAACGGCTACTCAGGCGGTACCTACGACTCGTACTCGTCCACCCTGCGCGACTGCATCATCGAAGGCAATGCGGCGGGGTCCGGCGGGGGACTCTTCGTCTTCAAGGGATCGCCGCATCTCGTCGACGTCATCGTGGTCGAGAATCAGGCGACCTCCGATGGCGGTGGCGCGATGGTGTACGAATCGTCGGTCACGTTCGAGCGATGCGTGTTCGAAGCCAACAGCGCCGGGAACAAGGGCGGCGGCCTCTACGCCGTTCGAGGAGCGCCAAACGTGATCGATGGCGAGTTCATCGAGAACGTCGCCTATGGCTCGGGCGGCGGATTGGGCTGGTTTGCGGGGACGAGTCCCTTCGAGGTCGATGGCGCCCTCTTCCAATCGAGTGTCGCGGCGGTGGCTGGCAATGCCACCTGGAGTTCACCCGGCGCGTCGAATCTGGAGCTTGCCCGCGTCGCGGTATGCGGTAGCGGCTTGAGTCCCTTCAGCGGCGGCTACACCGCGAACGGCCCGCTGGTGATCGACGCCGCCTGCGAGGACTGCAACAGCAATGGCATTCCCGATACGTGGGAGGTCTTGCTGATGCCGGACCTGGATTCGAACGGCGATGGCGAGATCGACGCGTGCATCTGCCCGGGCGATCTGGATGGGGATGGCTTCGTGGGCGGGTCGGATCTCACGTCGCTGTTCCAGGCTTGGGGCGAGCCGGGGCCGGCTGATCTGGACGGCAACGGCCTGGTCGACGGTGGCGACCTGGGATTCCTGCTGATCCTCTGGGGGGCGTGTCCTCCGGGTTGACCGAATCCACGGTTTCTCGGACCCCGCGGGGCTGAGAACCACGGCGAGAGGCGTGTGCAGCCGGGGTGCGGAGGTTTGAGGCGGATACTCTCGGGTCGTCGGTCGCCCTGAGCGGAAATCATGCCCTATTCCGAGTGATCACGCGACGAGGTTCAACCTGCTTGCAGGCAGGTGGAGGATGTCATGGGACAGATGGACAAGTTGTCGGGGACTGCGGACGTTCGAGCCAGCGTCTCGATCGGGGCGGCGGCGAGAGCGCTGTCCGCGGTCGTCGCGGTCGCATCCCCGTCGGTCTCGGTCTTGGCCGCCGACTTCACCGGCTTCGCCGCCGAGACCTCGGTCGTCTCGTCGGGGGACGTCGAGTACTCGGTGATCGATGTCTACGCGGAGTTCGCGCAGTCGTCGGTGGTGGTCGTCAACGTCTACAACGCGTCGATCTCGAACGCCAATGCGACGGCGTTCCATCACAGTGATTTCAACACGCTTCAGTCCCTGCCCGGAAGTTGGTCGCCGACCTCGACCAGCTCGTTCCCGGGCCTCGATCCCGCGGTCGACTCGTTCGTGACCGTCGGCGGAACTCCAGGTAGCGGGAACACGACGGCGCTCGATCCGAACTTCTCGCCGGCCAATGCGCTGGTGCCTCCCGCGAACAGCGGCTGGTACAACTCGAATCCCCCCAATGCCCAGGGCGAGGCGAGTGCCGAAGGGCGAGTCTTCATCGGTCGCTTCGTGACGACCGCCAGCCTGTCCCCCGACACGCTCAATTTCACAGCGTCGGTCACTTTTGCGGACTACGACGGGAGCACGACGGGATCTCCTCAGCAGGGAACCGACACGATTGCCGTGACCTACGCGGCGCCGGCTTGTGACTCGCTGGCCGCGGTCGCTGCATCGACGAACTTCGACTCCGACGGTTCGGCATCGCCGGTGTCGGTGAGCGTGGATGTGACGGGACCGTTGTGTGCTTGGACGGCGAGCGACGATGCCGAGTGGGTGACGCTCAGCGGCTCGAGCGGCACGGGCGACGGGTCATTCACCTTCTCGGTGGATGCCAATCCGAATACCGTGGCCCGCCAGGCGACGATCACCGTCTCGAGCGGCACGGCGAGCGATGTCGAGATCCTGATCAGCCAGGAAGCTCTGGCCTGTGCGGTCACGGGATTCGAGCCTGCGACCGCGAGTTTCACGGCGGTCGGAGGGACTGGCTCGACCACGATCTCGACCAATGGCTCGAACTGCAC
>CAYZSH010000463.1:0-2125 GCA_964481025.1 uncultured Isosphaeraceae bacterium
ATGATCAGGGGCCTGCAACGCTTCGACAGTGTGACCTCGGCTCTCAAGCCGGGACGTCGAACTCCGCAGGATTACGTCGGATTCCGTCCAAGGTTTCGGCAGAACCGGCGAGATCGAGATGGCGATTGCCCTCCGACGGAGGGGGTCCGGAGATCAGGACCTTCGACGGCCGTCCCCTCGGGCAATGCGCAGAGCCGCAGTTCGGGACCGTTCGGCAGACCAAACCTCCGAGTCTCGGTTCCGGAGCCCCCGAAGAGGAGTCGCCCGGGAATCGAGTTGCCCCGCAAACCACTGCCGAACCTTCCGCGGCCCCGGTCCGCCGCGACGCCGGCGGAAGCTGCCGACCCGAGACCGTTCCGCAATGCCATGGAACTTGCCTCGGCCCCTGCCCCACCACCCTCCGGTCGGACCGGACGATCAAACCGACCAGAAAGACCTCCCGCCCGGCCCATGAAGGTGAAAAAACCCGCCCCCATGACTGGGGGCGGGTCTTGGACATCGAGTCGGTCAATCGGTCGGCGAACGCCGATCGATCAACTCAAGCGGCACTCAGGCCTTCTTGGACATCCGACGGCGGAGAGCCGCGGCGCCAACCAGACCGGCACCCGCGAGCAGGGCCGGAGCCGGAACCGGAACAGCGTAGGTCGCGATGTTCAGGTTGCTGGCCGTCGCGCCCGTCTGCGAACCCATCGAGACGTAGTTGGAACCGTCGAACGACAGGTAGTTGATACCGAAGGTACCAGTGGTACCGGCCGAACGGCTGATCGAGCCAGAGATGGCCGAGCCCGGGTAGAGGTTCCCGAAGACCGCGATCATGACGTCGCCAGCGACCAGGGTGACCGGGGAGGTCGAGCTGAACACGCCACCAGCGTACGCGCCGACAGCGGCCGGGCCGTTCGTGCCGTTCGTCAGACCCGAGATCGCACCGATGCCGTCGGGGTTACCCCACGTGCTGTCGAGGTTCACATTCAGGCTGATCGAGGCCGAAGCCTTGTAGGCGAAACCGAAGAACGCCGGACCGCTCGCGTTGTTCTCCATCCCGAAGTAGTGGATGGTGTCAGTGGCCAGAGTGCCCAAGCCGATCAGGTTGCTGACGGAGGTGAAGTCCGCACTGCTGAACGTCTGGAGCGAATCCGTCCCCGGCTGCGTGAGCGCGGTGCCCGCCACGTCCATCACGCTCCCGGAGGCCGGCAGGGTGCCCGTGCCGTTACCGGTGTTGTTCGTGATGGTGAACCAACCCGCGTTCGCCGAGGCGGCGAAGGCGGTCGCGACCACGGCGGCCGCAATCATGCTCTTCTTCATGCTCTAACTCCTCTTTCCGAGTCTGTTCGACTCAATGATGCCCGAGCCCCACGGGCTCTTTCTCGACCCCCCGGTTCCATCAGACCCCGCCACCGCGACGGGAGAACCGGTGCTAGCCCCGAAAGACCATCTTCCGAGACTGTTGAGGAAGATACCTCCGATCCTTCGTGGTCCAAGTATCGGGCGACGAATTTGTCGGAAAAACCCGCACAGCCGGACCACGATGCGGGCAAATCGGAAGGTTTCCCTCAAGTCAGCGGGCCACGAACCACCACCCATCGCCGTTCCCAAGAGCGCCAAGCCCTTGAAGGAAGACTCGACGCCCAGCGATGGATCTCAGCCAGACTACGGTGCCAAGCTCATTCAGAGCAGAGACTTATCGAGATCGCGACCGGGCCCGACGACGTGCCGCCAACCCCGCCAAGACCCCGCCGCCAAGTCCTGCCAACCCCCCGCCTGGCACCGCGGAGGCCACTCCGAGCGAAAAACTCTCGTCGCCAGGCGAGACCCCGGTGCGAGTCCCCGACCCGAGAAGTTGCCAAGTCGATCCGTCCCAATCGAGCCACTGGATCTCGACATTCGGGACGAGCCCACTCATGGCAATCGACGAGCCCGCCCCGACCCCCGAGTAGAGGTAGTAGTAGGAGTCGCCGAATCCCGAACTGGTGAACGTCTCGCCCGATGGGGCGGAGGTGAAGGTGGTGTTGGTCTGCAGGCCCGAGGCTCCGGTCGCGGACGCGGTGAACGTGAGTTGCTTCGCCGCCGAGGAGTCGGAGAGCCAGTAGAAGCCGAAGTACTCGGTGCCGCCGGTGTCCTCGAAACT
>CAYZSH010000464.1:0-2124 GCA_964481025.1 uncultured Isosphaeraceae bacterium
TTCCTGAGCCGCTCCCCGCCTTGCGGGGAGCTGTCGCCGAAGGCGACTGAGGGGTTCGTAGTCGGCTCGGTGGCGAACGGCTGCGGCTGGACGGGCGGGGTACAGTCGTGTCCGATCCCCCGATCGCCACTTTCCAATCTCGGCCTCTTCGATGTCTCGATCAACCCTCGCCGTCGTCTTCGCCCTGTCGCTCCTCGCCGGCTGCGCGTCGCCGCCCGCCAGTGACGCCGATCTCGCCGATACGAGCTTCCGCGCCTTCACGCAGCTTCAGTCCTTCGGGTGGCGAGGGCTCGCGGAGAAACGGCGGTACGACGACGCCGCGACGCTCATCCATCGGTATCTCGAGATCCATCTCGACGACCTCGAGACATGGCAGATCTCGGTGCTCCAGTTCCACGAGGCGCAGATGCTGGCCTGTGCGAATGACACCGCGAAGGCTCTGGCTCTGCTCCCGGGATCGCGGATCATCCCGCAGCCGAAGGAACTCGCCATCGACTGGAACGCCATGGTCGATGCGGTCGAGGCATTCCTCGAGAAGGATCGGGACGCCCTGATCGCGGCGCAGTCGAAGATCGATCTCCGCGGGGACTCGCCCGCCAATCGCATCGAGAAGGAGCGGGTCGCGCAACTCGTCTCCAACTTCGGACGTCCGTACCAGCTCGCGTGGCGACCGGGCGGACCCATCGAGGCCCTCACGCCATGACCGACTCGAATCGCATCGACTCGACCACCGCACCCGAGCCCGTCGGCGCCTACCCGCACGCGAAGCGCGCGGGCAATCTGCTCTTCCTCTCCGGCGTCGGTCCGCGGAAACGAGGAACGAAGGAGATCCCCGGGGTCACGCTCGGTCCCGACGGCGAGGTCGTGGCGAAGGACATCGAGGCCCAGTGCCGCTCGTGCTTCGACAACGTTCGTGCAGTCATGAACGACGCGGGCGTGCCGTGGACGAACATCGTCGACGTCCTCGTGTTCCTCACCGACATGAAGAACGACTTCCCGATCTACAACCGGGTCTACGCCGAGTACTTCGCCGGGGAGGGCAACCCGAATCCCGCCCGGACCACGATCGAGATCAACGCGCTCCCGACGCCGATCGCGGTGGAGGTCAAGGTGACGGCTGTTGTTGGTGATTGACCACGGAGGGCACGGAGGATCACGGAGGTGGGGAATGGTGCACGCTTGAACGCGATGCTCTCTGGAGGGGCATCTTTCCATGCCGAGCGCTGGTTCACTCGCGTCGAGTGATCGAAGTGTCTTCCACTCAGGTTGCAGCCATGCATGAACATCAGCGTGTTCAGGCATGCATCCTCTTCCAAACTCCGTGGCCCTCCGTGCCTCTCCGTGCCCTCTGTGGTGAACCCAGAATCACCGAGGCGTCGTGTCCGCACCGGGGGTCGCTTCGAGGGCGTCGGTCTCCTGCTCGTCCTCGTTCAGGAAGATGTTGTCGGCGACGGGGGCGAGGAGTCGGCCGTTGGAGGTGAAGGGGTAGACGAGGTGCGCCGAGCCGTCGAGTTCGGCGGTCGCGACCACGATCTCGAAGATGTCGTTGCCCATCCGGCGATAGACGGGCGTGGCGGTGAAGCCGCTCGCCTGTTCGATCGTGGGCGGCGCGCCGAGGCCGGCGATGATCGCCTTGCCTTCGTCGTTCGTGGGCAAGGCGCCGTCGTGCTCGCTGGTCCACTTCGTGATCCCGATCGCCGCCCACGTCGCCACGGGCTGGAGCAGCGAGTCGAGCTGGGTCGGCGTCACGGTCGCGTTCTGGCGTCGCGTCTCGATGGCCGAACCACGGACGGCGAACATCACCGCGATGCCGACGGCGAGCACCGTGCCGAGGACGAGAACGATGACGATGGCGGCGTTGCCGCGATGCGAGCGGTTCATGGTGTGGAGGTCCTTCGAGAAGATCGGAAGGCGGTCGCCGTTCAAGCGGCCTCACGCCAGCGATCGTAACACGGCCCGCACCGGGCTTCCGTCGAAACCGACGAGTCGCAGCGGAAACGCCGACAACTCGTACCGACCCTCGGGAACGTCCGCGAGCGCGAGCCCTTCGATGATCGCCATGTCGTTGGCGAGGAATCGGTGGTGCGCGAGCAGTTCCTTGTCGTCGAGCAGATCGACGCTCGG
>CAYZSH010000465.1:0-2100 GCA_964481025.1 uncultured Isosphaeraceae bacterium
CTCGTCGTTCAGGGCAACCTCACCGTCAACGGCACGCAGACGGTCCTCAACTCGACCACGCTCTCGATCGACGACAAGAACGTCGTGCTCGGCGACGTGGCGAGCCCGACCGACGTCACCGCCGACGGCGGCGGCATCACCCTCAAGGGCGCGACGGACAAGACCCTCAACTGGATCTCGTCGACGGGATCGTGGACGAGCAGCGAGAACCTCGAGCTCGCGACCGGCAAGGCCGTCCGCATCGACGGCTCCGCGGTGCTCTCGAAGACCTCGCTCGGCTCGTCGGTCGTCGGATCGGCGCTCACCTCGGTCGGCACGATCACGTCGGGCACGTGGAACGGCACCGTCGTCGCGAGCCGCTACGGCGGCACGGGCGCGGACCTCAACGCCGCGGCGATCGGCACGATCTTCAAGATGGGTGCGAGCAAGGCCTTCGTCGCGGCGACCGAGGGCACCGACTACCTCTCCTCGAACAGCCTGATCGACGGCGGGACTTACTGACTCCGGAGGCGGCGTGGCGAACACCATCACGATCCGCCGGGGCTCGGGTGCGCCGTCGCTCCTCAACTACGCCGAGCCCGCGTGGGACTGGTTCAACGCGCGTCTCTACGTCGGCAACCTCTACGGCGTGCCCGTCCGAGTGAACCGGCAGTCGCCGATCCACGGCGAGATCGAGGCTCCGTCCGCGAAGAGCCACGTCGTCGTCCTCCGGATGGACGGCGTCGAGGATCGCCTCACGCTCCACGCGAGAACGTCGGCGGGTACGTGCGAGGTGCGGCTCGCGGTGAACGGCACGCCGATCGGCGCCTCGACGCTCGCGGTCGGAAGTTCCGCCGTCGCCACGCAGTCGATCACGGGTCTCGCGATCGCCGACGGCGACGAGATCACGCTCGCGGTGTCGAACGTCTCCTCCGCGGAGGACCTCGCGTTCTCGATCCACTTCGGGAGGTGACCGTGCCCCGCTGGAACCACGTTCCCTCCTCGCAGCCGCCGGCGGTCGGATACGAGATGTGGACGATCGGCTCGAACGTCAACCACCTCACCGCGCAGGGCACGAGTTCCGGCACGCTCACCGCGTGGACGCGGATCGGCACGGCCTCCAACTGGGTCTGGACGCATCAGACGATGGGACCCATGAGGGTCGCACTCGACGTCGACGGCGTCGCCTACGCGTGGGGATCGAACGACTACGGCGGCACCGGCCAGGGCGTCACCTCGGGCCACACGACGGTCCCGACACCGCTCGACGGCGACGTGTGGGTCGACGTGTCCGCAGGCTACTGGTGCACGCTCGGCATCAAGGCCGACGGCTCGCTCTGGGGCTGCGGCTACACGGGACTCGGACAACTCGGCGTCTCGACGCAGTACTCGGTGCCGACCCTGATCGACGCAGGCCCGTGGGAACGCGTCGTCTGCGGCTACTTCAACTCGATCGGCATCAAGGCCGACGGCACGCTCTGGGCGACCGGCAACGGCGGCTTCGGCAACGGCAACGCACCGGGCTGGGGAAGCACGTGGACGCTCGCCGACGCCGGCGACGACTGGGGCGATGCGAGGTCGATCGCGAACGCCTCGAGCCACACGTGGATCGTCAAGGCGGACGGCACGCTCTGGGGCGCCGGCAGCAACAGCAGATCGCAGTTCGGGAACAACTTCGCCTACTACGCGGGCTTCTGGAAGCTCTCTCGCAGGACCGACTGGGTGAAGGTCGTCGGCACGATCGAACAGGCCGCGGTCATCGACGAGTCGGGTGCGCTCCATGTCGCGGGCTTCAACCAGTACGGCCTCTGCGACCGCGGGCTGAACAACACCCAGAGCACGACCGACTGGACCCGCGTCGGAACCGAGACCTACCTCGACGTCTGCCACGCGGCGAGCACGCTGCTCGCCAAGCGGACCGACGGCACGGTCTGGGGCTGGGGCGCCAACAGCCAGCGGCAGCTCGACGGCACCACGACTCTCCGCAGCAGTCCTGTCCAGGTCACCGCGGCCACGAACTGGCACCTCTCCGCACACACCTACAACGGACCGCCCATCGTCCTCCGGGAGGCAACATGAGAACGCTCGAACACTACGTGGGAATCGGGAAGCACCTCGACG
>CAYZSH010000466.1:0-2097 GCA_964481025.1 uncultured Isosphaeraceae bacterium
TGCCGTCGAGCTCGCTCCAGCCGATGTCGACGAGCTCGCTCCAACCGAGGCCGTCAGCGCGGGCAACACGCTTGCCGCCTCCGACGCCACGGGCGGCGATGCGGGCGCCGACGTCGTCGGCCGCTGCTCGACTTCCTGCGACGACGTGTCGGCGTCGGTGGCGATCGGCGTGGCCGAAGCGCCCACACTGCCCTCGGTGTTCGATCGAAGTTGTGTTCCAGCCGCATTCGACGGCGATGACATGATCGCGCCCGACGAACTCGACGCCGCCGATGCACGGCTCCCGGATCCGCCCACGACACGGTCGCGAGCCTCATTGGCTTTGATTGCGCCTCCCAGTGCGCTCGCGCCGGCGGCGGACCGGAAGTCCGACATCACGCTGCCCGCGACGTCAACGCCACCGAAGGCAGACCGGACTTCAAGACCGTCCAGTGAATCGCTCGAACCAAGCACTCCAGCGAGCACCCAAGGCTCCACCCCAACGAGTGACGCAGGACCCAGCGACGAGAGGAGTCGGCCTGTGCCAGTCCCGACACCTGGAACGCTGATCACGCCGCCGGCCACTCCGGCCGAGGCTTCCGCATCCATGCCCAAGGCCGCTGCGACTTCTCCACGCTCGCTCAAGGGATCGGTGAAGAACGTCGCGTCAGACGATCCGACACCGAACTCCAGGCCACCGATTGCTCCGTACGCAGGCGCGTCGATGATGGGCCCGGCATCCGCACTTGAGATCGCGCTCGCTGCGTTGTCGCCGCTCCAACCCGCTTCCGATGCCACTGCTTCGACCGCCAGTTCCGACGGCTCGACGCCTGCGGAGACCACACGCGGGCCGACCATCTCTCCAGGCGTCTCTGCCCGAGCGGCTTCGATCGGTGGAGTGCCGTGAATGCTGCTCCATCCCTCGATCGTTCGATAGAAGACTCGACGATCGCCGGCGATCGCTGCGGCGATCGGCAAGGCCGACAGGACGTCTCGATCGAGCAGTGGCTCGCCGGGCACCCTGAGAATCGAGCGGCTCGAAACGATGACATCGAGCGAGTCCAAGACCTCGCGAAGCGCGGCGTTGGCTGCACGTGCCGAGGCCGAACCCGACTCGATCGGAAGACCGAGGATCGACATCCGTGCATCCGGCCACCGGACCCGCGCGGCTTGCAGCGCCTCCGCAAGTCCGTTCGACAGCGCCTTGAGATAGGCGTTTTCCGCGCCTGCTCCGAACTGGTCGCGCAGTCGGCTTCTCCTCACCTCGTCCAGAGCCTCGAGTCGAGACGCGGCGAAGGGGCCGGTCGGTCTCAAGACCACGATCGAGTTCGGCGCCACCGACTTCGGCTCCGACGGCCATCCGATGGCCATCGCATCCGAGCCCGGATTCCAGTCCATCGAGATGGGCACCAGCAGCGGATCGGAGAGGCCTGGGCCTTCCGACTCCACGGATGGGCTGTCCGATACGTCTGGCCCGACGGCGTCGGTGTCGTCTCCGGCTCGAATCGACAGTGCAAACACCATCGACGCCGCCCATGCCACACTCAAAGACCGAGTCATGAGCCCTCCCGACCACTTGCGTCTCGTGGCGAACCTGCAGACATTCCCGTCTCCGCCTATCGTCGACCTGGGCGCACGAGTCGAACCTTCGGGCCCGATCGCCGCCTTGACATCGACTCCCCCTGATCGCTCGCGTTCCGAACGACGCGATCGTCCTTCTTTATCGGTCGTCTCCGACAGGTCTCTGCGCCAGCCCCTCCAGCCGCGGCATCGAAGGACGCCGCTGGCCCAACGCTTCGAGCGTCGCTACCACCTCGTCGAGATTGCCGGCGAGTCGTCGAATCGGCTCGCTCCTCCGTCTCTCGGTGGGAGCAAACGCGAGGACCTGTTCACGATGCCTTGCCGACGAGGGCGGAACGGCCTCATGCGCCGTTGCTCGCGACGGGAAGTGCGGCTTTCCACCGCGAGAGATCCTGAACGGCGGCCGCCAACGGCCACCCCGATCGAGACTCTCGTCTGAAGGACTTGCCAGCCTGACGCCTGAAGGCCCTGTCCGAGCCCTGCGCGACGCCATCCGACGCTCTCTTGATCGCGAGCGTCGGACCGCTACCATCTGCG
>CAYZSH010000467.1:0-2097 GCA_964481025.1 uncultured Isosphaeraceae bacterium
TCTTCGCGTTCCGGTTCGCGGAGGAGTGACCGAGCGGCGGCGAATCGGACATCACCATCCGTGAATCGGGTGCCCCGCCCCCACGCGAACTCCGAGCCATGCCGACGCCGACCGTGGATGACCACTTCGAGATCGTCACCTCCACCGCCTACTGGATGGAGAAGCAGCTGCCGTATCGCGTCCCGCGATCGCCGCTGATCCGGGTCGGGTCCGCCGCGCTGGCCCAGGCCCTGGCCTCGCACGATCCGGGCGATGCCGTCGGGCTTGAGACCTGGTGCCGCCAGCAAGTTCGGCGAGCGATCCGGGACTACATCGCAGACCGCTTCGAGGTGTGAGCCGCCAACCGCTCAAGGTCCGGTAATCACAGGCCACTCGCTCTGATCACGGATCCAAGGCCTGTCAAATCGCCCGGTCGGCTTTTTTGCAAAAAGGCTGTTCGCTGGCGGAAAATGTCTGGGAATCGCCTTCCCGACTCGTTACTTTCTGGAGGTCGGCTTCCCTCCGACTCCCTTGCGGGCTTCCCGGCCCGTTCCCGTTGTTCACGCTTCCCGGCGTCCCGTTCCTCGTTCCGAAAGTCTCATCATGGTCGATCGCACCTCTTCCCCCGAGGTCCGTCTCGTGCGCTACGCGGCACTCGGCACCCTGCCGGCCGTCGCCATGCTCTCGGTGTCCAGCACCGGCGAGATCACCCATGACGCCTCCGTCCCCGCCATCGAGAAGCCCGCCTACGCCGGTGGACTCGAGACCGAGGGCTACTTCACGACCTTCGGCGGTCCGGTCGACATGTCGACCGCGAACGTCCAGAGCACCGTGGTCATTCCGGTCTCCGACGCCGAGTCGACCGGCGGCGTGTTCTCGGGTCGGGCCCAGACCGACTGGTCGCGTCCCGCGGCCCTCGCCGAAGGTGCCACCGGCATCCGTGCCAGCCGATCGGCCTGACCGCTTCAGACTCCCAAACCACTCCCGAGGCGTCGCCCGATTTCGGAGCGCGATGCCAAGAGAGTTCCCGTGACGCGGCCGCCTTCAAGGGCGGTCGTTGTCGTTGGGCGCGGACCTGCCGGTAGTCTTCGAGGTGGTCCGGTCGTTGCCGGAACCGTCCTCGCCGTTCGTGACCGGAGTCCTCTGATGTCGTCCATCGATCGCCGCCGCTTCCAACTCGCCTCGCTCGCCGCCCTCGCGGCACCCGCCGGTCTCGCCGCCGCGTCGAACCGCGATCCGCAGGCCACGAACCTCCCGACCGCAGGCATCGACGGATCCGAGCACGGCTTCCGGGCGCTCGGTGCGGATGACTTCGTGAACGTCAACTGCCACGAGGACACCTGGAAGTGGACCGGTGACTTCGTCCACTGCACCGGCAACCCCGTCGGCGTCATTCGCTCGGTGAAGCCGTATACGAACTTCGAGCTCGTCTGCGAGTGGCGACACCTGCGGGACGCGGGCAACTCGGGGATCTTCCTGTGGTCGCCGATCGAGACCCTCGATCGGCTGAAGGGTCCCGGCCTTCCCGAGGGCATCGAGGTGCAGGTGCTCGACCTCGGCTACACCGCCGCGTACGAACGGGGCGGCAACAAGGCCGACTGGTTCACCTGTCACGGCGACGTCTTCCCGGTCGGCGGTTCGACCATGAAGCCCTTCCCGCCCACCGCGCCGAACGGTCGACGCAGCTTCCCGACCGAGGAACGGTCGAAGGGCGTGAACGAGTGGAACCACTACTACGTCCGCGCCATCAACGGCGAGGTGCGGCTCTGGGTGAACGGCCGCGAGGTCTCGGGCGGCACCGAGTGCAACCCCCGCACCGGCTACCTGTGCCTCGAGAGCGAAGGCTCGCCGGTCGAGTTCCGGGGGCTGCGGCTGCGCGAACTGGCGTAGGACGCGGGGAGAGATTGGGATGTGCTGGGGAGATCATGGTGAGTAGGCCTGCGCGGTTCCGAAGCCGACTCATTCTCCAACGCCGTCCCCCGCCTTGCGGGGGACAGATCCGCGAAGCGGATCAGGGGGTCGGTGGCCGACTCGTTGATCGTCCGATGTCGCGCGGTCACCGAGCCGGCCACCAACCCCTCAGTCGCCTTCGGCGACAGCTCCCCGCAAGGCGGGGAG
>CAYZSH010000468.1:0-2096 GCA_964481025.1 uncultured Isosphaeraceae bacterium
CTCGTCAACTTCGACATGGAGCAGTTCGCGCTCAAGGACCTGACGCTCGAACTCTTCATGCGGTGCTGCGAGGAGATCGACTTCACCGCCGGTCTCGCGATGCAGGCGTACCTGCGATCCGGCGACGACGACGCCCGCCGCATCATCGAGTGGGCGCAGCGCACCGGTCGCCAGGTGACGGTCCGCCTTGTGAAGGGTGCGTACTGGGACTACGAGACGATCCACGCCGAGGAGATGGGCTGGCCCGTGCCGGTGTGGAGCCGCAAGTGCGATTCCGATGCGTGCTTCGAGCGGATGGCCGCCGCGTTCATCCGCTCGACGCCCCGCACGCCCGAAGAAGGCGGCGTCAAGCTCGCCCTCGGTTCGCACAACGCCCGCTCGATCGGCGCCGCGACCGCCGAACTCGAGAAGCAGGGCCTGCCCCGTTCGGCGATGGAACTGCAGATGCTCTACGGCATGGCCCCCGAGCTCAAGCAGGCCGCAAGCGACATGGGCTTCCGCGTCCGCGAGTACGTGCCGGTCGGCGAGATGATTCCGGGCATGGCGTACCTCGTGCGACGGCTGCTTGAGAACACCTCGAACGAGTCGTGGCTCAAGGCGGGCTTCATGGACAACGCCGACGCGAGCACCCTGCTCGCGTCGCCGCACCGCGCCTTCGACCGCGACCCCGGCGTCGAGCGGATCGAGAACGCGCCCGAACGTCACGCCCTCTCCGATGCCGACCCCGGCGTCGCCGACGGTCGCCCGTTCTTCACCGAGCCGATGCGCGACTTCTCGCGGCGTGACGTCCGCGAGTCGTACGCCCGCGCCATCGAGCACGCGAGCGTCCCGAGCGTCGCCAACGACGGCACCGTCGAGGACGCCGACCGAGCCCTCGCCACCGCCCACGCCGCGTTCCCCGCGTGGCGCGACACGCCCATCCGCACCCGCGCCTCGGTGCTCGTCAAGGCCGCCGCGATCATGCGACGCCGCCGCGACGAACTCGCCGGCATCATCATCAAGGAGAGCGGCAAGCCGTGGCGCGAGGCCGACGGCGACGTCTGCGAGGCGATCGACTTCTGCGAGTTCTACGCCCGCGAGGCGGTGGCCCTCTTCGAGCCGCAGCGACTCGGCCGCTTCGTCGGCGAGATCGACGAGACGATCCACGAGCCCCGCGGCGTCGCGGTCGTCATCAGTCCGTGGAACTTCCCGCTCGCGATCTGCACCGGCATGACCGTCGCGTCACTCGTCTGCGGCAACACCTGCGTGGTGAAGCCCGCCGAGCAGACGCCCGGCATCGCGAAGGTGATGCACGACATCCTGATCGAGGCGGGCTGCCCCCGCGAGGCGTGCGTCTTCCTGCCCGGCCCCGGCGAGACGGTCGGCGCCCGGCTCGTGCGTGATCCCCGCACCGCGCTCATCGCCTTCACCGGCAGCAAGGCGGTCGGCCTCGACATCCTGCAGGCCGCGGGCGTCACCCCCGACGATCAGCATCACGTCAAGAAGGTCGTCTGCGAGATGGGCGGCAAGAACGCGGTCATCATCGACGCGAGTGCCGACCTCGACGAAGCGGTCCTCGGCGTGCGGCACTCGGCGTTCGGGTTCAGCGGCCAGAAGTGCTCGGCGTGCAGCCGCGCGATCGTGGTCGAGACCGCGTACGACACGTTCCTCGAGCGCATCGTCGAATCGACCCGCACCCTCGTGGTCGGCGACCCGCGTCTGCCCGGCACCGACGTCGGTCCGGTCATCGACCACGACGCCCAGCGGAAGATCCGCGAATACATCGAGATCGGCCGCAGCGAAGGCCGCGTCGAGATCGAACTCCCGGTACCCGACGGCCTCGAGGCGAGCGTCGGACTGCCGTACGTCGGCCCCGCGGTCGTGAGCGGCATCGAGCCGCATCATCGACTCGCGCACGAGGAGATCTTCGGACCGGTGCTCGCGGTCATCAAGGTGAAGGACTTCGACGAGGCGCTGCAGGTCGCCAACTCGACGAGGTACAAGCTGACCGGCGGCGTCTTCAGCCGCAAGCCGAGTCATCTTGAACGCGCGAAGCGAGAGTTCCGAGTCGGCAACCTCTATCTCAACCGAGGCATCACCGGCGCGCTGGTCGGACG
>CAYZSH010000469.1:0-2093 GCA_964481025.1 uncultured Isosphaeraceae bacterium
TGGCGGCTTCAGCATCGTCGGTTCGGCTACCGCTCACGCGATCGATCGAGACGGTGACTCGGTTCATGAACGCCGCATGGGGCGCGATCGATGCGAGAAGAAGCCAAGCCGGCCGGTGAGCGAAACGACCGATCGAACTACTTCGCCGGCACGGCGATGATGTCGATCGACGCGCGATTGACCGGGTCGTCCTGGCGCAGCGAGAGTCCGACCGCGAGTTCGCCGTCGACCGCCTCGGACCAGCCTCGCCACGGGCCGCCGTCGACGCGAAGCCGCACGCCCTGCGGACCCATCCAGACTTCGACCGGCTCGAGGCACTCGAGCACGACTTCGCCCGGCGCGGTGCTCGTGAAGAGCCCGCCCTGCACCGCGAGCGACACGACGATCTGGTCGCCCTTGGCGTAGCGCACCACCATGCCCTCGGGATGGCTCTTGGCGAGGGCCTCAAGCTGCTGCGTCGAAGGTCCCTTGCCATCGGCGCCGTAGGCCTCGAGCCGCGGCACGTCGCTCGAGGGCGTGGTCGCGCAACCGAAGAGCAAGGTCGGCCACAACGTGCACAGGAGAAGGGGCGCGGTCGCACGAGGGCGGGCGTTCATCGCGTGAAGCATGCGCGGAAGGTAGCAGCGTCAAGCCCTCTCGCGAGGCGATCAAGCCGATGGCGCGGATCTCCCCGATGGTCGGATGTCAAGATCGCCCGCCCGTCAAGTCGCAGAAAATCAACGGCGCGCCTTCAAGGCGACGGATCGGAACGAGGCGTCTGAACATCGTCCGGGGTGTCGATCGGTCACGCGATGCGGTTTTTCTTCGACTGCTGTCATCGCTGACGTTGACTTGTTCGGCGCATGGATACCTTTCGTGTCGGTCCGTCGCAGACGCCCGCTCGGACGCGGGACGACGGCCCATGCCACCTGTTCAGGGAGCTCCTTCCATGCGGTCGTCGGTGTCTCGCCACCCGAACCTCTCGTGTCGTTTCGCACTCGCACTGCTCGTCGTGGGCTCAGCGTCGATCGCCCACGCCCACGGCCCGCAGACGACCTACCAGTTCTCGATCGATCCGAAGTCGAGCAACCTGTCGATCGATCTCGGCCTGTCGTTTCCGCTCGGCGGCACGCTGATCGGCGACTACGACGCCGTGAGCAACCCCGAAGGCACGCGGACCGTGCCGGGGCTCTTCGGCGGAAGCGGCAACAACCCGATTCCCTTCTCCGCAGGTCTCGGCGGATCGATCCATGTCGACGGCATGCCTCAGGCCTCGATGCAGCTCGTCGTCGGCGACGGCCCCATCGCGTGGGTGCGCGAACTGGCCTTCGATCTCCTCGAGACGCAGACCGCGGGCGTCGACCTCGACGTCTCGATCGAGTTCGAGACCTTCCGCACGTTCCAGCCCAACAGCCTGTACGTGGGCGGCATCCCGCTCTCGATCCCGATCCCGGTGATCGAGGTCACGACGATCTCCTTCCATCAGGGACCGATGGCGAACGCCGTCGTCGTTCCGCTCGGGCCGGGTCGTCAGTGGCTCACGGCGATCGTGCCGGGCGAGGTCACTCTGGTCGGCAGCATGCTCGGTGAGCCGATGACCTTCACCGCGCCGTTCTCGGTCGCGATCTTCGGCGAGATGGTGTGGAACCGCGGCGGCTTCTCGCTGGCGGTCTCGATCGCGGATTCGGGCTCGTTCTCGATCCCGCTGCCGCTGCCTCCGCTGCCTCCGATTCCGGTCGATCTGCCGACGATCGCCCCGCCTGGCAACACCGCCGGCCTGATCCTCACCGTCGCGATCGAGGGGATCGACGGCAACGCGGCGATCGACGCGGACTTCGTCGGCGCGGGTCAGCCGACCTTCAGCATCGCCGACCTCAACAAGGACGGGCTCGTCGACGGCCTCGACCTGAGCGACCTGCTGAGCGAGTGGGGCGATGGCGGCGGGGTCGGCGACATCAACCAGGACGACATCGTCAACGGCGTCGACATGATGCTGCTGATGAGCCAGTGGTGACGAGGGGGTCCACCCAGCGCGGCGAGCGCCGGACTCGATGAATCGATCGACGGCGACAAGGCCCGTGTGATCCGTTCCCGTGCCGACGTCGCCTCGCGGG
>CAYZSH010000470.1:0-2079 GCA_964481025.1 uncultured Isosphaeraceae bacterium
GTGCCCGAGATCCAGTTCGAGGGCTTCCTCGGACCGGCGTACGACCAGATCTGCTCGCACGCGGCCCGCATGCGGACCCGAACCCGCGGCGGACTGACCGTGCCGCTCACGATCCGCGTGCCGGTCGGCGGCGGCATCCATGCCCCCGAACTGCACAGCGACTCGCCCGAGGCGATCTACATCCACACGCCCGGCCTGAAGGTCGTGATGCCGAGTTCGCCCTACGACGCGAAGGGCCTGCTCATCGCCTGCCTCCGCGACCCGGATCCCTGCATCTTCTTCGAGCCCAAGCGGATCTACCGCGCGTTCCGCGAGGAGGTCCCCGAGGACGAGTACGTGCTGCCGATCGGCAAGGCCCGCACCGTCTGCGAGGGCGAGGAGATGACGATGGTCAGCTGGGGCGCGAGCGTCGTGCAGTGCATGCAGGCGATCGAGAAGAGCGGACGCAACATCGAGCTCATCGACCTGCGGACGCTCTACCCCTTCGACATGGACGCCATCGAGGCGAGCGTGAAGAAGACCGGTCGCTGCGTGATCGTCCACGAGGCCCCGAAGACCGGCGGCTTCGGCGGCGAGATCGCGGCCCGCATCATGGAGCGATGCTTCCTGCACCTCGAGGCCCCGGTCCAGCGGGTCGCGGGCTTCGACACGATCATGCCGTACTACAAGCTCGAACTCGACTACCTCCCCGATGCCGACCGCATCGCGAAGGCCATCGAGGAAACCGCGGCCTACTGAACACGGGCCGCTCCACAGATCCCGACGCTCGACTCTCCCACCCCGATCCCCTTCCCTGCGATCCCCCATGGCCGCCATCAAGCAACCCGCCGACAAGTCGCACTTCATCCTTCCCGACCTCGGTGAGGGTGTGCACGAAGCCGAGCTGATCAGCTGGAAGGTCAAGCCCGGTGAGGCCGTCAAGGAACACCAGACGATCGCCGAGATGGAGACCGACAAGGCGCTGGTCGAGGTGCCGAGTCCGTGGACCGGCGTCATCGACGAGCTCCGCGGCAACGCCGGCGACATCATCAATGTCGGCTCGATCCTCGTGACCTACAAGGTCGAAGGCGCTGCAACGCCGGCCGCATCGGCACCCGCGGCATCCGCGCCCGCTCCCGCCGCAGCGCCCGCCGCGGACGAGGATCAGGGCACGGTCGTCGGCACGATGAGCGGCACGCTCGAAGTCTCGAGCCGCTTCGCCCGCACCCCCGAGCATGCCGCCGTCACCAACGGCGCGTCCACCGACGGCAAGGCGCTCGCGACGCCCGCGGTGCGACGGATCGCCCGCGAGTTCGGCATCGACATCGATCGCGTGCCCGGCAGCGGACGTGGCGGACGCGTCACCGCGAGCGACGTGCACACCTTCGCGACCATGGGCGCCGCCGGCACCCCCGCCACGCACCACAACACCGAGGCGACCGAACAGGCGATCGTGACCGCCGCCGCGATCACCGCCCCGCCCCGCGACCTGCCGCCGGTGTCCGCCGACGGCATTCGCGAGCGCATCCCGTTCCGCGGCGTGCGTCGCAAGATCGCCCAGGCCCTCGACCTCTCGGTCAAGACCGCGGTGCACTTCACGGTCGTCGACGAGGTGGACGTCACCGCCCTCGATCGCAAGCGGAAGGAGTACGCGAAGGTCCTCGGCACGAAGCTCTCGATGCTGCCCTTCATCATGACCGCGTGCTGCCGGGCGCTCCGCAAGCACCCGGCGCTCAACGCGAACGTCGACGACGCCCGTGAGGAGATCCTGCTCAAGGACGTCGTCAACCTCGGCTGCGCGGTCGACACCGATCACGGCCTCATGGTGCCGGTGATCGCCAATGCCGACCGGCTCTCGCTGGTCCAGCTCGCCGACTCGGTGAAGTCGATCGCCGACGGCTGCAAGAACCGCACGATTCCGCGGGAGCAGCTCATGGGCGGCACCTTCACGATCTCGAACGTCGGCAGCTACGGCGGTCGCTTCGCGACCCCGATCATCAACTACCCCGAGGTGGCGATCCTCGCGGCGGGCCGCGCGTTCGAGAAGGTGATGGCGAAGGACGGCATGATCTTCGCCGGCCTCGCGTTGCCGCTCAGCCT
>CAYZSH010000471.1:0-2073 GCA_964481025.1 uncultured Isosphaeraceae bacterium
ATGGCTCACCTCAGGCCATCCGCCCGGTCGAACCCCTTAGGCCCGCCGACGTGTCACGAGCAATGTGCCACCGCTCGCGATCGCGATGAGCGCGAGTACCAGCGCGTCCATCGACCCGCCGGTGGCGGGCAGGGTCGCAACGGTGGCAAGCGCCGCGTCGATCTCGGTTCCGCGAACCGCGTAGACGGTGGTCGTTCCCGACAACTCGTTCGCCACGATGACGAGCGGCTCGCCATTAGGGCTGCTCGAGGCGGACACAAAGACCACACCCTCCGGGGAGACATCCGTGGTCCCCGGCCCGG
Organism: uncultured Isosphaeraceae bacterium; assembly: GCA_964481025.1. GTDB lineage: Bacteria > Planctomycetota > Phycisphaerae > Phycisphaerales > SM1A02. Next base: position 303 of record CAYZSH010000471.1, read on the forward strand.
TGAAGTCACCTCCCGACGCGAGCTCCGAGAGGGCCAGATTCACGTAGTCCTCGAAAGCCGGCGCGCTGGGATCGGTGACGTCGTACACCATGATGCCGCCCTGACGCTCCAAGCCGATGAAGGCGTACTGCCGGTCACCGATCCGACCGACGGCGACCGCCTCAGGCTCGGTTCCCTTGTCATCGGAGCGGGCGTCGGCCCCATCGGCCATCGACTCGACCATCGCCCGAGCGGTAGCGGCCTCGTCGTCGGCGTTGGTATTTACGTAATCGGGAAAATCTCGCGCGACGATCTCGACGAACTCGCTCCCGCTGTCCCAGACGAGAGAGCCGGAGCTGTTCCAGATACTGAACGACCGTCCGCCGTAGGCGATGAGCCCAGAGATGGGATCGGTGGTCGGCATCGCTGTGGTCGTCTTTACTCGACCGAGGAGCGCGTCGTCTTGAGCCTGGGCGACGAGGTCCTCGCCGAGCGAGGTTCCGGTGTAGTCGAGGTCGGCGAGCCGCTCCTCCTCGCTATAGCAGTCGTAGTCACGGGAGTCGCCCTCGTTCGCTGTGGCGAGGTAGGTCGCACCGCCGACGGTGAAGGAGGCGATCGCATCGGGCATGTACATGCCTGAGACATTCCATGATCCGAGTGAGTGGCCGGCGTCGCGATCGCTCGGGTCGACCTGCTGATCGGCCCAACTCTTCAGACCGAGGGGGACAACGGCGGTGATCGCGGGAGTCGTCAGATCGACGACCGCGACCGCGTTCGCCTCCTGCAGCGTGACATAGGCGGTGCGCCCATCGGCGGCCACCGTCACGTACTCGGGCTCGAGGTCCTCGGCAGCGGACGAGCCGGGCCAGAAGATTCGGACGCCAGCAGCCTGGAGGGTGGCCGTGTCGAAACCGCTGAAGTCGAGCAGTTCCACGGTCGCCTCGTAAGCCCCGCCACTCATGTCGATGATCGCGACCGTGCCGGGAGGATCAACGGCGAGCGAGACGTCCGAGTCCTGACCTCCACCGACATCCTCGGCGCAGATGGGCTCGGCCTCCCCGGCGACGACGATCTTCGAACCGTCAGGAGAGAACGCGACCATGTCCGGAAGCACTCCCACCTCGAGGGTGTTCATGTAGACCCCGTTCCGGTTGAACAGCACGACTCGCCCGTTCGTGGGGGTGGCGACACCGGTGGCCGCGTCAAACACAGGGTCCCGCTCCACCGCGGCGGCGACGATTCCTCGGTGGACCGCGACACCGTTCACCCCATCTCCATATGCACTCACATCGAACGACGTCACGAGGGTCGGGTTCGTCGGATCGGCGATCGAGACGATGTCGACGGCGACCTCCTCGTCGTTGGAGATGAAGATTCGCTCGCTTGTGGCGTCGTAGGCGACGATCTCAGCGTGGGCGAGTCCACCACCATCGAACGTCCCGAGCGGCTCGAGGGTGACGCCACCATCGGAGGTCGGCGGAGCGGCGAGTGCTCCCATCGGCAAGAGCGAGATCGCAGCGACTCCAAGGAGTCCGCTGGCGAACCCGCGGCGGGTCGAGATTCGTGAGGGGATCATTAACTGCCTTCCGGGTTTGCTGGACATGACCGGAGAACGATCGCAAAGGCAGGTGAACCCTCGGTTGCTTGAGGTGAACGCGAAGTGGTCCGAAGAATGAACCGACTGAGAATCGATCCTCAGTCGGCAGCCCCGAGGCTCGGATGGCCGACAAGTCCGGCGTCGAGTCGCGTCGGGTCAAAGGTCCACCACTGCCTGATCTCGCAGATCAGACCA
>CAYZSH010000472.1:0-2069 GCA_964481025.1 uncultured Isosphaeraceae bacterium
AGGATGCACCCGGTCTGCGCGCCGACCATCACCGCCTGCCACGGCGCGAGACTTCCGAGCACGATCCCGCCGACACCGGTCGCGGCGGTCAGTGCCCAGATGACGACGACCGCCGCCCGCTTCGAGAGTCCGAGCCAGACCAGTCGGTGCGAGAGATGCTGCTGATCACCGACCAGCGGACTGCGTCCCTGTGCGATGCGAAGCAGGCTGACCGCGACGAGGTCGTACATCGGCACCGCCAGCACCACGAGCGGCATGAGCACGCCGTACCACGCGGTGCCGAGCGCAAACGCCGGGTCGTTGGGATCGACGAAGGTCGTCCGCACGGTGAGCACCGCGAGCAGCCAGCCGACCAGCAGCGAGCCGCCGTCGCCCATGAAGATGCGGGCGGGCGGCACGTTCAGGGTCAGGAAACCGAGCAGTCCACCGCAGAGCAGCGAGAACGCGGCGGCCACGAACCACTGCCCGTTCAGGATCGTCGCCGCCAGGAAGATCGCGGCCGCGATCGCCGCGACCCCGCCCGCGAGTCCGTCCATGTTGTCGAGGAAGTTGATCGCGTTGCAGACCGCGATGATCCAGACCACGGTGAGCACCGCGGAGGTCGCGGTCCCCATCGGCCCGAACTGATCGAGCACCGTGACGAGTCGGAGATCCGCCATCACCACCACCCCCGCCGCGACGCCCAGCTGGACACCGAACTTGGTCCACGGCCCGAGGGCACGGCGATCGTCGACGACCCCGGTCACATGCAACGCGAGTCCGCCGAGCGCAATCCACCACCAGGTCGCCCGCTCGCTCGCGAGTCGATCGCCGAAGGAGGCCAGTGAAGGACCGACGACCGGCAGGTCCGCGATCCCATCACCCGCCACCGTGAGCACGATCAGGCCCGCGAGAAGCGGCCCGAGCGTCGCCGCCGCGATCGCGATGCCACCGATGTTCGGGATCGACCGCAGCGCCTTCGCATGTCCCGCGGAGCCCGCGGAATCGAGCGTCCCGGCGCGATGGCCGAGCCGCACCAGCACCGTGGTCGTCGGCAGAGCGATGAAGAACGCGATCGGAAGCAGCAGAAGGACGGGTCCGAGCATCGGCCGCATGCTACGGCGAGGCGGCGTCGCGCGGTAGCGTTCCCGCGATGCAGTCCGTCACCGTCTATTGCGCCAGTTCCCCGTCCATCGATCCGCACTTCGTCGAGACCGCCCGCATCGTGGGTCGCCTGCTCGCCGATCGTGGCCTGACCCTCGTCTACGGAGGAGGCTCGACGGGTCTGATGGGCGAGGTCGCCCGTTCATGCGCCGACGCGGGCGGCAGCATCGTCGGGGTCATCACCCACCATCTCGCCGACCTCGAGGTGGCGTTCGAGCGGTGCACCGAACTCATCCGCGTGGACACCATGCGGGAGCGGAAGCGGATCATGACCGAGCGGGGCGAGAGCTTCCTTGTGCTGCCCGGCGGCCTGGGGACCTACGAGGAGTTCTTCGAGACCCTGGTCGGCCGCGTGCTCGCCGAGCACGACAAGCCGCTCGCGATCGTGAACGACCACGGGTACTTCGACCCGCTCGTCGCGATGATCGAGCACGGCATCGAGCAGAAGTTCATCCGACCCGCGATGCGACGACTGCTGACGGTGGAGAGCGACCCCGTCGCGGCCCTCGACGCCCTGCTCGCGGACCGCGGTCACGAACTCCACCAGTCCGATCTCATTCCGCCCCTGACGCCCCCAAGCCACTGACGCGCCCGACGGCGGAGCTCTCCTGATCTCCTGCTCTCCTGATCTCCTGATCTCAGAATGCCGACCACCGCGATCATCGCCGGCGAAGGTGAACTCCCGCGACTGTGCGCCGAAGGCGCGCGGGCGGCCGGGCATCGCGTGCTGGGACTCGGCATGCGAGGGCTCTACGACGCCGATTTCCCCGCGGCGTGCGACGAGTTCCGAACCGTCGGATTCCTGCGGCCCGGCGGTTGGATCCGGGCCGCCCGCCGAGCAGGATGCGAGGACGCGGTGCTCGTCGGACGCGTCAGCAAGCGGGTCATGCACAGCAAGCGGTTCAAGATCATGCTGCTGCGGGAGA
>CAYZSH010000473.1:0-2068 GCA_964481025.1 uncultured Isosphaeraceae bacterium
GATGCTGCTCGGACTCGGGCTCGCGACTCTCGACGGCACGGGCTATCACCTCGTGGATCTCGCCGAGCGGAACATCATGCTCGTCGTGATGGCCGACAACGGCAGTTACGGCTACACCGTGTTCCCGCCGTTCGATCCGGCCCGGTCCAAGCAGACCGCGTACCAGACCGGCGTCTGGGTGCCGTGCATGGTGGTGGGTGCGGGGGTGAACGCGACCCCGGGCTCCCGCACCGCGGTCGCGCACCCGGTGGATGTCGTCGACCTCTTCGAGCTCTTCTGCACCGCCGCCGGCGTCGATCCGTACCTCGCGGTGCAGGCGGCGGCCCCGGGTCGCGTCGTCGACGCTCGTCCCATGACGCCGTACATCCAGGACCCCGCGCGGGATTCCGTGCGTCAATACGACTTCACCGTCTATCAAGCCGGGATGTTCGGCGCGACGCCGGGCTCGTCGGACTGGGAGCAGGGCGGCATCGCGGGCGCGTGCGCGAACGGCACCCTGCTGCTCGACCAGTTGATCTCCGACGAGTCGCTCTGCAACGCGAACGGCGGCGTGTGGCTCGGCGACTACAGCTACTGCGACCTGCTGGAGATCTGGCAGGAGGATCCGTGCGACCCGCGTCTGCAGGGGTACGACCTGTCGGATCCGTTCACCACCACCGGCAACTGCGGCACCGGCTGCGGAGGCCGGGCGCTCAGCTGCCTCGCCGCCCCGAACCGCGGCCAGTGGGCGATCCGCCGCGATCGGTACAAACTGGTCGTGAGCCAGTTCCCCTCGTGCCTTCCCGAGGATGTCCGGTGCCGACTGGAGTTCTACCGCCTGCCCGACTTCGAACCGCCGGACATCGCGGGCATCGAGCGGGACGACGATCAACTCGACATCGACGACCTCGGCCCGGTGGAGCAGGCGATCCTCGACGACCTGCGACGCGAGATGCGGGCGATCCTGGAGAGCACGCCGTACTGCCCCGGCGACGGCAACCTCGACGGCCGCGTGGACATGGAGGATCTGACCGCCGCGATCGCCGACTGGGGATCGCCGAGCTGGTGGGATCTCGATCGGGACGGTCTGATCACCGGCGCGGACATCGGTCTGCTCATCGCGAACTGGAACCCGGACTGCGCGACCGACACCGTCCCGCGGGTCGACCTGCCCTACAACGACCCGGCCTACATCCCCGACTGCCTCTGAACGATTCGAGTCGACTCGTCCAGGCTCGGGTGACACGCCAAAAAGACCCCGCCCCGCCGCGGTCCGAAGACCGGGGCGGGGCGGACCCGCGTCCTTGCGGGGCGTCCTCGCCAGGCGAGGACCGCAGTCCCTTCGTCTGAAGTCGCGATCAGTAGACGACCGCGTGGGCGCTCTCGACCGCCTCGATGACCTGCCGCACCGTGAAGGGCTTGCGGAGGACCGAGTCGAAGCCGCACTGCATCAGCTGGCCGATCTGGCCGTCGGTGACGCGGCTGCTCATGGCGATGATGCGGGTGACCTGCAGATCCTCGTTGCCGTGGATGAGCTTGCACACCTGCGTGCCGTCGCCGTCGGAGACGTTGAGTTCGTAGAGCATGACGTGCGGACGGAACCGCTCGCACTCCATGCCGGCGGCGAACAGGCTGTCGCACGTCCGGATGTCGAAGTTGGTCTGTTCGCGAAGCACGCCGGTGAGGGTGTCCACGACGCCCTGATCGGTGTCGCAGATGAGCACCCGCGGACGACCGCTCATGAGGCCGTCCATCGGAATGTCATGCTCCCGCATGAACGAGAGGAGGTTCGCCACGGGAATCCGTCGGTCCTTGGACCCGGGAATCCGGTAGCCCTTCAGCTGCCCCGAATCGAACCACTTGCTGACCGTGCGGCTGGCGACGTTGCAGATCTTCGCCACTTCACCGGTGGTGAGCACGTCCTTCTCGAGGAGGTTGAACTGTTCGTTGCTCATGTGAGGTACGTCCCGTGTTCCCTTGGCGACGCGGTTCCCGCATCCTGCGAGTCGTCGCCAGACCACTCATCGGCGCAACGAGGGCGCGAATTCAGGCGCGAACCGCCAATGTCCGCGCAATTCCGCCAGATGGA
>CAYZSH010000474.1:0-2064 GCA_964481025.1 uncultured Isosphaeraceae bacterium
GCAGCGGGATCTTCTTCTCGATCTCCTCGTAGCGGTCGCTGATCAGCCCGCCGATCACCACCGTCTGGCCGTCCTTGACGGTGACGGTGGTGTTCGCGCGGCGGCGGTCGATCACCGGAGACTCGAAGTCCTCGGAGATCTGCACCGACGTCCGGCTCAGGCGCGAGATCTCCGGCTCGATCTCCATCCGCACGTAGCCGTCGGGATTGATCGTCGGGACCACCTTGAGGATCACGCCGATCTCCGTCGGCGTGACCGCGGACTGCTGTCCCGCCGAGCTGAACGCCACCGAGTCGGGAAGCCGGACCGTCTGTCCGACCTGGATGAAGCCCTCGGAGTTGTTCGCGACCATCACCGACGGATTGCTCAGCACCTGCACGCGGTTCTGGCTCTGCAGGGCGTTGATCAGGAGATCGAAGTCCGCCGAGCCGACCGCGATGTTCGGCACGCCGAGACCCGAGGCGAAGAGCGCCGGCGCGAGCCCCATGAGTCCGGGGATCTTCGGCGCGTCGCTGCCGAACGGCGCCCGCGGCAGGTCGAAGCCGCCGGCCACGTCCGTGCTTCCGACGCTGAACCGCGTGAACTCGAGCCCGAGCCGCTCGTCGTCGCCGAGCGAGACCTCCGCGAGCAGCACCTGGATCAGGACCTGCGGCGGATCGACGTCGAGCTCCTCGATGATCGCCCGCACGCGATCGACGTAGCGCGGGCTCGCCGTCACCACCACGGAGTTGCTCTTGACGTCGCCGACGATCGTCACCTCGCGCTCGAGCAGCCGCGCCGCGGAAGGCAGCTGGTCGCTCCCGAGCGTCGAGACCACCTTGCGCTGATCCTCGTCGACGAACTGCCCGACGATCGACGCGACCTCCTCGGCGGTCGCGTTCTTGAGGCGATACACGAAGGTCTCGCGCTCGTTGGCCTCCGCCGCGTCGAGTTCGTCGACCACCTTCTGCACCAGCTCGAGGTATCCCTGCGTTCCCGAGACGAGCAGGCTGTTGGTGCGGCTGTCGACGGTGATCGAGAGCGACTGCCGCTCGTCGGGCACCATGGTGAGCTCGGTCGAGGAAAGGCCCGGCGTGCCGGGCACATCGACCTGGGCGTCTTCGGGAAACTCCCGCGGGCGAAGCACGTAGACGCCGCCCTGCTGACGGAGGTTGAAGAGGTCCTGAAGGATCCGCGCCATCGCGTCGGCGTCGGCGTTCGCCAGCCGGAACACCCGGATGTTCTGCCCGCCGAGGCTCGACTCGTCGAGGTCCTTGATCATCCGCTCGAGAAGCGGCATCGACTCGCGCGGCGCCCGCACGATGACGGTGTTGGTCCGCACGTCGGGCGTCAGGCTGATCGACTGCCGCGTGGTCTGGCTGATCTCGACCTCGAACTCCTCCTGCCCCGCATCGCCCTCGAGCTGGCGGAGATACCGCACCACCGTCGAGGCCGCCTGCCCACGGCGCTGCCCGATGCCGCCGCCCGAGAGCACCGTCTCGACGAGGCCGACCATCTCGAGGGAGTTCGCCGAGGCGAGCGGGATGTACTTGATCTCGACGACCGTGCCCGGCGACGCGCCGTCGAGCCGTGCGACGAGCGCTCGCACCGCGGCGACGTCCGTGGCCGGGGCCGCGACCACGATCGCGTTCAGCCGCTCGTCCGCGGAGACCCTGACGGTGTTGGGTCCGCGGCTTCGGTTGGCCTCGTCGACGTACATCGAGCGGATCGTCGGCAGCATCTCGCCCGCACGGCCGCGGGTCAGCATGATCACGTCGACGGGCAGGTTCGCGTCGGCGTCGCTCGCGCCGATCAGGCGCACCAGCTCGCGCACCGTCTCGACATTCGACTCGTTGGCCGCGACAAGCAGGCTGTTGCTCGCCGGATCCGCGACGATGGAGACCCGATCCGACGGGCTCTCCGCGGATCCGAGGCTTCGGGCCCGGTCGTTCATCAGCTGCTGGATGCGGGGCGCGATCGTCTCGGCCTGCCCGTTCTCGACCTGGACGACCGCAAGCCCGAGGGCCGGGTTCATGGGCATCGCCTCGAGCTGGTCGACGAGGCCGCGGATCGCCTTGACGTCCT
>CAYZSH010000475.1:0-2062 GCA_964481025.1 uncultured Isosphaeraceae bacterium
ACCCGATGACCACCGCCACGCCGCCCGCCGTCTCCGTGCACCGCATCGAGGTCCACCGTCGCCCGGAGGCGGGAGATCCCGCCGCCGACGCCCTGCGCCGCGACGTCTCGGGGCTGCCCCCCGAACTCCGCCCGACCGCCGTCGGCCGGGCTGACGTCTACCTTCTGGAGGGGGCGCTCGACGCCGACGACCTCGCCCGCATCGCCGAGGAGCTCCTCGCCGACCCGGTCATGCAGACCGCGGTCATCGGTGCGACCGAGGCGTCCGCGACCGAGGCGATCGTCGAGGTCCATCCGCTCCCGGGCGTCATGGACCCCGCCGCGGCCTCGATCGCCGCGGGCCTCCAGGCGTTGCTCGGCTCGGAGGTCGCGGATCGCGTCGAGGTCCGGACCGGCGTCCAGTGGCGACTCGGCGGGCTCGACGTCGCGCAGGCCCGGCAGGTCGCGACCCGTCTGCTCGCGAACCCCGTCGTCCACGCGATCCACGATCGCCCGTACCGCCCCGACTCGTTCCCGGTCGGTCACGAGCACCCGTTCGCGGTCCGCGACGTGCCGATCCTCGATCTCGACGACGCCGGCCTCGAGCGGATGAGCCGCGAGGCGCACCTCTTTCTCTCGCTCGACGAGATGCGGGCGATCCAGTCGCACTACCGCACGCTCGGCCGCGAGCCGCGGGAGATCGAGCTGGAGAGTCTCGCCCAGACCTGGTCGGAGCACTGCGTCCACAAGACGCTGAAGGCGACGATCGACTACCGCGAGCTCGCGGGCGGCGAAGGACCGTCGCTCGTCGCGACCGCCGGTGATCGCCCGGGTCACACCGTCGCGGCCGACGGCACGACCGTCCGCATCGACAACCTGCTCAAGTCCACGGTCGCCGCCGCGACGCATCGGTTGATGGCCGAGGGTCTCGACGAGTGGTGTCTCAGCGTGTTCGTGGACAACGCGGGCGTCGTCGCGTTCGACGACGACCACGCGGTGTGCATGAAGGTCGAGACGCACAACCACCCGTCGGCGCTCGAGCCGTACGGCGGCGCCGCGACCGGCATCGGCGGCTGCATCCGCGACATCATGGGCACCGGACTCGCCGCGAAGCCCGTCGCCGCGACCGACGTGTTCTGCGTCGCCACCGACGATCCGGCGGAGGTTCCCGACGGCTGCATCCATCCGCACCGCACGCTCGGCGAGGTCGTCGCAGGCGTGCGCGACTACGGCAACCGGATGGGCATTCCGACCCTCGATGGCGGCGTGTGGTTCGACGATCGCTACATCGGCAATCCGCTCGTCTACTGCGGGTGCATCGGCGTCATGCCGCGGGATCGGGTCGAAGGTGCCGCGAAGCCGGGTGACCGGATCATCGCCCTTGGTGGTCGCACCGGCCGCGACGGCATTCACGGTGCGACGTTCTCGAGCGCGGAACTCACCGATGCGCACGCCGACGAGTTCAGCCACGCGGTCCAGATCGGCAATGCGATCACCGAGAAGGTGACGCTTGACGCGGTGCTCGCGGCCCGCGATCACGCGGACGGATGTCTCTTCCACGCGATCACCGACTGCGGGGCGGGCGGCTTCTCGAGCGCGGTCGGCGAGATGGGCGAGAAGCTCGGCGCCGAGGTGCAGTTGGAGCGGGCGCCGCTCAAGTACGCGGGACTGACGCCGGTCGAGGTCTGGATCAGCGAGGCGCAGGAGCGCATGGTGCTCGCGGTGCCCGAGGCGCGGATTCCGATGCTCGCCGCGATCTGCGAGGAATTCGGCGTCGAATGGTGCGATCTCGGCACCTTCGGCACGCCCGATCGGGAGTTGATTCTCCGTTGGGATGAGACCGAGGTCGGTCGGATCTCGATGGAGTTCCTGCACGACGGCGTGCCGATGCCGGTCCGCGAGGCGGTCTGGGATCCGACGTGGGCTGCGGCCGAGGCGGGCGGCGTGGATCCACGCGTCTCGCCTCGACCCGGGATCGCCGACGGCGCGATGCTGCTCGATCATGCCGAAGCGCTGCTGCGGCATCCCAACCTCGCCAGCAAGGCGTGGATCATCCGGCAGTACGACCACGAGGTGCAGGGCGG
>CAYZSH010000476.1:0-2062 GCA_964481025.1 uncultured Isosphaeraceae bacterium
CTCAGAACCATGCCCACGATCTCCTTCCAGACTCGAACCACGACCTGCCCCGTCGGCACTCGGCTCCGTGACGCGCTGCTCGATGCCGGCATGACGCCGCACCATCCGCTGGTGTCGATCGCGAACTGTCACGGACTCGGCACCTGCGGCACCTGTGCCGTCGAAGTGCTCGGAGATCCCGGCGCGGTGACCGAGCCCACCGCGATCGAGCGCTGGCGGCTCTCGTTTCCGCCGCATCGCACGGATCGAGGGCTGCGGCTGGCGTGTCAGTGCCGGGTGCTCGGCGACGTCGAGGTCGTCAAGCATCCGGGCGTCTGGGGTCAGCATCGGCCTGACGGCACGGAGTAGGCTGAGGTCATGTCGCCTTCGATACTCCTCGTGATGCGCATCGCGATCGGCGTCCTTGCGGGCTATCTCGCGATGGCGACGCTCGTGCTGCTCACGCTCGTCCCCGCGACGATGCTCATCGACATTGACCGACTCCGTGATCCGGCGACGGGGATCATGACGGCGTGGTTCGTCTTCATGGTCGAATGGCCGGTGTCGCTCTTCTCCGCGGTCCTCGGCGGCGTGATCGCGGCGATGGTCAGCGGCCGGGCGGGCCGGGAGGTCACGATCCGAGCACTCGCCGTCTTCGTGCTCGTCGTCGGGGGTGTGGCTGCTGCGATCGAGGCGACTGGTCGGATGACCGGAGATCGCGCCCTGGTGGTCGAGGGCGAACTCTCGGGTACGGACGTCGAGGCGACCGAAGCCGAGGCGCTCGCGGCCCGCGAAGGCGTGACGACGACCACCGAGGCCGAACGACTTCCGATTCAGCCACTCTGGGACGCGGTGAGTCTGCCGATGCTCGGCGCGCTCGGGGTGCTGCTCGGCGGTCGTGTCGTGCAACGCGCGGCGTCCGGACTGGCAGCACCGACCGGAGCGGACCCGAATGACTGAATCCGCTGCACTCGTGACCGGCGGTGCGGGCTTCATCGGATCGCATCTCGTCGATGCGCTCGTGGCCGATGGCGTGCGGGTGACGGTCCTCGACGATCTTTCGTCGGGAGACCGGCGCTGGCCTGCGGCGCATGGAGATCGCGTGCGCTTCATCGAGGGCGATGTCCGCGACGCATCGGCGTGCGCTGATGCGGTCGCGGGCGTGGCGGTCGTGTACCACCTCGCCAGCCGAGTGTCGGTCGTCGAGAGCGTCGCGGAGCCCGAGCTGTATCGCGACGTCGTGCTCGGCGGGACGGAGCGGATCCTCGACGCGGCGGCCGCGGCGGGCGTGCGACGTCTCGTGCTCGCGTCGAGTTGCAGCGTGTACGGCGATGCGCCACCGCCGGTCGCCGAGTCGGCGCCGATCGATCCGCAGTCACCGTACGCCGCGATGAAGTTCGCGGCCGAGGAGGCGTGCAGGGCGGCGTCGCGGGACGGTCGCATCGAAACCGTCTGCCCGCGATTCTTCAACGTCCACGGACCGCGTCAACGAGCCGATTCACCGTACTCGGGCGTCATCGCGATCTTCTCCGCGAAGGCCGCGGCGGGCGAGTCCCCGACGATCTTCGGCGATGGTCTGCAGACGCGGGACTTCATCCACGTCTCGGACATCGTGCGCGGGCTGAGACTGGCGATGGCCGAGCCCACGCTCGGCGCTGGTGAGCCGATCAACCTCGGGACGGGCGTCGGAACCACGGTGCTGGAGCTGGCGGAGATCCTCGGCTGTCCGGCCCCGATCCTTGCGCCGGCGAGAGAAGGCGAGATCCGCCACAGCCGCGCGGATGTGACGCTGGCCCACACGACGCTCGGATTCTCGCCGAGCGGGCGACTTCACCGCGGACCAGACCTCGGCTGAACCGGGCACGCCTTCGGCACGCCTTCGGCGAGAGCAGGAGATCAGGTGAGCAGGAGATCAGGAGAGCGTAGGCGGTCACGCTCCCTTCGCCGTCCCCCGCCTTGCGGGGGACAGATCCGCGCAGCGGATCAGGGGGTCGGTCTCGGACTCGGTGATGTTCGGATTCGCGTGGCCATCGAGCCGGCCACCGACCCCTCAGTCGCCTTCGGCGACAGCTCCCCGCAAGGC
>CAYZSH010000477.1:0-2056 GCA_964481025.1 uncultured Isosphaeraceae bacterium
GCGGCGCCGAATCGATTCCAGGGGCATCACCGATGCATCGATCTCGTACCGGGGCCGTCATGGCGGCGATGGGATTTTGCGCGATCGCGACCGCCGACTTCGTCGACTGGCACTTCGAGAGGTATCCCGTCTCCGTCGGTGGCGCCGACTACTCCGTGATCGATGTCTACGCGCAGTTCGATGGCACGACCGACACGGTGCTGAACGTCTTCAACTCGATGATCTCCAACGCCAACGGCACGTCGTTCCATCACGGCGACCTCGGCACCCAAGGCGGCGAACCCGGCTCGTGGAGCGTCCAGCAGACGGTCGACCTCCCCTCGGCAGGCCTGTCCCCCGATTCCGATTCGTTCGTCCTCGTCGGCGGGCCGTACGGCTCGTCCAACAACACGGCGCTTGATCCAAGTTTCACTCCGCCGAACGCGGCGGTGCCCCCTGTCAATGCCGGCTGGTACACGAGCAACCCAACGGCCCTGCAGGGACGAGTCGATCCGGCAACGCGACGCACGTTCGTCGCCCGGTTTGTGATCGAAGGCCTGTCGAATTCGGAGACCCTTCGGTGGGCCGCGAACCTCGGCTACAACCAAGGACTGGGCACGCCGGCCCAGTTCGGCTTCGACAACGGACAAGGATCGGGGCCCTCCTTCGAGGTCCCATTCGTCTCGCTCTGCGTCTCGCCGCCGCTCGATCCCGCCTCCGCGTCGATCGCAGCCACTGGCGGAACCCTGAGCCTGGGCGTGGTCGCCACCGAGTCATGCCTGTGGTCGGCGAGTTCGTCGGTCGACTGGATCACCTTCCCCAGCGGCAACAGCGGTTCGGGGCCAGGCTCGCTCACGTACGAGGTCGCCGCTCAGGGATCCGCGGATCCGCGAGTCGGCGAGATCGTGGTCAACGGGAGCGTGCACACCCTGACGCAGCTCGGAGCCGCATGCACGGTCGTTTCGCTCAGCGATCCAGACCAGTCGTTTCCGGTTGGCGGTGGAACGCATTCGTTCGATGTCGCGACGAACGGCTCGGCCTGTTCATGGTCGGCGTTCTCGTCCGCGGTCTGGGTGACGATCACCTCCGGTGCAACCGGCACCGGTTCCACAGGCACGATCGCCTACAGCGTCGCGGCGAATCCGAGCGCGGTGGAGCGGACCGCGGTGATCGTCGTGGGCGGCCAGTCGCACTTCATCACCCAGGAGCAGGCCGCCTGCGCCGTCACGGGGCTTGGCGACTCCGAGGAGTCCTTCTCGTCCGCGGGCGGCGATCACGTCTTCACCGTCTCGACGAACGGTGCCATCTGCACCTGGAGCGCCACCAGTTCCGCGGGCTGGGTGACGATCCTCGCGGGCGGATCGGGCACCGGATCGAGCGGCGCCATCGTCTATCAGGTCGATGCCAACCCGATCGCAGTTCCACGCACCGCGACCATCACCGTGGGCGGCCTGGTCCACACGGTGAACCAGGAGGCGGCCGCGTGCGCCGTGCTCGCGATCGCACCGACGAGCAGCAGCTTCGAGTCCGCGGGCGGCTCAGGCTCCTTCTCGCTCTCGACCAATGGCAGCGTCTGCGATTGGGCTGCGTCAACGACCGTGCCGTGGATCGAGATCACCTCCGGCAGCGGCACCGGACTCACCGGGACCGTGACCTACACGGTCGCCGCGAACCCCAATGCCGAGCCCCGCGAGGGTGGCATCACCATCGACGGTTTCACCCATACCGTGTCGCAGGAGGCGGCCCCGTGCGAGGTCGTCTCGGTCGATCCGAGTTCGCTCACCGCCGCCGCGGCGGGTGGCAGCTACTTGGTGAACGTCACCACCAACGGATCCGCCTGCGGATGGACCGCCGCGACCGGCGATTCGTGGATCCTCCTGTCGGGATCCGGCGGCACCGGAACGGGTGAGCTCGCCTTCTCGGTCGAGGCGAATCCGACGACCTTCGATCGCGTTGGCACGATCACGGTGGACGGCCTCGCGATCACCGTCTCCCAGCTCGGACAGCCGTGCATCGTGACCGGCTTCGACCCGGCGGAGTCGACCTTCTCATTCGAGGGCGGCAGCAGCACGACGAC
>CAYZSH010000478.1:0-2055 GCA_964481025.1 uncultured Isosphaeraceae bacterium
ACGAGTTCGTCGCCGATCCAGAGCCGGCTGCCGTCGTCGCTCTCGGTGCCGAAGGTCCAGAAGCCGCTCGAGGGCACGGTCACCCAGCCGTTCCAACTGACGGCGATGTTGTCGTTGCGACCGGTGTCGGCGAAGGCGCCGCCCGTCGAGGGAAAGTCGATGCGGTCGTGCACGCTCGAGCCGTACGACGTCAGGGTCGAGAAGTCGGGGAGCACGGACGTCGAGGACGGGATGTCGTAGAAGTCGCCCGCGATGCCGGCGGTGGTGCCGGACGGGTTCTCCGGATCACGAAGATCGAGATCATCGACGAACACCGTCACGGTGCCGGTGAGAACCTGACCTTCCGGACGGACCCGGTACTCGAAGGTGTCGTTTCCGGTGAAACCGGCGGGGGCGGTGTACTTCAGGGCGTCTCGGCCACCGGGGATCCAGTCAACGACCCGCTCGATCGTGCCGCCGGCGAACGAGGTCGCGTCGAAGCCGATGATGTCGGTCGAGCCGCAGTTGACACCGATGTCGTTGCCGGCGACGTCGATGATGACGGGGATCGTTCCGAAGGTGGTCGCCGCGTCAGCGAGCACGATGGTGGATGCGGTGATCTCGTAGTTGCAGCTCGCCTGATCGATGGTGCCGTTGATGTTCGCGATGTTCTCGGGGCAGAACTCCATCCGCATGTTCGCCAGACCGCCGGGACAGAGGTGGCAATAGCTCATGATCGTGCCGTTGGGCGTGACCGAGCAGTCGCCGCCGGCGCAGTCGTCGACGCCGATCGAGTGGGTGTGCGGGGCGCCGCAGTTGTGCCCGGTCTCATGGGCGAACACCATGAGGTCCCAGTTGGCGCCGGAGTTGTTCTGCACCGGATAGGGGAAGGACCCGTTCATGTTGGCGCTGACCGCGTAGCCGAACGATCCGCAGAGCCCGGGAAGCCAGGCGATGCCGCCTCCGAGTCCGCGTCCGCTGAGCATGTGGGCCAGATCACGCGGGGTCGCCTGTTCGTTCGCCGACCAGTAGTCGCGGAACTGCGTGAGCTGGTTGCTGGTGTTCCCCGCGTCCCACGGGTCGGCCTCGGTCCAGAGGCGGATGCGGTTGGCGACCACCACGGTGTTGACGTCGCGGGCGTAGACGAAACTCGTCGCGGCGCAGAGCGTGGCGACGTAACCCGCCGCCGCATCGACATCGCCGCTGAAGAGCCCGAGGAATTCGTTGTCGGTCTCGATCGCGACGCGGAGGCGACGGCAGGGGCCGTCGGTCCCGCCCGCCACGCCGCCCATGCCGCCGTCCGGGCCGTCGCCCTCGGGCTCGACGCCGACCGCGGTCTCCGGTCGAAGCGGCTGCTCGATGAGATCGACGCCGCAGAAGTTCGAGAGGAGCTCGGGCGCCAGCGGTGGCAGGGCATCGAGTCGGACCATCTTCGGCACGCCACGGCCGGGGCCGTCGGAGATGCCGAACACGATGCCGTCGTGCCGGATCCAACCCTCGATCCCGCTCGGGCCGAACGCGAGGAAGGCTTCCCCGTCCTCGTCCCCGACCACCGAGCCCGCGAGGGCCACCGTCGGCGCCACGTTCCGGATCTGCGGCTTCCCGCGCCGACCCATGACCACCACCTCGGCGTCGGGCGCGATGCCCGGCACCACCGAGAGTTCGAGATCCACGCTCGCCCCGCCGATCAGCGGAACATCGCCGAGCCGGACCCGGCTCGCGATCGCGGCCTGCTGAAGCAGCGTGTCCACGAGTACGTCGTCGAGCTCGAGCGTGGTGTCGCCCGGCACGCCGCCGATGTCCAGATGCCAGGGGCCCGGAATCCAGACATCGGGGTGGACGTCGTCGGTCGATCCCCCGGCGAGGGCGGGGGTCGCGAGCAGGCCGGCGGAGAAGAGGCCGGCCACCAGGTGGTCCGAGAATGAACGACGCATCGATGAGCCCGATCTGGGGAGTGGGAAGGCGAGCACGAGCCTCCTCACCCTACAGGCGTACGGCGAAGAGGCAACGGGCCGAGGGCGTTTCGGCCTGCGACCGGAAGAGATGCGGGAATGAGCACGGAGTTCCCGGACTCCA
>CAYZSH010000479.1:0-2052 GCA_964481025.1 uncultured Isosphaeraceae bacterium
TGTCGCCGGAATGGTGCTGGTGGCCGGGACGGAAGCCGCGTCGATCGGTGGTTGAAGCATCCCGCCGGGATCGAGTTCCCACGGCGGCATGGCGAGGAGTCGATCGGCTGTTGGGGGGGACAGGGTCGGTCTGGCGGCGCGGGGTCTGCTAGCGGCGAAGCGAGTCGGAACCAACGGCTCGGTATCCTCATGAGGCTCCCGGGGGACGGGGGCGGGTCGTCCGACAGGACCGGGCAGGGCGACTTCAGGAAGATCCGGTCGATCGGATACCGCTGCCATGCCGGGACTGAGCGCTCATGGAAAGACGCTGGTGGGGAACTTCCGTCGTGCCTTCGAGGAGGAGTACGGCGTTCCGGTGCGGGTGTACCACGGCGTGAAGTTCGCGAGCGATGACGCAACGCTCGCGAGCATCCGCGTCGACGGTCATGCGGGCGGTCGCGAGATCGAGCTGCACGGCAACATGAAGGTCGGAACGGCGGAAGCCGCGGTGCTCGAGGCGATCGGCATCAAGATTCAGATCGAGAACGGCAAGGGTGAACTCGCCGATGACGAGGTGACGCTCGGATCGCTTCGCGGCGGCGTTGCGGCGAGGCCGGCGGCGCCTGTTCCTCGAACGGCCGAGGCCAGTTCGCCAGTGACCGCTCCCGTCGCGCGAGTCGCTCCATCGCAGTCTGTTCCGAGTGGTCGCAGCATCCGCTTCAAGGCGAAGGGGCAGATGCACTGCGGGACCTTCTGCGAACGGTTCCTCGCCATCACCGGCCTGCACATTCGAACCTATCTCGGCTACAGCAAGCGGCCTTCCGCCTTGGATCAGACCTTGGCGAGCGCCCGTGCCGACGAAGCGCCGCCCGCAGCCGCGGTCGAGTTGCATGGTGGCATGACCGTGGAGGAGGCGGAACATGCGATCGGCGAGGCGTTCGGTTTCGCAGTGCAGCTGATCGATGCCGCGGGGGCGCTTCTTCCCAACGGTGCCACGCTCGTCATGGTCCACTGGAATCCGCAACTCCCGGCCTCGACGGTCACCGATGTCGAGGTCGAGATCGTCGACGTGATCGGGGAGAAGGGCGGACGCCGACGATCGTCTGGGCTTGCGCGGGCCTCGGCCTCCGACTCACGCATCTCCGTCATCATGCGATGGACCGCGGCGGTCGACCTTGATCTGCACGCCTACGGGGTGATGAAGGACGGCTCGTTTCAGCACGTCTACTTCGCGAGCAAGGGACAAGCGGGCGTGCCGCCCTACGTGACGCTCGACCGAGACATGGGGATCGGCCGCACCGCAGGCGACAACCGCGAGGAGATCGGCGTGCACCGACTGCGTGAGTATCGGGCGATCCTGTTCGGCACGAAGATCTTCAACCCGGACGCCGGAGACAACTTCGCCCGATACGACGGTAAGGTCGACGTGGGCTTCGGAGGCGAGACGATTCGCGTGCCGCTGACCTCGTCGGATCCCGGGACCTGGGCATTGATCGCCGCGGTCTCGATGGAGGACTCCGAGCCCGAAGTGATCAACCTGAACCACATCGCTTCGATGGAGCCGACCGAAGCGGATGTCTGGCGACTGGTCCTCGGGCAGGAGCCGCCGGCGCGGAGCAGGCCGGTGGTTGCGGCCCCGCCCGTGGCGAGTCGACCCGCTCCGCCGCTGCCGACGTCAGCTCCTGCGAAGAGCGGATGCGTACTCATGCTGGCGGCCGGACTGGCCGCCGCGATCGCCGTCCCGGCCGCGATCCTCTCGTGGTTGATGTGACCAGGAGGTGATCGACTGGTGTCCGCACTCGTCTCGCTGATCAAGTGGCCCCTCGCGATCGCGGTGGCGGTGCTCACGCCCGCCGCCGCGGTCTCGTTCTGGGCACTGCTCCGGGCCGCTTGGGTCGCGGAACTCTGGGCTTCGCCGTTCGCGATCGGTTTCGGCGGGATGCTGCTTTGCATGCTGGTGTTCCGGCGAACGCGATTCGTGCAGTTCTGGTCGACTCTCGAGCACGAACTCACCCACGCGCTCTTCGCGTGGCTGACCTTGGTGCCCGTGCACGAACTTCGGACCACCGACGG
>CAYZSH010000480.1:0-2042 GCA_964481025.1 uncultured Isosphaeraceae bacterium
CCGCTATCCTCCCCGATTCGCCCCCGTGGACCGAAGGTCCGGCTCGCACGGGTTCCGTCCGGAACCCCCACGAGTCGCCCGAGCTCCAGGCTCCCGCATCGCGTGATGCGGGGGAGCCGAGGACCACGCCAGCGAGGACACACACATGGTCGTTCTGCGCATGAAGCGCATGGGCCGGATCCGTCGCCCCTTCTACCGAATCGGTGCGATGGACAAGCGGTCGCCGCGCGATGGTCGCGTCATCGAGAACCTGGGTTGGTACGACCCGATCACCTCGGATGACACCAAGCGATACAACCTCAAGGCCGGTCGCATCCACCACTGGCTCTCCGTCGGCGCCCAGCCGAGCGAGACCGTGGCCGCGATCCTCAAGAAGCACGGCATCGATCCGAAGCCCGGTCCCCACCACAAGGACCTGGTGACTGCGGACGCGCCGGTTTCGGCGGAGCCGTCCGCGGACTGACCTCCGCGGTCGGACATCCGAACGCCGTTCGGACACGACCGATGCGCTTCGACGTCCTGACGCTCTTTCCCGACATGTTCCGCGAGGTTCTCGCGACGAGCATGCCCGGACGAGCCGCCGCCTGCGGGGCCGCGGAGTATCACCTCCACGACCTCCGGCACTGGACCTCGGACAAGCATCGCACCGTGGACGACCGACCGTTCGGCGGAGGGCCCGGCATGGTGATGATGTGCCAGCCCTTGTGGGACGCGGTGCACGCGATCGAGGCGATGGACGTTCGTCCGACTCGCCGCGTGCTCCTCACCCCGCAGGGCGAACCACTCACCCAGCGTCGGGTCGAGGACCTCGCGACCGCCGATCGTCTTCTGATGATCGCCGGTCACTACGAGGGGATCGACGAGCGGGTCATCGAGGCCCTCGAACCGCTCGAGATCTCGGTCGGAGATTACGTCCTCTCGGGCGGCGAACTGCCCGCGATGACGCTGATCGACGCGACCGTCCGGCTTCTTCCCGGCGTCCTCGGACACGAGGATTCCGCGGCGGAGGACTCCTTCAGCACCCGGGACGAGGCGGGTCGGCCCCTCCTCGACTGTCCGCACTACACGCGGCCTCGGGAATGGATGGACCGGAGCGTTCCGGACATCCTGCTCGGCGGCGATCACGGAGCGATCGCCCGCTGGCGACATGAAGAATCGGTCGAGCGAACGCGACGGCGCCGCCCCGACCTTCTCGAATCACCGCGACCCCTGGGCGGATCGGACCGACCCAAGTCGCGGCAACCCGACGGCGGCGATGCCGCTTCAGGGGAACATTCGGGCGACGGCCCGGGAGTCTCAGCATCATGAACCGCACCGAGTTCGTGGAATCCGTCGTGGCCGGCCAGCTCAAGGCCGAGGACCAGCTCTCCGACATGGCGATCGGCGACACCGTCGACGTGCACTACCTCATCGTCGAAGGCGACAAGGAGCGCGTGCAGGTCTTCCAGGGTGTGCTCATCGGCGTGAAGGGCCGCGGCATCAACCGCACCATCACCGTCCGCCGCATCGTCGCCAACGAAGGCGTCGAGCGCATCTTCCCGCTGCACAGCCCCCGCATCGCCAAGATCGAGGTCGTGCGTCGCGGTGACGCCCGTCGCGCGAAGCTCTACTACCTCCGCGATCGCATCGGCAAGAGCCGCCGCCTCCGCGACCGCCGTCGCGGCCTGAAGTGGGTCGGCGAAGGCCAGGGCTGATCTCGATCGCATGCGGGTCTCGCTGCGAAAATCCTTCGGGTTCGAGTCGGCGCACTGGCTGCCGACCTTCCCCGAGGACCACAAGTGCCGCCGCCTCCACGGGCACTCCTTCCGCGTCGACGTCGTCGTCGAGGGGGACGTGCCCGAGGAGGCGGGGTATCTCGTGGACTTCGGCGTCATCAAGGCGGCGATCGCGCCGATCGAGCATGAACTCGATCACCGCTGCCTCAACGACATCGACGGCCTCGAGAATCCGACCAGCGAGATGCTCGCGAAGTGGATCTGGGATCGGCTGTCGAAGGACCTGCCGATGCTGAGCGAGATCCACGTGCACGAGACCTGCACGAG
>CAYZSH010000481.1:0-2026 GCA_964481025.1 uncultured Isosphaeraceae bacterium
TGCTCGACGTCGAGGACGGCCGCGAGCGTCATCCGCTCACCGTGCTCGAACTCGCGTCGGCGCAGCCGACCGCGGCGGCCAGGATCCTCGACGAGGCGGTGATCGGCGCCGACGAGCGACTGCGGGCGACGACGCTCGTCCTCCCCGACGATCAGTCGGGCGTGATCCTCGTGCGGGCGGACGACGCGACGCTCGGCGAACTCAAGGACGTGCTCGGCCGGATCGACCGCGAGGCGACCAGCCGATTCCCCGTCCGCACCATCGAACTCGCGCGGGCCGATGCCGGCGAGGTGGCCGAGGCGATCAGCCGGTTCTACTCGGACCGGGCCAAGCTCTTCTCCAGTGGTCGCGGTCGGCGGGCCCAGTCCGCTTCCGTCGCGATCACCGGTCGGGCCGGCGGCGGGACGCTGCTGGTCGCCTGCGACGACGACACCTTCGTGGAGGTCGAGCGACTGGCGACGACCTTCGATCAGACCGACGCCGACGGGTCCTACCAGTACCGGATCTACGAACTGCAGCACGCGCGGGCCGAGGAACTTTCGCAGGCCGTCGGTGAACTGGTCGGCGAACTCACGTGGACCTCGCAGTTCATGGGTCGCGGGCGTGGTCGCGATCGGGGCCGGGACACCCAGGGGGCCATCGGCATCCGGGCCGACGAACGGATCAACGCCCTCGTCGTGACTGGTCGCGGCGACAACTTCGAGCTCGTCGAGGAACTCATCGCCTCGCTCGACGTGCCCACCCCCGACACCGAGCGCCGTCTCGTGCGGCACTATCGCGTCGCGGGCATCGACGATGATCTTCTCCTGGACATCGTGCGTGAAGCGGTGGGGGCGTCCTCGCAGAACCGACGCTGGTGGGACGACAGTCCGGAATCCGGTCCCAAGGTCTTCGGCGATGGCCGCAGCGGTGCGGTCGTCGTGGTCGGCACCGAGGCGCAGCAGGCGCAGGTGGCCGGGATCATCGGTGACTTCCAGACCGGCGAACTCGCTCAGGACGCCGCGGTCGTGCTGGTCCGCACCGAGTACGTCGATTCGAGCGACGTCGCGGGCGCGGTCGATCGCTTCCTTCGCGATCGGGCTCGGGCGACGGACACCGAATCGAGGGTGGTCGTGACCGCCGTCCGCGGAAGCAACGCCTTGCTCGTCGCCGGGCCGGACGACGAGGTCCGCACCATCGAGGACCTCGTGGCCCGCATCGACGCCCCGGATCTCTCCGGCGTGCGGTCGGTCGAGATCATCCGCATCGAGCGAGGGCAGGCGGCGGAGATCGCGCGTCTCGTCGGCTCGCAGTTCGAGCGTCGCGGTGGCGATGGCGTCGTCATCACGCCCGACGCCCGGACCAACTCGATCCTCGTCAACGCCCCCGCGGCGGTGCTTCCCGAGATCCAGGGGCTCGTCGCCCGACTCGACGCGCCGGACGACACCGCGGAGAGCGTCATTCGGACCTATGCCCTGGCGACCGCCGACGCCGAGGATGCGGTCGGCATCCTGCAGGAGACGCTGCGGCTCGATGACGAGGGTCGCACCACCGGCATCTCGATCGTGCCCGACGACGGCACCGAGCCGGTCGAGGTGCGGGCGACGATCGTGGCCGATCGCCGTTCCAACTCGCTGGTCGTCACCGCGACCGCGGAGAGCCTTCCGGTCATCGAGTCGATCATCGACAAGCTCGAGGAGGCACCGGCCCGAAGCCCGGTCGAGTACCGCATCGTGCAACTCGATCACGCCCCGGTCGCGGACGTCAGCATCACGCTCGACCGCCTGTTGATGGCTCGCGGCGACGACTGGCGGGACATCGCGATCGACTACAACCGGTTCGAGAACCAGCTGGTCATCGGGGCCACGCCCGACCAGTTCGAGGTGATCGGCGACATCCTCGCCGAGATCGACGTTCCGGCCGTTCGGGCCCGTCGCACCGACTTCGTGGCGCTCGACTACGCCGACGCGAAGCAGCTCGCGACCGCACTTGGCAACTTCTACGGTCCGTACGCCTTCGAAGCGGACACGCCCGGCAAGCAGAACGT
>CAYZSH010000482.1:0-2021 GCA_964481025.1 uncultured Isosphaeraceae bacterium
GGGCGGGAAGTACTGCGTGCTCTTCGATCCGCTCGACGGCTCGAGCAACCTCGACAGCGCCGTCGGCGTCGGCACGATCTTCTCGGTCACCCGCAACGATCCCGATGAACCCGACGGCGAGCGCACCGTGTGCCGCCCCGGTACCGAGCAGGTCGCCGCGGGCTACATCCTCTACGGATCGAGCACGATCATGTGTCTCACGACCGGCAACGGCGTGGACATGTTCGTCCTCGATCAGGCGATCGGTTCGTTCCTTCGAGTGCGCACCGGACTCCGCATGCCCGACACCGGCGCGATCTACTCGGTGAACGAGGCGAACGCGTCGAGTTTCCCCGAGGGCTACCAGCGATACCTGCAGAATGCGCACTCGTCGGGCTACTCGAGCCGCTACATCGGCTCGATGGTCGCCGACGTGCACCGCACGCTCATCCGCGGCGGCGTCTTCCTCTATCCGCCGACGCAGAAGAACCCGACCGGCAAGCTGCGTCTGCTCTACGAGGCGAATCCGATGGCGATGCTCATCGAGCAGGCGGGCGGACTCGCCTTCAGCGGCGAGAAGCGCACGATGGACATCCACCCCGACCGGCTGCACCAGCGGGTGCCGGTCGTGCTCGGCTCGAAGGCCGAGGTCGAACGAGTGCGATCGTTCGTCTGAGTTCGGAATGCCGCCTCAGCGGGGCCAGCGCATCCGCGCTGCGCCCTTCTCGGTCGCGATCGACTCGCAACTCGCGTCCGGCCACGCCGCCGACCACCGCTTGACCATCTCGGTCTCGCCGGGCCGGCCGGAATCGTCCGCGAGCACGATCGCGCCGGGCTTGAACTTCGACGCGAACACCGGCACCGCGGGGAAGCGGGCGATCGGCCCGAGCCGACCCGGAGGTCCATCGACGACCAGCACCGAGATCGGCGCGAGATCGGCGATCGTCGCCGGGTCGTACCACTGGAACGTCATGCCGTCGATCTCGTGCCGCACGAGCGGCGCGTGCACGACGGTCGCGAACTCGGCGAGACCGTGCTCGTCGATCATCGCCTGCGTCTTCGCGGCGTACTCGCCGTCGTGCTCGTAGCTCGTGACCTGCGCGGTCGCGGGGTCGGCGCCGAGCCGCTTGAGCGTGTAGGCCGCGGTCAGCGTCGAGACGCCGCTCGACGCCTCGACGATGTGCAGATGCTCGAGACCATCACGCTGCGCGATCTCGCGGATCGCCTGGGCTTCGAGCATGAGAAAGTCGGGCGACGCCGCCCAGCCTCGGGTCGCGGGAAACGGGGCGTCCGGACGAAGCCACGCGAGCAGCGCCGTCAGCGTCTCGGACTGCGTGAAGAGCATCTCGGCGTGGGCCCGCTCCACCTGGATCGCGTTGGCGAGCTGCTGCAGCACGTTCTGCAGGGCAGCGACGTCGAGCGTCGGCTGCTGCAGCGGCGGGGCGGTCGGAATGGTCTGCGGGGCGGCGGGGGGAACGGGCGTCGTCGAGGTGGTCACGGCAGCGGGCCTCCGGCTGGCTGAGGAGACCGCACGGCCCCCGGTCACAGGACATCGACCGGAGCACGCCCCGGCCTTGGAGAAGCCGCTCAAACGCCGATGCGCTCGACAATCAGCCGCTGTAACCGCCGGTCACACGAAACAACGAGCCTGGACACAGGGACTCCGGGACCCAACCCCCAATCCCTCTCGGTGGCCCTCCGTGATTCTCCGTGCCCTCCGTGGTGAATAGCGCCGAGATCACTCGAACCGACCGTGATCCTTGATCTCGAAGTCGTTCATCGACGCGAGTTCCGCGGCGGACAGGCGATCCACCCAGCGGAAGCGTTCGATGACGGGTTTCGGGTCGTCCATCGCGAGCCTGCCGAGGACTTCGGCCTTGTTCGCGAGGATGCCTTCGAGGTCGCAGGTCGTGTTGCGGGCGTGGCCCGAGGGGTACATGACGAGGCCCGAGTCGAGGCTGCGGCCGTCGGTCGTCTCGATGACGAGCGAGGTCGGGATGCCGTCGGGGTAGCGGTCGTCGTACTCCTTGCCGCCGTGGGTG
>CAYZSH010000483.1:0-2007 GCA_964481025.1 uncultured Isosphaeraceae bacterium
CGATCGCGCGAGGCGCGACGCCGACGATCGAACCCACGACGACGACGTCGCCTGCGGCGACGGCACCGCTCGGGGTGTGGTCGATGGTCATGCCATCGTGCACGTAGTTGGCCATTGATCGTTTCCTTTCGTGAGCCCCGGCGGGCGGCCTGCCCGCCGGGGCGGTGTTCAGTCAGTTCAAACTCAGGCGGCGTTCTTGGCCTTGACGGCGGCGCGGTACTCCTGCTTCTTCACGCCGAAGTCGAAGTAGCCCCGCATCTGGATCCCGAGGACATTGAAGTCCGCATCCGCCTGCTCGACGGTCGGGGTCTCGACGCCATTCAAGAACGCGACCTCGATCATCGGGAGGTCCGCCGGGCTCGCGAGCAAGTACCAGAAGTCGGTCGAGTAGCCGCCGCCCATCGCGGAGTTCGAGAGGTACGGCGAGGTGACGACCTGGAACTTGCCGGTGTGCGGATTCGCGACGCCGAACGTCTTGTTCGCGGTGGTGTCGCGCATCTCGGTCGAAGCCATGATCTGCTGCGCGGTCGCGTAGAACTTCGTCGGCACGAGCCAGATCGCCGGCATCACGCCGAGCGGCGCGCCGTCAGGATCGACCTGATCGAGGAACGCCTGCTCGGCGGTGGTGAGGCCCGCGATCGAGACGGCCGACTCGGTCGCGCCGTCGATGAAGTTCTTCTTGCTCTTGTTGGTGGGGAAGAACGTCGCGTGGTCGGCGAGGAACTCCGTCCAGAAGACGCTGTTCATCTTGAGCGCAGCGCCGCGGCCGATCCGCTGCGGGACCGCAGACAGAGCGCCGAGGTCGTCGTTCACGATGTCCTGCCGCGTGACGGAGAACATCTTCGCGTAGGTCTTCGCTGCGTTGGTGTACTCCTGCTCACCGACGCCGCCGTGCTTGATCTCGCCCGCCGGGCCGACCTCGTCGAACTCGAAGCCGCCGGTGAGGCGGTACGAGGTCGCGGTCTTGAAGTCGCTGACGGTGCGGGTCGCGGCGATCGAACGCCACGACTGGTCGACGGCAGTGAAGCCGGCAAGCAGGAACTTGTTGGCGATGTTCGACATGATGCCGGAGAGCGACATCGTGGAGAACGCAGCCTGCAGCACGCCGCGGGTGTCGGCCTTGACGCTGCGGCCGTGGTAGCCGTTGCGCTCCGCGGCGAGCAGGAGCAGTTCCTGCAAGCCGAGGTTCCGCATGCTGTCGGCGGCCTCGAGCGTCTCGGGCTTGTACGCCTTCTCGACGTTCGGCAGCTTCGCGCTGATCGCGACCGCAGCCTCGAGCGTCTTCGCGTCAGCCGCGCCGCTGCTGCGGACGACCGCCGCGGGGATCGCCTGGGCTCGCTCGGCACGCAGGCACTCGAGCTCGCACCGGGTCACGTCCCAGCCTTCGCTGATCGCCTTCGATGCGATCTCCTCGTTGCCCGCGGCGACCTTGCGGATCGACGCGATGCGTGACGCCTCGGCCGCAGCCTCGGCACGGATTGCGGCGACGGCATCAGCCGCAGCCTCGACCACCTGCGCCTTGGGGGCGGCGGCCGCCACGTCGCCGGTCGGCTCAGTGGTCTTGCTCATGTCGCACTCCTCCGCGGCACCAGCCGCGACTCGTGCCTCGGTGCTGTCATCCGCACCAAGCGCAACGAACGAAACCTCGCCGAGGACCGCCCTCCGCGAGACATAAACGGGTCCGTCGAACTCCCTGCCGTTCGCGGTGACGGTCTCGCCGTCGCCGACGAACTCGATGCCGCCCGCGTCAGCGCCGATCGACGCTTGCCACGGGAAGCCGTTGCGGCTGCTGTCGACCACGTCGCGAGCGACCGCACCTGCACCTGAGACGACGCCGTCGACGACGAGGTCGCCGCCGACGACGCGGATCGCGGTGGTGTGACCGACGACGAGCGACGCGCTGTGATCCTTGAGGATCGGGCGAGCCTTCGCCGTCCACTGCAGCCCGGCGAGGTCGACGACGACCGGAGCGTCCCAGCCCCGCACCGTCATCGCGCCGCCGGTGTA
>CAYZSH010000484.1:0-2004 GCA_964481025.1 uncultured Isosphaeraceae bacterium
CTGATCACCGCTGATCGGAGCGATTGATTTGGCGAAGCGGGTGAAGAGGCCGATCGACGCGTCCTCGATGACGCCGTCGCAGCTCGCCGAGGTGCTGAGTCGCGTCGGCAAGGTCGCGGTGTCTGCATCCGACATCGAGGCCGATCTCGACGCCGGTGCGCCTCGCAACGAGGACGGATCGGTCAACGTGGTCCACTACGCGGCGTGGCTCGTGCGCGAGGGCGCCCGCGGGGAACGCCGCGATGCCGGGACTTGATCCGTCGCGACTCCGCCCGGGCGAAGCCGTGCGGCTTCTCAACTCGACCCCGCTCGGCGGCGTGATCGACGGCCGTCGGCTCCGACGGCACCGCGACCTCGCGGGCTACCGCATCGGCGACGGCTCGACGGTCGACCTCTTCAGGTACGCCGCCTGGCTCGCGTCGCGTCGTGCAAGGAGCCGGCCCGTCGCCGGCGACTCCTACGACGCCCATCGCGAACGCGCGAGGGCGAGGTCCGCGTCCCTGTCCGCGTCCGGTCGGGACATCGGTCCCATTCCGGGGGTCGAGGATCCCGGACGCCGGGCCAGGGCGGAGGTGTCGTTCCGCACGTTCTGCGAGGAGTACTTCCCGGAGGCCTTCACGCTCGCGTGGTCCGCCGATCACCTGAAGGTCATCACGAAGATCGAGCAGGCGGTGCTCCACGGCGGGCTCTTCGCGATGGCGATGCCGAGAGGAAGCGGCAAGACCACGCTCGCCGAGTGCGCGTGCCTGTGGGCGACGCTCACCGGTGCTCGCGACTTCGTCGCGCTGATCGGCTCCAACGAGGCCCACGCGGCCGGGATGCTCGAGAGCCTCAAGACGGAGCTCGAGACCAACGACCGCCTGCTCGCGGACTTCCCCGAGGCGTGCCATCCGGTCCGGGCCCTCGAAGGGATGAGCCAGCGGTGCCTCGGCCAGCTGCACGAGGGCCGCAGGACGCACATCGGCTGGACGGCGAAGGACATCGTGCTGCCGACGATCGAGGGAAGCGCCGCGAGCGGAGCGGTCATCAAGTGCTGCGGCCTCACCGGTCAGATCCGCGGCATGAAGTTCAAGCGTCCCGACGGCCGCTCGTCGCGTCCCTCGCTCGTGGTGATCGACGATCCGCAGACCGACGAGAGCGCACGCAGCCCGGCCCAGTGCGCCGAACGCGAGCGGATCCTCGCCGGCGCCGTGCTCGGCCTCGCCGGCCCGGGCCGGAAGATCAGCGGCATCATGCCCTGCACCGTGATCCGCCCCGGCGACATGGCCGACCGGATCCTCGACAAGGCGAGACACCCCGAGTGGAACGGCGAGCGGACGAGGCTCGTCTACTCCTTCCCGACCGACGAGGCGCTCTGGCAGCGGTACGCGGAGATCCGCGCGGACGACCTCCGTGCCGGCGGTCGCGGAGCGGCCGCCACCCGCTTCTACGTCGAGCACCGCCAAGCGATGGACCGCGGCGCCGTGGTCGCCTGGCCCGAGCGGTACTTCGCCGACGAGGCCTCGGCCATCCAGCACGCCATGAACCTCCGCCTGCAGGACGAGACGGCCTTCTGGAGCGAGTACCAGAACGACCCGCTTCCGGACGAGGGTCCCGAGGAGGGCGAGCTGACCGCCGACGAGATCGCCTCGAAGACCAACGGCCGACGTCGCGGCGAGGTGCCCGGCACGTGCCAGCACCTGACCGCCTTCGTCGACGTGCAGGGCAAGCTCCTCTACTGGCTCGCGGTCGCGTGGGAAGGCGACTTCACCGGCTACGTCGTCGACTACGGCACGTGGCCCGAGCAGCGGTCGGAGTACTTCACGCTCCGTGACGTGAAACGAACGCTCGCGGCCGCGACGCCGCGCGCAGGTCCGGAAGGCGCCACGTACGCCGGCCTCGACGCGCTCGTCTCAACGCTCGCGAGCAGACGGTGGCGGCGCGACGACGGATCGACCGCGTCCCTCGATCGCGTGCTCGTCGACGCCAACTGGGGCGAGTCGACGGACGTGGTCTACCAGTTCT
>CAYZSH010000485.1:0-2004 GCA_964481025.1 uncultured Isosphaeraceae bacterium
GCCGAGAAGCGGATCGGCACGCCCGACATCCTGACCTTCGAGCCCGGCGACGGCGTCGAACTGCTGCTTGCGGGCCCGACCGGAAGCCGTCTCTCGAAGACCTTCGATCCGGTGACGCATCGTCCCGAGCGCCTGCTCGTCGAGCGCGGCATCGACGGTCGCGACCAGCGGACCTTCCGCTACGTGGTGCGAAGCGACGCGAGCCCGACGGGCACGTTCCACTATCACGCCGAGAAGGCCCGCGACCTCTCGATCCCGCTCGGGGCCGCGACCGCGGAATGAGCGAACCTTCCGGACAGTCGCCCGAACGCGTCCGGGTCGTGGTCGTCGGCGCGGGGGCTGCGGGCCTCATGGCGACGATCCATGCCGCCCGCACCCTCGATGGTGCGGGCGGCGTCGTCGCCCTCGACGGCGCCCGCAAGATCGGCGCGAAGATCCTGGTCGCCGGCGGCGGTCGCTGCAACGTCACGCATCACGAAGTGACGCCCGAGGACTACGCCGGCTCCAGCCGCAACGCGATCCGCAAGGTCCTCGGCCGATACCCGGTGACCGCGACGGTCGAGTTCTTCCGCGAGCTCGGCGTCGAACTCAAGCGTGAGGAGACCGGCAAGCTCTTCCCGACCACCGACCGCGCCCAGAGCGTGCTCGGCGCGCTGCTCGACGCGGTGCGGGCCGCCGGAGCGGAGATCCGGTTTCCGCGTCGCGTGCACGAGGTCGTCGCGATGCCTCGGACCGACGACGGCAACCACGCCGACGGCTTCCGCGTCCGCGGCGACGACGTCGATCTCCTCGCCGATCGCGTGATCCTCGCGACCGGCGGCAAGGCGCTTCCGAAGTCGGGGTCCGACGGCGCGGGCTACGAGATCGCCCGGAGTCTCGGGCACACCATCACCGACGCGGTGCATCCGTCGCTGGTGCCGCTGGTGCTGCACGACGGCGACCCGATCCGCGACGTCTCGGGGATCGCGCTTCCGACGCGGCTCGACGTCCGCGACGGTCGCGGCAAGGTGATCGCGAGCCACACCGCCCCGCTGCTCTGCACGCACTTCGGCATCTCGGGCCCGGTGGTGCTCGATGCGAGCCGTCATCTCCTGAACGCCCACGCTGCGGGCGACAAGGCTGCGGTGATCGTCGCGTCGTTTCTTCCCGACGACGACCGCGACACCTTCGAGCAATCGCTGCTCGCAGCCCCCGGCACCGCCACGATCCACTCGACCCTCCGCGGCCGCGTGCCGGAGCGTTTCATCGGCACGCTCGCCCAGGCCGCGGGCCTCGACCCCGCCGACCGCGTGCGCACGCTCACCAAGGACGCCCGCAAACGGTTCCTCGACGCGATCTTCAGTCATCGACTCGCCGTGGCGGGCGACCGCGGCTACACCTTCGCCGAAGCGACCGCAGGAGGCGTCCCGCTGTCGGAAGTCCGACTCGACACCATGGAAAGCCGGATCACCCCCGGTCTCCATCTGGCGGGCGAGCTCCTCGACGTCGACGGACGAGTCGGCGGCTTCAACTTCCAGTGGGCGTGGGCGACCGGGTATCTCGCGGGCGTCGCGGCGGCGGCAGGCTGACCTCGCGGCCGCCGGAGGCCCCTCCTGGGGAGTCGGAGTGGCCTCGGGATCGTGAGGACCTCGCTTTTTCAAAAAATGCTTGACACTCGGGTTCGAACCCAAAACCATGGAAACCCGTTTCGTACGTTCGAACGGTGGGCGAGAGCTCATCGACGCGGCGTTTGCCTGTTCCCACGGGCGACTCACCTGCTCCTTCTCGCACGAAAGAGAGTCGAACCTCCCGTGGCCAGATGCAGGTCCCACACCCCCACGGGGCGCGGTGACGAGCCTGCTCGGCCTCGACACCGCCCGACGCCGCCGTATCCGCTGAGCCGTTTCAGGATGCGCCTCCCGATCACCGCCTCCAGTCCCGAGAAAGACACCGCACCCATGACCCTCGCCAACACCATCACGAACATCCTCAGGCGACCGGCCCGACTCGCGGCCGTCGCGCTGA
>CAYZSH010000486.1:0-2004 GCA_964481025.1 uncultured Isosphaeraceae bacterium
TCGGGCATGGGACGCGCGGTCGAGCGCGGCGTCGTGGCGCAACCGAGCAGTCCACCGCCGATCATGAGACCACCCACCGCGGTGCGAAGGATGCCGCCGATCACCAGTCGGCGATCGGGATCGTTCGGAAACTCGGTTCGTTCGTCGGGGGTCGGCGTCATGTCGTCCTCTCGTTCACCAATCGGGCGCCGCGTCGTCGCCCCGCACGGGACCCGGTGTCCACGTCCGAAGCGTGCAAGGTGTTCGCCGAAGGTCGGCCCGTCGTCAAGGACGGCACCCGCGGCGATCCCGATGCTCCTCGCCGCTCTGGAAGTATCGGCCGAGCCGACGAGGCGGCTGCAGTATAGGACGCCGTCCTCCGGAGCCTGCCCCATGTCACGCCGTTCGGGAGAGTTGCGCGGGTGCCGCCCCCCGCACAACCGGAACCCCGCCACGCGGCGTCGCGAGTCTCCGGCGGATCGGACCGATCGTCGTCTCGTACGGTCGCTCCTGGGGGAGTGATCGATTCCGAGGGGTTCCGGGAGGGGCGGCACATGCTGCTGAAGTCGATCCACGGTCTCGAACCGGGCGAGGTGCTCGCCCGGCCGCTCCGTCGCCACGGTCGCCGCGAGATGCTGCTGGCGGCCGGAGCCGTCCTCGACGTCGGCACCCTCGAACGGCTCGCCCGAATCGGCATCCGACAGGCGTGGATCGAGCATCCCGGCACCGAGGGCGTCGAGGAGTTCCTGCCCGCGAACCTCGAGACCGCCCGTGACGATCTGGCCGACCAGGCCGGTCCGGCCATGCGAGCGATCGTCGGCACCCGGAACCCGGGTGTCGCCTACGAGGACATGAGCGCCGCGGTCTCCGCGATGGTCGACGAGGCCAACCGCGATCCCGGCCTCGCCCGCCTCGTCACCGAGGTCGCAGGCAGCGACGACGAGGACGCCCGGCACGCGGTGTCGGTGGCCCATCTCTCGCTGCTGCTGGGTCTGCTGCTCAAGGACGAGCTCGCCGAGGCCCGCTCGCGGCTTTCGTTCAAGCGGGCGACCGACCTCGCCCCGCTCGCGATCTGCGGACTGCTTCACGACGCCGGGCGACTGGCGGAGCCGTGCTCCGAGGATCTGGAGACGCCCGACGTCGCCGCGGAATCGCCGCACTGCGTCGCGGTCCGTCGCCTGCTCGATCGCGTCGCTCCCGCCCCGGTCGTCGCGGGCGCGGTGCAGCATCACCAGCGGTACGACGGGAGCGGCTACCCGCGGGAGAACGATCCGCGGTTCCATGCTCGTTCAGGCTCGGAGATCCACGTCTACGCCCGGATCGTCGCGGTCGCGGATCACTTCGATCGTCGCCGTGCGGCCGTCCCCGAGGAGACCCGACTCGACACCTTGCGATGGATGACCGATCCGAGCCGCGCGGGTTGGTTCGATCCCGGAGTGCTTCGCGCCCTGCCCGTCGCCGCCCCGCCGTTTCCGCCGGGAACCCTTGTGACGCTTTCGACCGGACCGCGGGCGGTCGTGCTTCGGGTCGCTCCGGACGCGCCGATGCGACCGCTGGTCCGGGTCCTTGGTCGCGGTGGCGAAGGTCGGGAGATCGACCTCGCCTGCGAACCCGGAATCGGGATCGTGCGACACGACGGACACCCGGTTCCCGCGGAGGGCGAACTTCCTGAAATCCTGCGGAATTCCCCGCATGATCGACGGGAGGACGTGGCGGCCTGAGCCGCGGTGGACGGGCGGTTTCCGGTAGAATGCCGGGTCGATCCGCGAGGGGCTGAATGGCCTTTCGCGTCCGTCGATGACGCCCCGATTCGGGCGCTTTCCTGCCCTCCACGAAGACCCGACATGACGCCACCGACGGACTCCGCCGACCAGCCCCTGCCCAACGGCGGTGACGACTACACCAGCGACTCGATCCAGGTGCTCGAAGGACTCGAAGCGGTCCGCAAGCGTCCCGGCATGTACGTCGGTGGCACCGGGCTCAACGCGTTGCACCATCTCGTCTACGAGTGCGTGGACAACGCGA
>CAYZSH010000487.1:0-2003 GCA_964481025.1 uncultured Isosphaeraceae bacterium
CGATCCGAGGCATTCGGAGAACGTTCGAAGCGGGGCCTGTAGCTACTCGCACTGTCGTCACCTTGCCTCTTCAGGAACAACCTCGATCGACGCAATCACGCTCGCCTCAATCGTTCGTCGCACCGCATGTCGAACCGCTCGCACGGGCGTCCGGCAGGATTCGGACGGATCCGGACGAGACTGCGATGACTATGGACGCTTCGCGTTCCCGGAGCACCAACTGGGGGGGATGTCGAAGCAAGGTTCCTCTTATGAGCCGCGCTCGCCCACGCAGAACCGCAACTCGATCGCTTCGAGTCCCGACACGCGGACAGCAGCCCCGCGGCCCACCCGATTCCGATAACGACTTGCCCCAGATCGGGACACGAAATGGCCCCGGCGCCGGGAAACGTCGCGCAAAGCACGTCGCCTGATCGGATCGCGGCGCGATCACTTCCTGGCTTCATGACTTTCTCCATGCTTGAGATCCTGCGCTGATTCGGATCACTTCTCAGCGGAACAACGGCAGGCACCGGCCTCGTTACTCGCCGGTCGCGGGCTTCGTTCTTGGGAACCGCGGACTTCGCGGTCAATCGATACGCCTCTCATGGGGCCGAGCAGGCACCCCACTCCAGAAGCAGGTACCCGAGATCCGCGCCATCGACGAGACCGTCTCCGGTGAGGTCCTCCACGCCGCCTGAGTTGCCCCAGGCTTGGAAGAGCTGCGACAGATCGGCACCATCGACAAGACCGTCGTGATTGAAGTCGCCGTTGCACTCGAGGCAATCGGACACGCCATTGCCGTCGGCATCGATGTCGGCCATGCCGCATCCGCAGTCGCCCGGCGACTCCTTGAACGGATCGCTGGGGCATCCGTCGCAGAGATCGCCGACGCCATCGCCGTCGGAGTCGGCCGAACCGCAGACCGGTTCCTCGCGATATCGGACAAAGAACCGCATCTCAGTCCCGACGCAGACGGGATCGACTTCAGCAGAGGCGGTGATCCGAAACGTCGTGTCGCCCGCCGCCTCGATCGCCGCGTTGTAGGACGCCGCTGGAATCAGGGTGGTCCGCGACGCCATCACGCAGTCAACGCCGGTCTGGCCGAGCACGAGCCCGAAGTTCGTCGAACCGATTCGGAGAGAGAGCGTCTCGCCGGAGTGGCCGTGATCGGCAATCGCCATGATCGTGAACTCGACCTGCGTTCCGGCGTGTGCGAGAGGGAGGCCATTGAAGGTCGTTTCAATCCACTGGCCATCGACCGGGGCGCCCAGCAGCGGCGAAGCCGCCTGCACGATCGGCGAGCCCTCGTCCGACACGACCTCGCAGCGGAAGTTCGCCATGGCCACGGCGGTCTCGGTCAGCGTTCGGGCGTTGTCCGCCGACTCGGTCCCCGTCGGCACACCGTCCCACTCGACGAGCGGACTCGACAATCGAGGCCAGCGGATGCCGGGGCTGTAGGCCATCGTCGTGCGCCACTGAGTCCCGCTTGTGCCGGTGAACCGATGACCAACCGAGTAGGAGAACACGCCGCCTGAGGTGCAGCCGCCGCCATCGCCCGGCGCATGGCAGCAGCCCTGATTGTGGCCGACTTCGTGGGTGAAGCTGAGGTTGCCGATCGCGCAGTCCCAGACCGTCACGCTGAACCCAAAGCCCGGATTCGTGTAGCCGAGCATGTAGGCCACGCCGCAGTAGTTGGGATTGTCTCCGGTCAGGAGCGCCACGAGGTCCGCCCCCGTCGCATCGCGCTCGGCGTGGATCGCATCGAGTTTGCCGTCACTGATGCCCTGCAGATCGGGGAGCACCGTGTCGCCCGCGTCGCCGGCATAGGCCTCGGTCTCGCCGAAGCCGACACCACGCATCACGAGCGGAATGCCGCTCGCAAGGTAGATGTGGTTCGAGACGGCGATCGAGGCCTCCGCGATCGCGCGAATGGCGACTTCGCCACCCGCCTGCGTCGAGGCCGTCGGCGTCCACTTGACGAGCACATCGAGCCGCGAACCGTCGTCGCATGTTCCGGCAAG
>CAYZSH010000488.1:0-1978 GCA_964481025.1 uncultured Isosphaeraceae bacterium
GAACGGTCGGCTTCTCGCGGACCACGATCTCGACCTCGTGCTGGTCGAACAGCCCCGCGTCAAGCTTCTCGCGGAGCCGGGCGCGGACGCGTTCGTGCGGATCGTCCGCGGCCGTGACCGGGCGTCCGTCGGCGTCGATCGTCGCCGCGGGTTTCGCCGCCGCGGCATCGGTCGCCTTCTCGTCGCCGAGCAGGATCGCGACGAGCCGGTCCTTCGCGGCGGTCTCGGCGCGGGCGCGGACCGCATCCGCCTGTTCCTGACGGGTGAGTCGGATCGCGACCTCCAGAAGGTCGCGGATCATCGACTCGCAGTCACGTCCGACGTAGCCGACCTCGGTGAACTTGGTCGCCTCGACCTTGACGAACGGCGCCTTCAGAAGGCCGGCGAGTCGCCGCGCGATCTCGGTCTTCCCGACGCCGGTCGGACCGAGCATGATGATGTTGCGGGGCACGACCTCGCGGGCGATCTCGGCGGGCAGTTGCCGCCGTCGCCAGCGGTTCCGCATGGCGACCGCCACCGCGCGCTTCGCGTCGCGCTGTCCGACGATGTGCCGATCGAGCGCGGCGACGATCGCCGCCGGGGTGAGATCGTCGGGAGTCGTGATCGCCGTGGTCGGCGCCGTCGGGTCGGTCGTCGCGGAGTCGGTCATGAGACCGACATGGTAGGGCTCCCGCGTGATCGCACCGGTGGCGGCGCGGCTCGGCGATACACTCCGCCCCCATGGCAGATCTGACGTATCGCACCGCCGGCGAGTCGCATGGACCGGGCGTCCTCGGCTTCATCGAGGGGCTTCCCCGTGGCGTCGAGGTGGACACCGAGTTCATCGACGGCGAGCTTCGTCGGCGGCAGGGCGGCTACGGCCGCGGCGGTCGTCAGCGGATCGAGACCGATCACGCGCAGTACCTCGGTGGCGTCCGACTCGGGCACACGACGGGTGCTCCGGTCGCGATGCTGGTCCCCAACAAGGACAGTCGCCTCGACGATCTCGAGCGCACGCCCCCGGTCGAACGGCCGCGGCCGGGTCACGCGGACCTCGCGGGCAGCCTCAAGTGGCTCGTGCCCGACTGTCGCGAGACGCTCGAACGCGCGAGCGCCCGGGAGACCGCGGGCCGCACCGCCCTCGGCGCCCTCGCCCGTTGCATGCTCCGCGACCTCGGCATCGAGGTCTTCGGCTTCGTCCGCGGTGGTGGCCCGGCTCCGGCCGCGATGAGCGACGTCGTCGTCACGGAAGCGAACTGGCGGGAACTCCGCGCCGCCCGTGACGCGAGCGACGTCGCGATCCCCGACCCCGCCGCGAGCGAGGCGATGATCGCCAGCATCCGGCAGGCGAAGATCGACAAGGACACGGTCGGCGGTTTCGTCGAGGTGCACGTCTTCGGCTGTCCGCCGGGACTCGGCTCGTGCGTGCAGTGGTCCGATCGGCTCGACGCGCGACTCGCGTACGCGGTCATGGGCATCCAGGCGTTCAAGGCGGTCGAGATCGGGCTCGGCGTCGAGACCGGCCGCCGCAACGGCTCGCAGGTCCACGACGCGATCGACTACGACGGCTCACGCACCGATGAACGGAATCTCGGCTTCGTCCGCGAGACCAACAACGCGGGCGGACTCGAAGGCGGCATGACCGACGGCATGCCGGTCGTGGTCCGCGGCACCATGAAGCCGATCGCCACGCTGCTTCGCGGCATGCCGAGCGTGAATCTCGTGACCCGCGAGAAGGACGACAGCGCGTACGAACGCAGCGACGTCAGCGCGATCGCCGCCGCGAGCGTGGTCGCTGAGAACGTCGTGGGTCTCGAGATCGCCCGGGCCTTGCGTCAGAAGTTCGGCGGCGACTCGATGCTTGAGGTGAAGGCGCAACTCGAGTCGTACCTCACACTCGCGCGCGGGCTGGGGAAGTAGGGAGGCGCACCCGTCCCCCCGCGGTGAGCCGCTCCCCGCCTTGCGGGGAGCTGTCGCCGAAGGCGACTGAGGGGTTGGT
>CAYZSH010000489.1:0-1936 GCA_964481025.1 uncultured Isosphaeraceae bacterium
GGCCGAGATCACGCCCGCGAGGCCGTCGATCACGAAGTTCTCGAGCGACTGCTGATAGGTGACGCCGAGGTTCACGAACGGCAGATCGCCGAACGGGTATTGATCGCCGCCCCTCGCGAGGAAGTCGATGGTCGCGACGCTGATCGGCTCGGCACCCTCGACGACCATGCCGTTGGAGACGAGCACCGGCCCGTTGTCGAGGACGACTCCGGTCACCCGGGAGCCCGGCGGAAGATCGACGTTGTAGGTGAAGCGGAAGCCCGAGACCTGGGCGAAGCGGCCGTTGCCCGAGGTCGGCGCTCCCGGCGGCGGCGCGATCCGCGAGACCGCGTTCTCGAGCACCTGCTTGAAGGTCTCGACCGGGACCGACGGGAACACCGAGACGAAGTTCGCGAACGGAAGGATGCTGTAGCTGTCGAGCTCCGTGAACGGCCCGACTGGCACGATCGAGTTGTTGCGGATGCCGCCGCCGTTCTGCAGCGCGACCTGCGGCGCCGGCACCCCGTAGGCGGCCGCAAGCTGCGAGGCCTGCCAGCGGAGCGCGTCGGCGCAGAGATTGCCCTGGTTGGTCTCACGGGACCGGACCTGCGAGGTGCGACCATCGAGCGGAACCTCGTTGAGGGCGATCACGTTCGAGGCAAGCCCCTCGACACACGCCTCGACCGGATCGACGACGAGCGACTGGATCGTGGGATCCGGCGTGACTGCATCGGGATAGTCCCCGCCGAGCACGCGGATCGGCCCGCTGTCTGGATTGATCGAGACGAGCTCACCAGCCCCGTCGAAGGTGGCTTCGAACCGTCCGAGATAGCGATAGTCGCCGGTCGTGGTGACCACCGGCACGATCCGACCGTCCGCGTCGGTCACGAGGATCGGGTACGGGCCCTCGGAGGAGTCGCCGGGCAGCAGGGGCGTGCCTGGATTCGCGAGCAGATCGTCGCCGCCGCCGGCGATCGCGATGTCGACGCCGCGAAGCGTCGGAATGAGCGCAAGGTCCTCGGTGACGCTCTGCAGGTGGCTGGTGAGGACGACGATCTTCGCGCCAGCCGCGATCAAGGCGTCGATCTGCGCCTGCACCGCCCCTTGGACGTCTGGATCCACGATGACGTCGCCGGGGCTCGAGATGAACGGCAGCTGCGTGGTCGTGGCGCCGACGACGCCCACGAGCCGGCCCTCGATCTCGACGAGCGTCGACGGCGCGATGCGTCCGGCCGCCGCGAGCGCCGCGAGTGCGGGCTCGGGCGTCACGTCGAGGTTCGCCGAGAGGAACGGGACATCGGCGGCGAAGCCCTCGATGAAGTTCGCCAGCACGTCGGGACCGAAGTCGAAGTCGTGGTTGCCGAGGCAGAGCGCGTCGTAGCCGATGAGATTCAAGGCGATCGAGTCGTAGTACGGCACGCCGTTCGTGAGGCTGCAGTCCCACTGCGCACCGGCGAGGAAGTTGTCGCCGGAGGTCAGCGTGAGCACGCCACCGGGGGCCGCTGCCTTGGCGTTGGCGACCACCGTCGCGAAGCGTGCGATGCCGCCGAAGTCCGGCTGCGTGGGGCTGGCGCTGATGAGCTTCGACTCGCCGTCGTTGTTGTGAAGCAGCGTGAGCGTGAACGCTCCCTTGCCGCCCGCGAGCGCAGTTCCCGCCGCGGCGGCGACCGCCGTCGCGGCCACGAGGCTCCGTCCATTCGTCTTCCGGCGCATGAGTTTCTCCCTGCGGGTCTCGAGGGCGTCACCTGCAACGTGCAGGTAGCGGGCAGGACCCGGTCGAGAAGTTGACGACGCACGTGTTGCCGTCGCGCATGCGAAGGATGGTGCAACCGACAAGTGATCGTGAGTGCCGCGCATGCGGATCGCTTCCGAAGCGTGAACCGAAAACGGCCCGGTCATGAAAACGCCGCCGTCCAAGCGGACGGCGGCGAAGTGAAGTTCACGATGTTCGCGGGCC
>CAYZSH010000490.1:0-1921 GCA_964481025.1 uncultured Isosphaeraceae bacterium
TCTACAACGTGGGAACCGGCACCGGCAACTCGGTGCTCGAGGTGATCGAGATGTGCGAAGCGGTCACCGGACGGAAGGTGTCTCGAAGGCTCGAGCCGCGACGCCCCGGCGATCCGCCGGCGCTGGTGGCCGATGCATCGAAGCTCGTGCGCGAGCTCGGCTGGAAGCCGCGCTTCGCCGAACTCCGCACGATCGTCGAGACGGCGTGGCGCTGGCACGAGGCCCATCCGGCCGGGTACGGCGACCGTGGCTGAGGCCGGCGGGCGCGATCGATCCATTCGATGGTGCCGATGACGCCGATCTCCGGCGTGGATGACCCTGCGTCCATCGGGTCGACGATGGTTCGGCAGAGCGTCGGTCCCCGCTTCGCGGGAGATCCCTTGGCGGTGTTCGAGAGGCGGGCCGAACGTCAGCGGCCGGAGGCGATCGAGGCGCGGAAGAAGCCCTCGAGCCGCTCGACCTCGGTCGCGATGCGGTGATGCTCGCGCACGAGTTCGCGACCGCGTGAACCCATCGCCCGCAGCCGATCGATCGGCGCGTCGAGCGCATCCATCATGCAGTCGGCGAGTCGCTCGACGTCGGATGCGGGCGCCAGCCACCCGACCTCGCCGGGCACCACGAGTTCCGGAATGCCGGCGATGAAGGTGCTGATCACGGGTCGCCGCATCGCAAGCGACTCCATGATGACGACCGGCAGGCCCTCGGCGAAGCTCGGCATCACCATGCAGCGCGACTCGGCGATGTGTTGGCGCACTTCGGCCTCGGAGATCCATCCGGTGATCGTGACTTGTTCGCGCAGGCCAAGGCGATCGATCGCCGCCTCGATGTCGTCGCGCATCTCGCCGTCGCCGCCGAGGACGAGGTGCGGGCGGCGACCGCGATCGCGAAGAAGCGCCAGCGCCTCGAGCAGCACGATCTGCCCCTTCTGCGGCGTGAGCCGACCGACGCAGACGAATCGCGCGACATCCGGCACTTCCTCCGCGTCGGCAAGGAACTCCTCGCTGACGCCGCAATGCACGATGCGGATTCGATCCCAGAGACTCGGCGACACCCATCGCCGCAACTGCGATCGCCCGAAGCTCGTGATCGCGACGACGAATCTCGAGGCCTCGATCTTCCGCCCCAGCGAGAATCCGAGCGGAGCGTCGTACTCGCTTGGTCCATGGACCGTGAAGCTGAACGGCGGACCACCGAGGATCCGCATCAGCATCGCGACTGCGGCAGCGTTGGTGCCGAAGTGGACATGCAGATGCTCGATGCGCTTCGGAAGCACGAACCGAAGAAGGACTGTCGCCTCGGCGAGGTAGGCCAGATGCTTGAAGAGCCCACGATCGCTCGTGCGACTGAGCGAGACCGTCGTCGCGAGCGCCCGCGCAAACCGCGCCGGGTGGCGGAGCATGGTCGTGAGCGTGCACCAGGCGAATCGGGTCGCGGGCTGGTCGAGGCAGACGAAGGTGCGAGCCGCCTCGTCGCGATCGGCTGGATCGGCGATCATGCCCTCGGCGCCGCGGATCGCAAGGCGGGTCACCTCGTTCCCGCGTCGCTCGAGCTCGACGATCTCGCGACGGATGAAGGTGTGGCTGACCTTCGGATACGCAGTGGTGAGATAGGCCAGTCTCATCGGGGGATCGCTTTGGATTCGAGCGGTCGGACTCGGGTGCCAACCGGCGTTCGGAGAAGTGATCGGCCTCGCGACCCGTGCCGCTCTAGCGAGACTTGGGGACCGGTCGACTCGACTCGAGCGATCAGGACCCGCTCGAGCCGAGCTGCGTGATCCCCCGCGCCACCTCTTCGCCTCTCGGCGGCGGCACGTCCTCGCTCGCCCCGATCCGCGACGGCATCGCGATCGTCGCCTTGCCGCCGAGATGCTCGCGGAACTCCTCGAGGCCGCGAAGCAGTTCGTCGAGGTCGTCGAGCTCAG
>CAYZSH010000491.1:0-1901 GCA_964481025.1 uncultured Isosphaeraceae bacterium
AGTAGCGGCGCAGGCAGGCGTCTTCGGCGGCGTCGCGAGGCGAGTCCGGCTCGGGCGGATCGGCGAGCATGGACCCAAGATACGTTCGGAGACGCGGCCCAACCCGCGGTCCGATAGACGCCCGGCTGTTGGTGATCGTCGCGCCGAGCCGCGGGAGCGCCGCCGATTGGCGGGAACTTCGGGATCGGCGGTATCCGCGAGAGCGGATGGGGTTCACCATGGAGGTCGATCGCCGGACGCGGGGAACCCCCGGCGCCGTCGCGTTGTCGCGGCAACCCGTGACGCGGCCGATCGAGGCCTTCGATCGAACGTCGCAGGCAGGAGCACGCTCGATGGACTTCATCCCGTTCGCCCCGACCGTGCGCTGTTCCGTCGTCGCGGCCGGAGTTCTCGCCTGCGCGGCCGCATCCTTCTCGGAGCCGCCCGAGACTGCGTGGCGTACACCGCTCGAGTACGCCTTCGGCGAGTCGGTGCACTTCTCGCAGGATGCCGCCGGCAACACCTTCGCGTGCTCGGGCACGGAGACCCAGCCCTCCGGCATCTGCATCCACCTCTTTCAGGTGAAGAAGGTCGCGCCCGACGGCGTCGTGCAGTGGGCAAGGGACTACCGGCCTGCCGGCCACTGCGCGGAGCGGGTGTACTGGACCGCGACCGACGGCGAGGGCAACGTCTTCGCCACCGGCTTCGACAAGCCTGCGCAGGCCGCCGCCGATCGCATGCTGCTCGTCAAGTACGACCCCGACGGCACACTGCTCTGGTTCCGCAACGAGGAGTCCGGCGCGTCGCTGCTCGCGCAAGGCCGGATCGTCGAGACCGATCCGCAAGGCAACGCCTACGTGCTTGGGATCGGATCCGCGACCGGCGGATTCCTCTGCGTCTGGAAGTA
This sequence comes from uncultured Isosphaeraceae bacterium, assembly GCA_964481025.1. Lineage (GTDB taxonomy): Bacteria > Planctomycetota > Phycisphaerae > Phycisphaerales > SM1A02. The sequence continues at coordinate 887 of CAYZSH010000491.1, forward strand.
CTCGCCCGATGGCGTGAAGCTCTGGGAGCGCGGCATCACGCCGGCGCCAGGCTCGATCACCGCCGGCGTGCGTTCGATGGCGGTCGGCGAGGACGGCACCGTCGCGTGGGCAGGCACGATCTCGAACAACCTGCAGCTGCTTCTCGTCTCGCTCGCCGCCGACGGCTCGGTCGCTTGGCAGCGCACTGAGAGCGACTTCTTCTCCCCCACCCGATTGATCCGCACCGCCGACGGCGGACTGGTGGTGGCAGGACGCATGGCGACCAAGTCTGGCCTGCGTGCGGCGGTCGCGGCGTACGACCCGAACGGCGAGCGAACCTGGAGCGAGACCTTCAGCGACGGCGGACTGACCACCGCGACGATGGCGTGGGTCGAAGCAGCCCCCAACGGCGATCTCCTCGTGGCCGGAAGCGGTGCCATCACCGGCAGCCTCTACACCGGTTGGGTCGCGGCACGCCTCGCGGCCGACGGCACGCGGCGCTGGGTGCGGGTGATTCCGCCCGAGAGCGGGAACGACGGCTTCGTGCGCCGCATCGTCGCCGACGGCGACGGTGCGATCGCGATCGGCTCGCTCGCGCCGCTTCCGCCCTACGGCCCCGACGCCTGCACGCCGCCGGGATGGTCCGGCGATCTCGAGACGACGCTCCTGCGCTTCGATGCGAACGGCCAGACCGATTGGCGGCTCGTCCTGGGATGCTCGGGACGCCCTGGCTTCGCCGCGATCCAGACCATCGACGGGGTCTCACGCGTCATGGTGACCACGCCCAATCAACTGGCGGCGATCGAGCTGGCGACCTCGACGTCGACGCCCGATCTCGACGGCAACGGCCTGGTGGACGGCGCCGATCTCGCGGCGCTGCTCGCGGCGTGGGGCACGCCGATCGCGGATCTCGATGGCGATGGCGTCACGGGCGGCGCCGACCTAGCCGTGCTGCTCGGCGCGTGGGGCAACGGCTGACGAGCCTCGCGTCACTCGACGACGAGCGTCAACGTCACCTCGCGTGACCCGCTCCCT
>CAYZSH010000492.1:0-1885 GCA_964481025.1 uncultured Isosphaeraceae bacterium
CGCATGACCTCGCAGCGGCCCCAGTAGAGGTCGAGCGGCTGCTCGTCGATGCCGCGTCGGCCGTCACCGTAGTGACATGGCGCGTCGGCGTGAGCGCCGAGATGCACGGTGGTGCGAAGCGTCGAGAGATCGACGGTCGCACCATCGGCGATCCGACAGAGCACTTCGCGGGTCGGAGGATTGTCACCCGGCCACACCTTGGTGCGCCCGGCCACGATGGGGGGGGTGATGTCGATCATGGGGTTCTCGTGATTGACCACGGAGGGCACGGAGGGCCACAGAGGGAGAAGGGATGCACGCTTGAACACGACGTCGGTGTGAAGTGGTCTTCAGCCCGCTAACAATACGGATGTCGGGGGATCACAACTTGAAACTCGAGATTGGAGATCGGGCCGGACCTTCAGGTGTCGCGCAGTCTCCAAGCCTGCCAACCAAAAAAACTCCGTGGCCCTCCGTGCCCCCTCCGTGCCCTCCGTGGTAACCCAGTTCAACCCCGACCCAGCAACACGAAGAGCAGCAGCGCCACGATGATCCCGACCGGCAGCGCTGCGGTCGCGAGCGTCCGCAGCACGTGCGCCTGACGTGCCGCCTTCGCGACCGCCGTCGCGTACGGAATCCGCGAGAAGCTCACCATGTCGTACAGCGGGGTCCAGAACGTCGGGATCACTGCGCCGAGGAACTGGCTGCCGCGTTTGGCGAGGCGATGCCATCGGTCGCCGGCCCGATCCCGCATGTCGATGAACTGATCGAGGGCGAGGTCCGCGATCGCGTTGGCGTTGTCGATGCGTTCATCCTCGTACGCTGCGATCGCGGCGTCGAGATCCGATGGATGCGCCGCGAGCGCGTCCACCAGCGCCTCGACGTCCTCGAAGCTGGCGTTCGCACCCTGTCCATAGAACGGCACGATCGCGTGGGCGGCGTCGCCGAGCAGCACGCCGCGGCCGCGGTGCCAGGGGCGGCATCGCATGGTCACGAGTCCACTGGTCGGGTTGTTCCGCCAGTCCTCGACGAGCGTCGGCATGTGCGGCACCGCGTCGGGGTAGTGCGTGCGGAAGAACGCCAGAATCTCGTCGTCGCTCGCACCTTCGAGGCTTGCGAAGGAGTGGTCGCCTTCGAACGGCCAGAACAGGGTGCCGGTGAACGAGCCATCGGCGTTGGGCAGGGCGATCATCATCGAGCCGCCGTGCGGCCAGACGTGCAGAGCGTTCGGCTCGAGTCGGAACCGGCCGTGGGGACCGGACTCGTTCTCGGCGGGCGGAAAGGAGAGTTCCTTGTAGCCCGCGGCGAGCCACGACTGCGAGAAGTCGAACTGTGTCGTCCGACGCATCGACTCCCGCATCGCACTGAACGCGCCGTCGGCACCGACGACGAGATCGGCCTCGACCCGTTCGCGTCGACCGTCGGCGAACTCGAAGATCGCGGCCGGACGGGCGTGATCCTCAAGATCGGCGTCCACGCACTTCGCCTCGAAGACGAGTTCCACACCGGGCGTCGCGGCGGCCGTCTCGACGAGCATCCGGTTCAGTCCGCTGCGGCTGACCGAGTTGATGGCCCGGTTCGGATCACGGCTGTACGGGCTGAAGAGTTCGTGGCCGCCCTGATGGATCATGCGACCGGGCATGCGGACCGCATCGCGCAGCACGGCCTCTTCCAAGCCGACCGATGCGAGGGCGTGCAGGCCGCGGACGCTGATGGCAAGGTTGATCGATCGGCCGCTCTCCGCATCGGCGCGACGCGGATCCATGCGGCGTTCGAAGAGTCGAACCCGATGACCCGCCCGGCCGAGCGCGGTCGCGAGCAGGGCCCCGGCGAGTCCGGCGCCCGCGATCACGATGTCGTGGCTCGGTCGGTCGGTGGTCATGGCTCAGGCGTCCCGCAGCGCATG
>CAYZSH010000493.1:0-1877 GCA_964481025.1 uncultured Isosphaeraceae bacterium
GCCCGGTCGCCCGCCCCGCAATTCTCCTCCCCCGCGTGCGGGGGAGGTGCCCGCGCAGCGGGCGGAGGGGGAACTCGGCCGACTCCGTGAGCGATCGAGCCCGCCGAATTCCTCTGTCACACGTCGAACAGCAACCGCTCCGGCTCCTCGACGCCTTCCTTGATGGTCTTCAGGAAGGTGACCGCCTCGGTGCCGTCGATGATGCGGTGGTCGTAGCTCATCGCGATGTACATCATCGGGCGGAGCACGATCGACCCCGGATTGTCGGGGTCCTCGACCGCGCGGTTCTTGATCGCGTGCATGCCGAGGATGCCGGTCTGCGGCGGGTTGAGGATCGGGGTCGACATCATCGAGCCGTACACGCCGCCGTTGGAGACCGTGAAGGTGCCGCCGGTCATCTCATCGACCGAGAGCTTGCCGGCGCGGGCGCGGATCGCGAAGTCCTTGATCCGGGCCTCGATCTCGGCGAACGACATCGTCTCGGCGTTGCGAAGCACCGGGACGACGAGGCCCTTGTCGGTGCCGACCGCGACGCCGACGTCCATGTAGTCGTGGTACTCGATCTCGTCGCCGACGATCGACGCGTTCACGATCGGCTGCGACCGGAGGGCGTGGATCGTGGCCTTCACGAAGAAGCTCATGAAGCCGAGACCGACGCCGTGCTTGTCGGCGAAGGCGTCCTTGTACTTCTTGCGGAGCGCCATCGAGCGGCTCATGTCGACCTCGTTGAAGGTCGTGAGCGTCGCGGCGACCTTCTGGCTCTCGACGAGACGCTCGGCGATCCGCTGACGAAGCTTCGTCATGCGGACGCGACGCACCTCGCGGGTGCCGCCGGTGCTCGCCGAGGTCGGGATCGCGACCGGGGTCGGGGCGGGCGCCGAGGCGGCCGGCGCCGGGGCCGTGGCGGGTGCGGCCGTCGCCGCGGGTGCGGACGAGGCGGCCATGACGTCGGCCTTGGTGACGCGGCCCGCGGGGCCGGTGCCGGTGACCGCGGCGAGATCGACGCCGTTGTCGGCGGCCATCTTCTTCGCGACGGGCGTGGCCTTGACGTCGGTGGCGGTCGATGCTGTCGCGGCCGATGCCGCCGTCGCGGGTGCGGCCGCGGCGGTCTCGGCACCGGCGGGCTTCGCGGCGTCGGTGTCGATCGTGCCGATCACGGCGCCGACCTCCAGTTCATCACCGGTGCTGCCGGTCGCGTTGAGCACGCCGCTTGCTGGGCTGGTGATCTCGAGGGTGGCCTTGTCGGATTCGATCTCGACGATGATCTCGTCCTTCTCGACCCAGTCGCCCGACTGCTTCGTCCAGGTACCGAGGGTGACCTCGCTGATCGACTCGCCGGGGCTCGGAATCGTGATCTCGACGCTCATGAGGCGGTGGGTCCGGTGAAGGGAAGACTCGGGCGAATCGGATGCGGCCGACGCGACGGCCGCGTGAATCGGAACTCAACGGGACGCGGAGGACTTTCGACGTCCGGCGTCAGCCTTGGAGGCCAAATTGGACGCCTTCTTGGACGTCGAGCCGGCGCGGGGGCCGGTGCCGTCGATCGCGGCCAGGACGATCTCCTGCTGCTCCTGCTCGTGCATCGAGGAGGAACCGCCCGACGGACTCGGGCTCGACACGCGGCTGATGTCGTCGATCTCGATCTCGAGATGCTCCTTCATCATCCGCTGCACGTGGAAGAACGCCCCGTGGTTGCGTGGCTCCTCCTGGACCCACGTGACCTGCTCGCGGTTCGGGTACGACTCGACGATCTGCCGCACCTCGTCCTCGGGGAAGGGATAGAGCTGTTCGACGCGGACCAGTGCGACGTCGTCGCGTTCGGTCTCGTCCCGCCGCGTGGCGAGGTCGTAGTAGACCTTGCCGGTGCAGAGGATCAC
>CAYZSH010000494.1:0-1873 GCA_964481025.1 uncultured Isosphaeraceae bacterium
ACGCTCTGGCAACCAAGGTCGATCTTGCGGATCTGCCGCAAACCCCCGAAGGGGATCTGGATCTCGCGCAGGAATCCACGCTCCAGTTGTTCGGCACGCAAGTGTCTGACTTGCAGTCGGACGTAAATGCACTTGGCTACCTCAGCACCTATTTCACGGATGCGGCGTTGCCACCTGCCCCGACGACCACGGGCTTCCTGAAGTACGACTCAGACACAACCGCGTGGTCCCTTGTGACCAGCACCGCAACTGCTCCATCCGTCATCAACGGCGGCAACGCGACGAGCTTCTCCGAGTAAGCCATGCCAGACACACGGATCATCCTTCGACACGATACGAGTCAAAACTGGGCGGGTGCGTCTGCAACGAACGTCGCAAAGGGCGAGCTTGCGGTCCAGATTGATGAGCAGACGATTGGATCGACGCTGATCCGAAGTGCGCAAGCGTATCTGGGAGTCAACCCAAGCGGTGACAACGTTCTCAACTGCGTGTACTTGGGCGGCGGGGCGGTGTATGAGACTCAAGGAGCCGCTGGGCCTGAAATCACCGCGACTACCCCCGTCGTCTACGAGGACATTGCGTCGAAGTCGGACGGCACCACCGTCCGCTGGGACGCGACGAACTCCAAGTGGGTTGCGGACGCCGAGGTTCTGACGCTCGACGCCTACCCGACCGCAGACGGAACCGTCGTCTATGACGCGGACGCCGGGAAGTTCACGGTCGGGGCGGTCGTCGCGGCGACTGAGATCGACGGAGGCACGTTCTCGTGACAACGTGGAACTCGCGGATCATCCTGCGGAGCGACGACAGCTTCGTCATCGACTCACAGGCCAACAGCTACGCTTTGTTGGAGCGGGGCGAAGTGGGATTTGCGATATCGGGTGGAGTCGTGAGTGGCAGGATCGGCGTGTCGTCGGTTCGCACGCCGTGGGACCAATGCCCGGAGATCTTCCGAGGCGGCACGCTGATGCTGCCGCTGTCGGTCGAAGTGCCGAGCGGGAGCGGACTCGACGACGGCGCGATGCTGCGATGGGATCCCGACACCAGCCGGTTTGTCGCTGATGTGGAGCCGATCGTGCTGAGACCGTCAGAGACTGGGGCGGTGACGTACACCGCCACTGGCGATTCATGGTCGATCGACACAAACGCGACGGTGCCTTCGATGATTGACGGTGGCACCTTCAACGACGACTACGTTGCGCCGTCGTTCACATCCACGATCACCATCGGAGCGCCTGCGGCATGAGCAGCTTCGCGGTCTATCCGAACACGCCGTACACGATCTCCGTTGCGACGCCGACCGTCGCAGGCAATCCGGCTCCGACGCTCTCGTACCGATGGACGTACGGCGGCACCGAGATCGGCACGACGCGGGTCGTGCAGGGCTACACGTTCACCTCGTTCCCCGGCACGCTGGCCTGCACGGTGACGGCAGCGAACTGGGGCGGCAGCGTCAGCCAGACGGCGACGGCCTCGATCACCGAGCGGCTGCCGGTGCCTGTCTTGAATGCTGTGTCGATCCGACTCCAGTCGTCACCGACAGCGATCGTGACATCGCTCCCGAGTGCCGCCGCCGGTGATGTCCTGTTGTGCGGCGGCCCCGGTGCTGCGGACCTGTCGCCGACCGGCAGCAACGTCGGCACGGTCTCGTACCAATGGCAACGCAACGGCGCGAACATCGCATCGGCAACTGCGCAGACGTACACGCTCGTCGCAGCAGACATCGACGCCATCGTCAGCGTGGTGGCGACTGCGACCTTTGCCGGACAAAGCGCATCGCGCCAAGCGGCGGTGAACACCGGCATCGCACAACCGAACGCCAACAGTCGAATGGGCACCCAAGGTTCGGCGCCCACCTACCACGGTGGACAGG
>CAYZSH010000495.1:0-1873 GCA_964481025.1 uncultured Isosphaeraceae bacterium
GCGCATCCTCGGATGTCGCCGGTCTATCGCGGTGGCTACGACGTTCGGGGCTGGGGCTACATCTACGGGCTTCGCTTTCTGCTGGAAGCGAGGGAGCGGGGGCTCGTGTCCGAGGCGGATGCCGCCACGCACGACGACGCGATCCGCTTCTACATCGACGGACTCGCCCGGATCGAGATCCCCGAGGTCGGGGGTTGGAACTACGCGCGGCGCGGACCGCTCGATCGCCCCGACGCGACCAGTCCGTTCATGACGCCACCCGGCGTGCAGGCGCTGGTCGAGGCGAGGCGACAGGGCTTCGAGGTGCCCGACGGACTCGTGGATCGCGCGATGGCCGGGCTCGACCTCACCCTCGGCGAGGACGGGCACGTCGCGTACGCCGCGCGTCGGAAGACGACCGAGTCATCGACGCAGATCCCGGGGGCGATCGGGCGCATGGTCGCGGTCGAGACGGTTCGTTCGGAGCTCGGACTCGGCGACGCCGACGGCCTGCGTCGCGCGATCGCGGCGTTCGTCGAGCATTGGAACGAACTGCTGAAGCGCAAGGAGAAGACGGGCACGCACCAGCCGCCGTACGGGGTCGCCCCGTACTACTTCATGTTCGCGCACGGCTACGCGGCCGAGGCGATCGAGCGACTTCCCGAGGCGGAACGGGCGGCGTGGCGCGAGAAGCTGCAGCGTCTGCTGCTCTCGGTGCGCGACGACGAATCGGGCGCCTGGAACGATCGCGTCTTCCCGCGGTCGAGCGCCTACGGCACCGCGATCGCGATCCTCACGCTCACGCAGCCCGAGGAGCGGACCCGCGAGCGCGGCACACCTCCGCCGCCGGTCACGACCGTGCCCGACTCGCGTTCGGACGGCTGATTCGTCGTCGAACGGGGCGGACGCCCACCCGGTTATCGAGCGGGTCGGCATGGTCGGCGCGGAGTTCGACCGCCATCGCCTGCGGCACTTGATCCTCGTGCGGCTCGAACCGAAGACCCACTCGGTCCTCCACACGGGGAGCGACCGCCGGGGTCCGGGGGATCCCACATCCGATTCGATGACGTCCGCGTCGCCGCACGCGACCGGACCTTCCGGAGGGATCCATGGACGCCGGGGACATCATGCCATTCATCGCGTCTGCGAAGACCGTCTTCCAGACCATGCTCGCCACCGACATCACTCCGGGCCGCCCGTCGGCGTGCCCGCTGGTGCCGAGTTTCGCCAACGACGTGTCGGGGATCATCGGTCTCAGCGGCGACGTCGTCGGCATGGTCGTGCTGAGCTTTCCCGCGTCGACCGCGGAGAAGGTCGTCGAGACCTTCGCGGGCGCCGCGATGCCGATCGACAGTGCGGACTTCTCCGACGCGGTCGGCGAGCTGGTCAACATGATCTCGGGCGCCGCCAAGGCGAAGCTCGAAGGTCGCACCGTCAGCATCTCGTGTCCGTCGGTCGTGGTCGGACACGGTCACAAGGTGCAGCAGCCGAGCGATTCGCTCTGCATGTACATCCCGTTCGACTCGCCGATGGGCCGCTTCTGCATCGAGGTGGCGCTCAAGGAGTCGGTCGCCCAGTCCAAGCCGGTGTCCGAGGCAGCCTGAACCGGAACCTGAGAGAGGAATCCAGCCATGCGTGTCATGCTCGTCGACGATTCGAAGACCATGCGGAACATTCAGAAGAACATCCTCACCAGCCTCGGCATCGAGGAGATGGAGGAGGCCTGTGATGGACAGGACGCCCTGAGCAAGGTGGTGGCGTTCAAGCCCGACCTGCTGCTGGTCGACTGGAACATGCCCAACATGGACGGTCTGACCTTCGTGCGGGAGATCCGCAAGACCGGCAACAAGACGCCGGTCATCATGGTCACCACCGAGGCCGAGAAGGAACGGGT
>CAYZSH010000496.1:0-1861 GCA_964481025.1 uncultured Isosphaeraceae bacterium
AGGTCTTCTGGCCGGTCGTCGGCACGGTGCTCACCACGATCGTCGCGTTCATGCCCCTGATCTTCCTCAAGGGCAACATGGGCAAGCTGCTCGGCGCGCTGCCGATGGTCGTGCTGTGTGCGCTGTCGATCAGCCTCATGGAGTCGATGTTCATCCTGCCGTCGCACATGGTGCATGCGCTCAAGGGCATCGGCCGCAGTCACGGTCACGGCATCTTCGGGGCGGCCGACCGGTTCGGTGTCTGGCGTGACCGCCGGATCGTCGAGCCGATGATCGATGCGTATGGGCGATTCGCGACGGTGGTCGTGAAGTTCCGGTGGATCGCGACCGCGGTCGCCCTCGCGACGCTCGCGATCTCGATGGGCATGGTGACCGGTGGTCGCGTCGAATTCGTGTTCCTGCCGGTCGACGACGCCGAGAACGTCGTGGTCGACGTGCGGATGCCGCCGGGCACGGAGATCGAAGCCACCAGGGCGCTTGCGCGTCGGATCGAGGACGCCGCCCGCACCCAGCCCGAGGTCGTCTACACCAGTCTCTCCGCGGGGCAGGCGTTCGACGTGCAGACCGGACTCGCGGACCCGGCCTCGACGTCGATCGCGCAGATCTTCTTCGAGCTCACCGCGATCGAGGACCGAGATCGGCCGAGTCCCGAGATCATCGAGGCGGTTCGGGAGGCGGCGGGGGATCTCTCGGCGGCGGAGCGGATCACCTGGCGCGAGATCGACGGCGGCCCCGGCGGAGCGGCGATCACGTACGAGGTGACCGGCGACGATCGCCCCTCGGTCGACGCCGCGGTCGCGGACGTGCAGGCCCTCCTCGCGACGTACAAGGGCGTCTACGGCATCGCCGATGACGACGAGGTCGGTCTTCGGGAGCTTCGCATCGCGTTGGTGCCCGCGGCCTCGTCGCTCGGCATCGACGTGCGTGATGTGGCGCGACAGGTCCGCGGTGCGGTCTACGGCATCGAAGCGCACGTCTTCAGCGCCGATCGCGAGGACATCGACGTCCGCATCGTGCTCGACGAGTCGGCCCGCCGGTCGATCGGACGCATCGAGGATCTCTGGGTCACGACCCTCGACGGTCGCTCGATCCCGCTCTCGGAGATCGCGGTCGTGACCGAGGGCGAGGCGAACTCCGTGGTGCGTCGCATCGACCGCGAACGCGCGGTCACCGTCACCGCCGACGTCGATCCGTTCACGAGTCCCGAATCGGTGACCGCGGCCATGGGGCCGGCGCTCGAGCAGATCCGAGCGAAGCATCCGACGGTGAACATCGACATCGGCGGCCGGCAGCAGGACGTCTACGACGCGTTCGAATCACTTCCGGTCGCGATGTTCGCGGCGTGCGTGATGATCTACGTCATCCTCGCGTGGCTCTTCGGCAGTTACCTGCAGCCGTTCGCGGTGATGCTGGCGATTCCGTTCTCGCTGATCGGCGTGGTCTGGGGTCACTGGCTGCTCGGCTTCGACCTGACGTTCCTGAGCCTGATCGGCGTGGTGGCGCTCGCGGGCGTGGTGGTGAACAACTCGTTGATCCTCGTCGAGTTCCTCAACCGAAACCGCCGCGCCGGCATGCCGCTGCAGGAGGCGCTGGTCGATGCGGGACGCCGCCGACTGCGCCCGATCCTGTTGACGACCGCGACGACCGTGCTCGGACTCACGCCGCTCATGCTGGAGCCGAGTTTTCAGGCGCGGTTCCTCGTGCCGATGGCGATCTCGATCACCTGGGGACTCATGAGCTCGACGATCCTCACGCTGCTGGTGCTGCCCGCGATCCTCGTGATCGTGGACGACATCACGGGCGCGTTCCACTGGCTGTGGTTTGGGCGCCTGCGGCGAGAGCAGGAGAGCAGGTGAGCAGG
>CAYZSH010000497.1:0-1848 GCA_964481025.1 uncultured Isosphaeraceae bacterium
CGGTGCGGACCCGTCGTGCGGTCGGGGCCGCGATGGTCGCGAGGAGGTCCGTGCGACGCCGGGCGGCACGGAGGCGAACCTCCAGCACCAGTCGCCCGGCGAGCAGGAGGAAGACCAGCATCGTCGCACTTTCGAAGTAGACGTTGCGGTCCCCCTCCACGGTGGCGACGAATCCACCCCCGACCGCCGCGAGGAGGCCGATCGCCACCGGAAGATCCATGTGAGGCGTGCGGGTCCGCAAGGCGGTCCACGCATTCGCGAGAAAGACGCGTCCGGGCCACGCGAGCGAAAGCACCGCGAGTCCCAGCGAGATCCACTGAAGGAACCCGCGGATCACGGGGTCCATGGCGCCGTCGTCGCCGTAGAGGGCGAACGCGATCGCCATCACGTTGCCCGCGATCGCACCCGCCGCGGCGAGCCGGACCAACTGGCCGAGGAACGCTCGTCGACGCTCCTCGCGGGCCGCCCGCGGTTCGAGTGGACGAAGTTGATAGCCGAGCCGATCGAGTCGTTCGGCGATCGCGGCGAGGCCGATGCGGGAAGGATCCCAGTCGATCGTCGCCGTGCCGTCGAGCCTGGCGCGGAGCTCCACGAGACCGTCGAGCTGCGTCGGCATCCGTTCAAGCAGCCAGGTGCACGCCGCGCAGTGCAGCCCGTCCACCGCGAGATCGACCCGGCAGCGTTCGTCGTCGATGGCCTGGACGTGATCGCGCCGGAACGACTCGCCGTCGAGATGCGCGAAGGAACGTCCCGAGATCGTCGAGGGGCGTCGCTCGGATCTGACGTCGCGGGCGGCGACCCGATCGAACGCCGCGTCGAGTCCGCCCGCGCGAAGCGCTTCGCGGACCGCGCGGCAGCCGTGACAGCAGAACTGTTCCGCGTCGCCCTCGACGACGAGATGGTCGGGCACGGGCAGGCCGCAGTGTGTGCATTCGACGGACGACCCCGCCTGCGCGGCGGTGGCATCGATCGTGCGGTCTGCGGCGCGGGCGATCATTCGCACGTCTCCGCGGTGGCCGGGTCGCCGTCGGCGTCGCTCGCGGCCTTCGCCCGGCAGCAGGGCGGGAGTTCGTCGGCGACCGTCTCGACGGTCGTGGTGTCGGCGGTGGTCGCGCGGGTCGCGGAGGCGACCGCTTCCGCGACCGTGCCGCGCCAGACGATCGTCATGAGCCCGACCACGACGAGCGCCGTCGCCGTGAGTCGCGGCAATCGGTCACGCCACGCGGCCGAGAGTCGGTGAATGCCGGTCGCGAGCCCTGCCAGCGCCGGAACGGTGCCTGCCCAGAACGCGAACATCACCGCGGCGCCGCCGAGGGTCGCACCGGTGCCCGCCGCGATCGCGACGAAGGCGTAGAGCCAGCCGCACGGCAGGAACGGACTCGCGCCGCCGAGGAGCGCGCCCCGGGCGACGGGCGGAAGGCCCGCCGCCGTGCGATGCGTCGCAGAAAGCACCCGCATGATCGGACCGGGCCGCCCGCCGCCGTTCGGACGACGCCATCGGGCGAGCAGGCGGGGGGCGAGCAGGATGCCGAGCCCCATGCCGATGATCGCGATTCCGGCGATCCACGCCGCGGGTTCACCCCAGCCCGCGAGTCGGGCACCGAGATCGACGCCGGCGCCGAGGGTTCCCGCGATCGCGCCGAGCAGGACATAGGCCAGCCCGCGGGCGACGTGATACGAGATGCCGGGAAGGGCCCGATGCCACGCGGAACCCCGGTGGAGTCGATCGTCGAGCGCCGTCGAGAGGGTGGCGAGTCCGCCGCACATGCCGACGCAGTGCAGCGATCCGAGCAGGCTCGCGACGAAGATCGATCCGAGCAGGGCGGGCCAGCCGAGCGTCGCGGCGTC
>CAYZSH010000498.1:0-1846 GCA_964481025.1 uncultured Isosphaeraceae bacterium
GGCCGAACCGTCGGCGGTCGTGAACTTGCCGCCCGCGACCAGCATGCTCCCGTCGGTCGTTTCGAAGGACGTCAGCGCATAGACGGCGTCGTTCATGCCGCTGCCGACCGCCGACCACGACGAGCCATCCCAGCGTGCGACACGGTTCGCCGTTGAGCCACCCGCGGTCGTGAAGAGCCCGCCGGCGTAGAGCGCCGAGCCCGAGCCGTCATCCCAGATCGCGAAGGTCTCGACCCAGTCGTTCAGGCCTGCCCCGAGCGGCGACCACGACGAGCCGTTCCAACGCGCGACTCGATTGGCCGCGACGCCGCCGGCGTTGAGGAATCGCCCGCCCGCGAAGAGGCTCGTGCCGCTGCCGTCGTTGTGCACGATGAGCTCCGACACGAAGCCGTCCACACCACCACCGACGGACGACCACGCGACGCCATTCCATCGCGCGAGGTGGTTGACGGACGTCCCGCCGATCGTGGTGAACGTGCCGCCGGCAAAGAGCGCCGAAGACAAGCCGTCATCGAGGACCGCGAGCGTCCAGACCGAGCCCTGATCCATCCCCACCCCGACCGACGACCACACCGAGCCGTCCCATCGCGCGATCCGGTTCGCCGGAACGCCGCCCGCCATCGTGAAGCTGCCGCCCACGTAGAGCGCCGGACCGCTCCCATCGTCGAAGACCGCGAGACAGGAGACCGAACCGTTGACGCCTGACCCGAGCGGAGACCACTGCTCGCCATCCCAGCGCGCGATGTTGCTCGCGGCCACCCCGCCCGCACTGGCGAATAGTCCGCCCGCGTAGAGCGCCGGACCGTTGCCGTCGTCGAAGGCCGCCATCCCGAAGATCGATCGGTAGCCGCTCTCACCCATGCCCGGATCGCCGATCCCCTGCTGCCAGCCGTAGATCCCGGTGCAGGTGTTCACCGACTCGAGCACGATCGGCGGCACGTCGAGGCGATCGATGGTCCAAGCCGGCGATGCGCCGAGCGAGAAGTCGATGCGAGCGCGGAAGCGTTCACCATCGACACGCCCGAAGGCCCGTACCTCGATCATGCCATCGTCCGGCATCTCGAGGAGGCTCGCCTTGAACGCGCCATCGACCCCCGCAATGACCGGTCGCCCTCGTCCGGCCACGACCGTCGCCCCCGAGGCCGGTGAGCCATCGGGGTAGACCACGCGACCCACCAGGTCGAGCACCGAGTCGGGGCGACTCTCGACTGGAGCACCTCGCTCGATCGCCGCGTCGCGCGGCCGGTCCATGCGCTTCGACAGCGCATGCATCGAGCGGGCGACCTCGGTGCGATCCGCGGAGGACACGAAGGCCTCGGCACGCGAAGGCTGCCACCACAGCACGGCGCCGACGACGCCGAACGCGACCAACCCGGCGTGACGCACACCTGCGAACCCCGTTCGAGCATGGATCATGGCCAACCCCTGGAGCGACCTCTTGGCGAGCCGTCAGACTATGGAGCCATCTCGGTTCGCTCAAGCATCAATTCAGGGATCGCGCTCGAACGGGGCATCCCGCTTGAACGCGATCGCAGGCCGATGGAACGATCCGTTCGCCGGCTCGACTGCCCCGAAGGGCCTGGAATGGACTTGGGTACGTCGCGCTCTTGGCCATCGCGACGGGCACATCGGGCTCGCGAACATCCGCCGAGCCTCAGACCTGCTGCGACGTGATGTCGTCACCGATCGGAATCCGGTCATCGCGCCCCGATCGCGCACCAATCCGTCTCTCGACCATGCCGCCAGGCGCCGCCCAGCCCTCACCGGCCCCGCGGGTGTCACACCGTCATGACCACGGACCGAGGCGATCGCATCGACCCGTTCGCGTGAACCATCGCGGCGCCAT
>CAYZSH010000499.1:0-1835 GCA_964481025.1 uncultured Isosphaeraceae bacterium
GGAATCAGTCCATGCTCCTCAGCACCATCGCGGTGTCGTGCGCGGTCGCCATGACCACGCCCCCCTGCTCCTCCACCTGCACCATGAGCGAGACGCTCGCCGGTGCCCGCGGCGAACCCGCCCGCGACATCGTCGAGGTCGCGGCCGCCGCCGGTGACTTCGAGACGCTGCTCGCCGCCGCGAAGGCCGCCGGCCTCGTCGACGTCCTCAAGAGCGAGGGCCCGCTGACCGTCTTCGCCCCGACCGATGCCGCGTTCGCGAAGCTCCCCAAGGGCACCGTCGAGACCCTGCTCCTTCCCGAGAACAAGGGCACCCTCGCCGCGATCCTGACCTACCACGTCGTCCCCGGTCGCCTCATGGCCGCCGACGTCCTCAAGAAGTCCGCCCTGGACACCGCCAACGGCCAGCGAGCCGTGATCGCCATGAAGGAGATCGACGGCGAGAAGGCCCCGACGATCGGCGGCGCGAAGATCATCGCCACCGACATCGAAGCCCCCAACGGCGTCATCCACGTGATCGACTCGGTCATCCTGCCCGAGAAGCGCAACATCGTCGAGATCGCGAGCGAGGCGAGCACCTTCCACACCCTGCTCGCCGCCGCGAAGGCCGCGGGTCTCGTCGAGACCCTCACCGGTGACCAGCCGCTCACCGTGCTCGCCCCGACCGACGACGCGTTCGCGAAGCTGCCTGCGGGCACCGTCGAGAACCTCCTGAAGCCGGAGAACCTCGACCAGCTTCGCACCATCCTGCTCTACCACGTCATCCCCGGCCGCGTGTACGCCGACACCGTCGTCACCCTGAAGGCCGCCCCGACCGCCGCGGGCGTCGAGGCGCCGATCGTGGTCAAGAAGGACGCGAAGGGCAAGGCCAAGGTCATGATCGACGGAGCCACCGTCGTGAAGACCGACATCGACGCGAAGAACGGCGTCATCCACGTGATCGACTCGGTCATTCTCCCCGACTGATCGATCGCGAAGCGAATCCGTCCACAAGACGACCGCCGCGGCTCCTCGGAGTCGCGGCGGTCGCGTCATGTTCGGAATCGGCTTCAGCCGCCCGCGAGCGTCGCGAGCTTCAGTTCCCCGCGAGCGAGGCGAGCTTCAGTTCGAGATCCTGCAGCGACGGCACGCTGCCGTCCTCGACATCGGCCCGGATCCGCTTCGCCCGGGCGACCACGATCTCGATCGCCTCGGCACTGGCGACCGGGTCGTACGGAGGATCGGGGAACTGCACGATCCGCCAGGCGCCACCGATGCGACGCATGCGATAGACCGAGGTCCCGATTCGCAGGATCGCGACGTCACCGCTTCCCGAGAAGACGCTCGCATGCTCGATCTCGTCGAACTGCTCGAGGAATGCACCCCGAAGCATCTCGGATCCCGCGACCGCGCCGGCGTCGCCGTACGCCTCGACCATCGCGTTGCGGAGAGCCAGGAGTTCGCGAGCGGAGTCGGCCCGCGCCGTGAGCAGTCGACACATCTCCGGAAGCGCGTCGCAATCGGTCGCATCGCGCATCCCCTCGTAGTAGCCGCTCAGCGATCGGTTCGCGGCCGACTTCAACGACGCCAGCAGTGACTCGGGCGTGCTGTCGTCGTACGCCGCGACCTCGCCGGAGGTCGCCGCGGGCGTCGATTCGCAACCCGCCGCGAGCGTGATTCCCGCACCGAGGATCGCCACCACCACCGAGCCTGTGAGTCGTGAGATCGTCGTCATCGCATCGCTCCGATCGAAGTCACATCAAGGGCGACGAGGTCGCCGCTCGAGGGCTCGAGATATCCGTAGTCACCGAATCCACCCATGCCCGACTCGTCCTCCTCGCCACCGGTGGTCGCGAC
>CAYZSH010000500.1:0-1822 GCA_964481025.1 uncultured Isosphaeraceae bacterium
CATGAAGGCGATCGCAGTCATGCGGGGCGGGGCGCCGGTGGCGCCGAACGTCGAAGTGACCGAGGTTCCGGACGTCGCTCCGGGCCCGGGCGAAGTGCGGGTTCGGACCGAGGCGTCGGCCCTCAATCACCTCGACCTCTGGGTCGGGGCGGGGCTGCCGGGAATCGATCGGCCATATCCCAGAGTCACCGGCTCCGACGGCGTCGGCATCGTCGATGCGGTCGGCGAGGGCGTCGCTGACGGCTGGATCGGTCGTCGGGTGATGATGAATGCCGCCGTGAACGTCGGCGAGCCCGCGATTCCCGGGGCCGTGCCCGCCGGCGAGATGCTCGAAGTGATCGGTGAGCATTCGCCGGGGGCGATGGCCGAGGCGTTCATTGCGCCGGTCACCAACGTCCTCGACATCGGCGATGCCGACCCCGTCCAGGCGGCCGCGTTCGGACTCGCGCACCTGACCGCCTGGCGGATGGCGACGACCCGCGGCGGCGTGCGGCCCGGTGATTTCGTCCTCATTCCCGGCATCGGCGGGGGGGTGGCTCTGGCGGCACTCGGCATCTGCCGTCACCTCGGGGCGACCGTCGTCGTGACCAGTCGTCATCAGTGGAAGCTCGATCGGGCCTTGGAGCTCGGGGCCTCCGCCGCCATCCTCGATGACGGCACCGACTGGAGCCGGGCGGTGCGGGCCGCGACCGGGAAGCGGGGGATCGACGTCTGTCTCGATTCGGTCGGGAAGGCGATCCACGGGGCGTGCATCCGGTCGCTGGCCCGTGGCGGTCGGTTCGTGACCTGCGGTTGCACGACCGGGCCGGACGCCACCACCGACCTCGCCCGGATCTTCTGGAACCAGCTGTCGCTGCACGGCTCGACGATGGGTGACATGCGGGAGTTCCGCGAGGTGTCGAGCCTGTTCCTTGCCGGACGACTCTCCCCCGTGGTGGACGCCGTCGAGCCTGTCGAGGCCGGCCCGGGCCAGTTCGCGAGACTGGAGCAGGGCGAGCAGTTCGGCAAGCTCGTGGTCGATTGGCGACATTGACTTCCGGGACGGCGATGGTCGGGATGGTCCTATAAACCGTCAGAATCTGGTGTGGAGTCCGCCTTTTTTCGGGAACCCGGGGATCTGTAACAGTTCTTTCACTCCAACCTCGCAATTGCGGCAATTCGTCATTGACCGCGCACAGGCGAGGACTACATTCAGCATGCGGGCTTCTGTCACAGCCCCCACTCCGTCCCCATCGAGGTCGGCCACCTGACCCGGCCTCGCCTCAGATCCGAAACAGGAGGATTCACGGATGCAGCGTCAGTTCATCAAGGTCTGTACCGCTCTCGGCGTGGTCGGCATGGCCGGCTCCGCGATGGCGGGCACCGTTCGTTACGACGTCAGCTTCAGCGACGTCGACATCTTCTTCGACGACTTCGCCGCGGGCGCCGTCCCCGCCAACGCCCAGAACGTCGACACGGCCGATCCGGGTCGCTACATCGCGGCGTTCGGCTGGTCCAACGTCGACGTCGACGTGTGCTGGAATGGTGGCTCGAGCTACACCGGCTGGGCGTCCGAAGTCAACTTCGTGATTCAGCTCGAAGAGGCCGGAACGGTCGCGTGGTACTACACGGGTTCGCCGTTCGCCGGCGACGACACCGGTGCCGACACCCCGGACACCTGCTCGAACCGCCAGAACCTCGCGGAAGTTCAGACCGATCTTCTGCCCTTCACCTACAGGGTCGACTCCGCCACCGGCGTCGTCGGTACCGGCATGTCCTCGACCTGGAACGACGGCACCGGCCTTCGTCACAGCTTCTGCAACACCGCCGACTTCTTCTTCGT
>CAYZSH010000501.1:0-1821 GCA_964481025.1 uncultured Isosphaeraceae bacterium
AGCTCGAGGCCCAGCGCGCCGCTGCCGCAGCCGCCGGTTCGGCCGGTGGCGGCTCCGGTGGTTCGTCCGGAGGGGGTGGTGTCGCCGCGCCGGTGATCTCGAATTATCCCGCGCCGAGTGGCCTCGCGGGGGTCGCGATCCAAGCCGCTCTCGGTCAGTTGGGCGTTCCCTACCGTTATGCGCAGGCTTCGCCCGGCGTCGCGTTCGACTGCTCCGGGCTCACGTATTACGCATGGGCGCAGGCTGGGGTAAACCTGCCGCGCAACTCGCGGATGCAAGCCGCAGCGATTCCACGAGTGCCGATCGCGGAAGCGCAGCCCGGCGATCTGCTCTTCTATTACTCGCCGATCAGCCACGTCGGCATCTACCTCGGCAACGGTCAACTGGTCCATGCTCCCAACACCGGCACCCACGTGAAGGTCGCCAATGTTCGATGGGGGAAGGTCGTAGCCGTCGGCCGCCCGGGCTGAACGGCCTCGATCAGGTCGGTGAATCCGACACACTCGCTGTATCGACTTGCTGGTGAGGGCCGTGTCCTAACCTAGGAACGTCATGCCCCCCGACTGGCATCCCCTTCGCCGTCGTGCCGCTGTCGTGTTCTCCGCGGTGCTTCTCTCGACCGCGATGACGCCGTCGTTGGTGGGTGCGCAGTCGATCGACGATCAACGCCGCGAGGTTGAGCGGATCGTCGACGAGTTGGATCGCTTGCGAGTCAAAGCAGACACCCTCGCGGAGGACTACGCGGTCGCCATGGACGATCAGCGGCGGCTTGCCGAGGACATCGCGCTCGCCGAGGCGCGTGTCGCCGAACGTGAGGCCGAACTGGCCTCGCTCCAGGGCGATCTCGCGACGGTCGCTGTTCGGAGGTTCACTCGCTCGGGTACGGATGTGCTCGGCCCGCTGCTCTCAGACGCCGGCGCGTATAGCGACAACCTTCAGCGCGATCAGTACTCGCGGATCGCGCTCTCCGTTGGCGTCGGGACGTCCGATGACCTCGGAGAGACAATTCGTGAGCTCGGTCTCGAGCGGGCGGAACTCGACCGCCTCCGTTCTCAATCTGAGGATCTTTCGAAGGACATCTCTGACACGTTGATTCTGGTCGAGGAGTGGACCGCGAACTTCGAGGATGCCCGCGACGAGGCGCAGGCCCGGCTTGGAGGTCTGATCGAAGCCGAGGAGCAACGTCGTTCGCAGGAGGTCTTCAGCCGTCTCCTGCGGCAACTCGAGGCCGAATGGGACGAGGCAGGTTCGACGTCGGGCGGTGGCGGCACAGCCTCTGTTCCAAACGACTTCGTTTCCAACTATCCCGCGCCCTCGGGCTTGGCCGGGGTCGCAATCCAAGCGGCGCTCAGTCAACTAGGAGTTCCCTACGCCTACGCGCAGGCTTCACCTGGGGTGGCGTTCGACTGTTCCGGCCTCACCTATTACGCCTGGGCGCAGGCTGGGGTAAACCTGCCGCGCAACTCGCGGATGCAGGCGGCGGCCGTTCCGAGGGTGCCGATCGCGGCGGCTCAGCCCGGCGATCTGCTCTTCTATTACTCGCCGATCAGCCATGTCGGGATCTATCTCGGTAACGGGCAGTTGGTTCACTCGCCCAACACGGGGACCGAGGTGAAGGTGGGGAACGTGAATTGGTCGAAGGTGGTCGCTGTCGGCCGTCCGGGCTGACCGATCGCTCGTCCGCCAACTACCGTCTGTTCGTGCTCGGAATCGATGTCGCTCCGGTCTCTGACTGGTTGACACGAAACGTCGAAGGGCTCTTGGGTCCGTTCACCTTCGAGGCGATCGAGGGTGGCCGCTCCAACCTCACCTATCGGGTGA
>CAYZSH010000502.1:0-1770 GCA_964481025.1 uncultured Isosphaeraceae bacterium
CGGCTCGCCGCGATCGACCGACGAGTCGAACTTGGTGCCGTCGGTGAGCCAGCCGCTGTAGTGAACCGAGACGGTCGCCTCGGGGCTTGGCGGCATGTCGCCGTCACCTTCGACGAGGTCGTAGTACATGAGGCCGCTGTCGGTCGTCACGAGCTCGGCATCACCGATCTCGTCGCCGGGGAAGCGGGGGACCACGGTGTCGCTGGCGACGGCGCCGTCGGCGGCGATCACCATGTCGTGACGCTTGCCGTCCGAGTACGAGGTCACCGCGTACTGCACGCCGTTCGGGGTGTTCGAGGCGACGATCGAGGCGACGGAGCCGTTGGTCTTCTCGGCGACCATCTTCGCGACCGTGGCGATGTCCATCTTGGCGGCGGCGAGGGTCTGCTCCATCTGGAAGGGATCCGGGGGAAGGGTGCTGAAGTCGGGGCCCGGCCCGAGGGCGGGGGTGAGGGCGACGACGGCCGAGGCCGCGCCGGCGGCGAGAAGGAACGCCGGAAGCTTGAACATGGAGGGACTCCGGGAGAGGGCGAAACTGACTCAAGGTCGCGGGCGAGCACCCGCAGGACGAGCATCCTACGCGTGATCCGGCATAGTGTCCGAGGAATCAAGTTCCGCCGGAGACCAGGCCCATGCCTCGACCCATCACGCACCTCATGCTCGGCGTTCTTTCTCTCTCACTCGTGACCGCCGGTTGCGAGGAGATCGAAGCGATCGACTCCGATCTCGCCGCGAGTCCCGAACCCGCGAGCACGACCGAGACCACGCAGAGCCCGTCGAGCACCCGGGTCACCGAGGGGCAGTCCGCCTACGGCAAGGCCTACAAGCGGGCCGAGCGACTCGAAGACCAGATCAACGCCTATCAGGACGAAGTCATCAAGACCGCCGACAGTGTCTTCGACGACTCGTGACCACTGAGCGGGTTACCACAGAGGGCACAGAGGGGCACGGAGGGCCACAGAGCTCTTCTTGGATTGGTGGTTTGACGGTTACGAGTCATCCTGGAGACGCGCGAACCCACAAGCCCAATCTCGATCCCCCCACTCTCCCCGCTCCCCTACCCCAACCGATCCGGATTCAAGTCCAGGAGATCCTCGACCACGAAGATTCCGTCCTTCCGGATCACGTCGTCGTCGAAACGGATCTCACCGCCGCCGAACTCGGGTCGCTGGATGCACACGAGGTCCCAGTGGATCTCGCTGCGGTTGCCGTTGTCGGCCTCCTCGTACGCCTGACCCGGCGTGAAGTGGAAGCTGCCGGCGATCTTCTCGTCGAAGAGGATGTCCTTCATCGGCTGAAGGATGTGCGGATGGAAGCCGATCGCGAACTCGCCGATGAACCGCGCGCCTTCGTCGGCGTCGAGGATGTCCTTCAGGCGATCGCCGCCGACCGTCGCGCTCGACCCGACGACGCGGCCTTCCTTGAACTCCAGTCGGACGTTCTCGAACGGCACGCCGTGATAGATGGTCGGCGTGTTGAAGGCGACGACGCCTTCGACCGAGTCGCGAACCGGCGCGGTGAAGACCTCGCCGTCCGGGATGTTGTTGCTGCCGGCGCAGGAAACCGCGGGAATGTCCTTGATCGAGAACCGAAGGTCGGTGTCGCCGGGACCGACGATGTGGACGCGATCGGTCCGGTTCATCCGGTCGGCCAGCTTCGTCGCGGCCGCGGCCATGCGGGCGTAGTCGAGACAGCAGACGCGGAAGTAGAAGTCTTCGAACTCGTCGGTGCTCATGCCCGCGAGCTGCGCCATCGACGGTGACGGCCAGC
>CAYZSH010000503.1:0-1766 GCA_964481025.1 uncultured Isosphaeraceae bacterium
TGCGGCGCGGAACGTGCTGGTCGATCCGGCCGTCGCCGGCCACCACAACGTACAGGCGGCGCTGGAGCAGTTGGCGGCGAACCCCGGCGGCCCCGGCACCCCCGGCAACGCGACGACTCTGCAGGGGTTCACGCCGGCGCAGTTGCGGGACCGCGCGACGCACACCGGCACTCAGTCCGCATCGACGATCACCGGGCTGGCCACCGTCGCGACGACTGGTTCGTACCTGAACCTCACCAACCGCCCGTCGATCCCGACGGCGCTGTCGCAGCTCAGCGGCCCGTTGACGCTCGGCGTCAACGCGCAACTGCCGTCGCCGCCGGATCCGGCATCGGAAGCGACGCTGAGGTGGAGCCCCGGCAGCGGATGGATCGTCTATCAGGAAGGCACCTCCGGCGCGGAGACCGTCGACTTCTACTCGTGGTTCGAGCCGGTCGGCTACTCGACGTTCGCCGCGGCGGTGGCTGGCGGCTTGGCGTCCGGCGCGACGAACCTCGCCACGATCGGATCGTTTGCCGATCCAGGCACAAACCGCGTCATCACCTACTCGCTGCCGATCGGATTCTGGTTCTGCTACTTCCTCCACGAGGATGACGCGAACGCGGACGACGCCGCGTTCGGCTGGAATCCCGCCTTCTACTCGCCGGGCCTCGGCGCGCCTCAGACGCTCAGCAACCTCGGCCGCGTCGAGATCGACCTTGGCGACGGTGTGAAGTGGCATCGCATGTGGCGGCTGGGCTTCGCGCAAGGCAACGCGAGTTCGACGACGACCGTGACTCTGGGAGTGACGTAATGCCGATTCAGGTGTCAGACATCATCGAGCCGACTGGCTCGTTCCCCGTAATCGACGCGACGGACTTGCGCGGCGGGTTCCGGTCGGTGGCGAGTTCCGTGCCGGGAGGAGGCACGCCTGCCGTCGAGGCGCAGTTGACTGCGCTCGTCGGCGGCGTGAACAACCTGAGCCAAGGCATGCTCGCGTTCGATACGAGGACGTCGACGTTCTACCAGCTCGGGGCAGACTCCCAGTGGAGTGAGGTGCGCCTGGTCGGCGGCACCATCGCCTCGATCGACGGACTTCAGACGACGCTCGACGGGCTGCGGACCGACGTGGATGCGAAAGCACCCGCCTCGCACACTCACCCGGTCGCAAACCTTCAGGCTGGAAGCGCGGAGCTCGGCGACGTTGTCAAGTTCGACGGCACGAACTGGGTCGCTGGAGCGATCACCGTCAGCGGCGACACCTACGACTCGCAGGCGTTCAACGACGCCGTCGAGCGCGAGCTGCTGGTCAATCTCCCAACCTCGGGCGGCGTGCTCGACATCGCGCAGGAGTCCACGCTGCTCGATCTCGGGAACGACATCGACGGCATCGACACCCGAGTCACCGCGCTTGAGAACGCTCCAGACGGCGTCGATCTAGGGGAATTCGCCGATGGCGCGCTGCTCAAGGTGGACGCCTCCAGCGGCAGCGGCAACGAGACGCTAGCCGAGGCGGTCGCAGGCACCGACTACATCGCTCCGAGCGACATCACGAAACTGCGTGCGGTGTTCCCCGAGGCGGACCTGCCCGCGAGCGCAGGCACGACGACCGGCTACTGGAAGTGGACGTACGCGGACGGCAGCGGCACCTGGGCGATCGATACAAATCAGGTCACCGCACCCGACGAGATCAACGGCGGCAACGCGACGAGCTTCGGAGCCTGACATGGCAGACACCCGGATCATTCTGCGAAACGACACAACCGCGAACTGGGCGTCCTCCGGCG
>CAYZSH010000504.1:0-1766 GCA_964481025.1 uncultured Isosphaeraceae bacterium
GGCACGGTGCTCCGGTCACCCCTCTGAACCGACGAAGACCCCTTCGGACCGGCTCGGACTACCGTCTTGCCCCGGACCGGCCGAGGAGAACCACCGCCATGCTGTGCAACCGTAGTCCCCGGCGATGGGCCACCGTGTGTTCCTCGCTCTTCCTGCTGACGCTGGAAGCGCTCGGCGCGACGGGCGCTGCCCGAGTCAGCGTGTCGCTCGACGACGCCGCGCCCGCCCAGGCGGCCCAGAGCGCTTCCGCGGCGACGCAGACCGGCGCCCCTGTCATCGTCAGCGTGCCCTTCGAAAGGACCGAGCGCGGCGAGCTGCTTCCGAAATCGGAAGTTGTGAAGGCATTGCTGGAGGAGGCCGCGCGGAATCCCGGCGGCTTGCTGGTGATTCGACCCGCCGGCGATCTCGCAGGATTCGATCGCGGCCCGGCAACCGGTCAAGGCTCGGCCGCCCCAGTGACGCCATCCGCCACGGACGCCGTTTCGCCGGAGCGATCGACCCTCGATGAGGGCTCGTTGGCGCTGCGGCGGATCATCGAATCGTTGCGGCAGGCCTCGCCCCAGACTCGGATTTCGGTTTTGGGCCTGCCGATCGAACGAAGCAGGTTTGCCGATGCGGCAGGCGCGAACGGCGGCGCCTACGCCAGACTCCTCGGCGATCTCGACGCCTTCGTGTCGACACGGGGACTCCTGCAGGGACATGACACGCTCGACGAGCGAACGTGGCTGAAGGGCGCGATGCCCTCGGCGGTGCGACTTGCTCAGGGACGGCCGATTCTTTTTCGCACGCCGGCCGGATGGCAGCAACGGTCGCTGCCGATCGAATCGCTTGAAGGTCTCGACGACGCCTTTGCAGGCGAGTCGGTCGAGGCTGGTCGTGCGCCGGACGTGGCGCCGGCGGCCCGGATCGCCGATCACTCGGAACCTCCGCTGGATGAGGACGGTCTCCCCGCGACTGGCACGATCGAAGATTCGTGGGCGAGGCGCGTCGCCGAGTCAGGTCGGCCCTCGTTCGAAGCGCCGCCTTTCTCGGGCCGGCCCGATCGGCTCGAGGCGCCCAGCGATCCGGACGTCGCGGCCGATCCCGGGTCCGATTCGCTCGCCGACGCGCGACTGAGCGACTCCGGCGGCACGATTCTGGATGACGGCGCGGTCGCCGACCCGGGAGCGATCGTCGGCGACGAGCCTTTGCCCGCACTCGAGCGCGAGACCTCTGGCGGCGGCGCGGCTGCACCGCCGTCCCGATCGCTGGCCATCGTTCCGCGAGCGCTCCGAACCTTTGCGCCGCTCGCGATCGGCGGAGATCTGCTCGATCCGCGGGGCTTCCGTTCCGCGACCCGAAGCGAGAGCCCCGGGGCCGAACCGGCACCTGAGCTCACGGGTTCCTCGGCTCGAAGCAGCAGCGCTCCATCGCTTCGGAGCGGCGCGACTCCAAGTTCGAGTCGATCCGTCGGCTCCGGCACCGCGTCCGTCACGACACCGACGACGCGTTCGCCCTCGACGACTCCATCACGACCCACCACGCGGCTCCCCGGTCCGTCACCAGCCAGTCTCCCGGTCGTTCCGCTTCTCACGCCCGGCGGGTCGGCGGCTCCGCCGCCTACGTCCGCACTGAGCGTCCCTAGCGTGGGACCGACAATTCCGATCACCGGCAGCGCCTTGGGATTCGGCGGCTCGGGTGATCATGCCGGCCAACCTGACTCCTTGCGGAGCAACGCAAACAGTCGAATGGGCACCCAAGGTTCGCCGCCCACCTACTACGGTGGA
>CAYZSH010000505.1:0-1754 GCA_964481025.1 uncultured Isosphaeraceae bacterium
CGCAAGCCGTGTCCTAAACCGGATCGCCGATCACACGCAGGACGAGTCCCCATGGCAGGAGGCCCCGGACTTGACCTCGATCACGCGCTACCGAACGCTCTTCCTCAGCGACCTTCATCTCGGCAGTCGGGCGTGCCAGGCGGCACCGCTCGCCCGCTTCCTCAAACATGTCCGGTGCGATCGCCTCTATCTGGTCGGCGACGTGATCGACATGTGGCGGCTGCGGCAGAAGTGGTACTTCCCCAACGAGCACTCCAAGGTCATCCGCCGCATCCTCAAGATGTCCGAGCGGGGGACCGAGGTGATCCTCATTCCCGGCAACCACGACGAGGCCGCCCGCCATTACAACGGCCTCGAGTTCGGCGGCGTCACCATCAAGCTCAATGCGGTCCACGACTCCGCGACCGGGGAACGCTGGCTCGTGTGTCACGGCGACCGGTTCGACCTCGTGGTCCAGCACTCCCGATGGCTCGCCAAGTTCGGTGCCGTCGCCTACGAGACGTTGGTCTCGATCGATCGGCGAGTCAACGCGATTCGTCGGATGATCGGTCGGCCGCATCTCTCCCTGAGTCAATCGGTCAAGCAGCGGGTCAAGCACGCCTGCACGTTCATCAGCCGGTTCGAGTCGGTGCTTGCCGAGGCCGCTCGCAAGGACGGGTTCGATGGTGTCGTCTGCGGGCACATCCACAAGGCCGAGCTTCGCGACATCGAGGGTGTGCACTACTACAACTGCGGTGACTGGATCGAGAGCTGCACCGCCATCGGTGAACGGCTCGACGGCACCGTCGAACTGATCGATGTCAAGGCGTACCTCGCCCAGGTGGATGGCCGCGATCCCGATGACGATCACGACCCACTCGACGTGGACACCACGCCCGACTGGCACGCCCTTCCGCTGACGACGATCTTTGCGAGCGGATTCCGCGAGCCCGCCGAAGAGGAGGCGGTCCGATGAAGTTTCTCCTCGTGACCGACGCCTGGCGTCCGCAGGTGAACGGCGTCGTGCGGACGTGGGAGGCGGTGACCGGCGAGATGCGGTCCCGTGGGATCGAGGTCGAGGTGATCCACCCCGGGCTCTTCCGCTCGTTCGCCGCGCCGAAGTACCCGGAGATCAAACTGGCCATCCTGCCCGGCACGAAGGTCCGCCGGATGATCCGCGACTCGGGCTTCGATGCGATCCACATCGCGACCGAGGGGCCGCTCGGCATGGCGGCGGTCCGACACTGCCGACGGCAGGGCATCCCCTATACGACCTCGTATCACACGCGCTTCCCCGAGTACATGAAGAGCTACTTCGGGCTTCCGGTCGGCATCACCGATCGGTTCCTGCGCTGGTTCCACGGGCCGGCCCAGGCCACGTTGGTGCCGACCAAGTCGATGCGGGCCGAACTCGCCGCCCGTCGATTCGACGACGCGAAGCTCGTCACGTGGTGCCGTGGCGTCGATACCGCGACCTTCAAGCCCGAGCCGAAGGTCGAGCTCGACCTGCCGCGTCCGATCTTCGCCTACGCAGGCCGAATCGCGGTCGAGAAGAACCTCGAGGCGTTCCTGTCGCTCGACCTGCCGGGCTCGAAGATGCTGATCGGCGACGGGCCGGCGCGGCCGGCGCTCGCGAAGAAGTACCCCGACGTCCACTTCGCGGGCTATCGGTTCGGCGAGGAACTCGCCGCGACCTACGCCGCCGCCGACGTCTTCGTCTTCCCGAGTCTGACCGACACCTTCGGCGTGGTCATGCTCGAAGCGAACGCCTGCGG
>CAYZSH010000506.1:0-1751 GCA_964481025.1 uncultured Isosphaeraceae bacterium
TCGCCAAGGCCGCAACCCCCCCTCCCGGCACCGCGGTGGCGGAGCCGAGGGCGAAACTCTCATCCCCTGGAGAAACGCCCGTCCGAGCCCCGGATCCCAGAAGCTGCCAGGTCGAGCCGTCCCAGTCGAGCCATTGGATCTCAAGATTCGGGACCAGACCGCTCATCGAGATCGTGGATCCGGGTCCCACCCCTTGATAAAGGTAGTAGTACGAGTCGCCAAAACCGGCACTCGTGTAGGTGGACCCGCTGGGGCTGGCTCCAAAGCTGGTGTTGGTCTGCAAACCCGACGAACCCGTCGCCGACGCCGTGAAAGTCAACTGCTTCGCGGTGTCCGAGAGCCAGTAGAACCCGAAGTACTCGGTGCCGCCGGTGTCCTCGAAGGCGAAGAAGGCGAGCGTGTTGACGCTCAGGATCGGGGAAGTAACCAGACTATCGAACTCGTCGTCCAACGCCGTCTGGATCCCCCCGCTGATATCGATGACGCCCGACCGGATCGAGGTGACCGGCTGCGACGTACCCGCGATCGACGCCCCGGCGATCGTCCACACGGACGCCGAAGCGGATCCGCTAGTCGCGAGCGCCACGGTCAGACCGCCGAGAAGCGAGTTGCGCATCGTCTTCCTCCTGAAAAGCCTCGGGGGCTCCATCCGACGCGGGATGTTAAAGGACCTTCCGGGCGACGCAACGGGCAGCAGCCGCGGATTCCTGCGGTTTCTGCCGCGAAAGCGCCCCTTCCCGGGGAATGTCGCCCGCCGACGCGACCGCCGCGCCGACAACCGCGGCGTCGGCGTGGCGGCGGAGGTAGGAATGACCGTGGCGGCCGACGCGACCGCGATGGCGGGCGAGATCGCGTTGAACAGCGCGACTGCCGCGGCCCCAACTGCGAGAGCGGGCATGACCGCGCGAGCCGGCGATCCGGGAACAGTCAACGCGACCGCCGCGGCGTCTCCGGGAACCGATCCCGCCTCAGTTGACCATCCTGTGGACGGCCGGCACGCTCCCCGCGGACCATGACCGCCCCAGCCCTGCTCTCGGTGGTCATGCCCTTCCGGAATGCTGCGGAAACGCTCAAGCAGTCGATCGAGAGCCTGCAGATCCAGACTCGTCCCGACTGGGAACTGCTCGCCATCGATGATGGCTCGACCGACGGCGGGGCGGAACTGGTCGGGGCCCTTGCTCAAGACGATCCCCGGATCCGCTTGATTCGACCAAGCCGGCGGGGTCTGGTCCCGGCGCTCGATGAAGGCTGCCGCCTCGCCCGCGGCCGATTCATCGCCCGGTTCGATGCCGACGACCTCTGCCATGCGAACCGGCTCGAGCGACAGGTGTCGTCGCTTGACCAGGATCCCGAGATCGGCGTCGTCGGCAGCCTCGTCGAGTTCGGCGGCGATCCGCGGTACGCCGCCGGCTATGCCGAGCACGTGGCGTGGACCAATCGACTCGTCGATCACGAGTCGATCGTGCTCAACCGGTTCATCGACTCCCCGCTGCCGCATCCGAGCGTGATGTTCCGCCGCGAACTGCTCGAACGCCTCGGCGGCTATCGCGACGGTCCGTTCCCGGAGGACCACGAACTCTGGCTGCGTTGGATCGATGCGGGGGTCCGCTTCGCGAAGGTGCCCGAGGTGCTCCTTCGCTGGAACGATCCGCCGGATCGGCTGTCACGACGCGACCCCCGCTACTCGATCGAGGCGACCGCACGACTTCGGTGCAAGCATCTCGCGATCGATCTGGCTCGCCGCGGCGAGA
>CAYZSH010000507.1:0-1736 GCA_964481025.1 uncultured Isosphaeraceae bacterium
GCCGCACCGCAGCACCCGCCGTGTCGGAACCCGGTGGATGCCCTCGCCTCTGCCGCAGACCGATCGTCCCGACCGACTGAAGCTCGAACTCGCGCTCTGCCCGTCCTGCGATCGCGAGGATGCGGTGCAGGAGGCGTGGCTCGCCACGCTCGAGGGCCGCAGTCCGGCCCGCGCGGTGAACACCTTCGCGCAGCGCGAACGCCGGCACCGGCAGCGGATGGCGCCCATGAGCGTCGCGCTCGGCCGGTTCGGCAAGAGCGACCCCGAACACGACGACGAGGACCTCGCCGTTGCCTGAGCAGCCTCCGCCGCTCTCGGAGGTGATCCGGGAGAACGCTTCCGGTCCCTCGAGCGCCACGGGCGACTCGGGCAGCGTCTCGCAGCACTCGCTGCGGGACCAGATCGAGGTGGACCGCTACCTGTCGAGCAAGGCCGCCGTCGCGCGACGCAACCGCGGACTCCGGATCTCCCGGATCGTCCCGCCCGGGGCGGGCGACTGATGGGTCTGCTCGCGGCGCTGCTCGGGGCGACTCCCAGGAGAGTCCGCACGACGCGGGCCGTCGCGGTGCGCGGCCGCTACGACGCCGCCGTCACCAACGACTCGAATCGCCGGCACTGGGCGAACGCCGACAGCCTGTCGGCCGACGCGGCGCTCTCGCCGCTCGTCAGGCAGCGACTTCGGGATCGTGCGCGATACGAGTTCGCGAACAACTCCTACGCCAAGGGCATCGTCCTCACGCTCGCCAACGACGTCGTGGGCACCGGCCCTCGGCTTCAGGCACTCTCGGAGAACTCCGCGGCGAACGCGGCGATCGAGCAGGCCTGGTCGCGGTGGGCGACCGCGGTGCGACTGCCCGAGAAGCTCCGGCTCATGCGGATGGCCCGCGCCCACTCGGGCGAGTCGTTCGCCGTGCTCGCGACCGATCCCGACGTGGACCACGAGGTGAAGCTCGACGTCGTGCTCGTCGAGGCCGATCGCGTCAGCGATCCCGCGGGCGCGCTCGCCACCACGGTCGACGGCATCGAACTCGATCGGCTCGGCAAGCCGCTCCGCTACCACGTGCTCCGGGAGCATCCGGGCTCGGCGGGCGGCGTCGCCGCGGGGCACATGACGATTCCGGCGTCGGAGATGCTCCACTACTTCGCGTCGGATCGTCCCGAACAGCACCGTGGAGTGCCCGACCTCACGCCGGCGCTCGGCCTGTTCGCGCAGCTTCGCCGCTTCACGCAGGCGACGCTCGCCGCGGCGGAGACCGCCGCCAACCTCGCGGGCGTGCTCCACACGGATGCGCCGGCGGACGGCGAGAGCGATCCGGTCGAGCCCATGGACACCGTCGAGCTCGCGCCGAACGCGTTCCTGACGCTGCCGGCGGGCTGGAACATCAACCAGATCAGAGCCGAGCACCCGAGCACCGGCTATGCCGAGTTCAAGCGCGAGGTGCTCAACGAGATCGCCCGCTCGCTCAACATGCCGTTCAACGTCGCGGCCTGCAACAGCGCCTCGTACAACTACGCCTCCGGTCGTCTCGACCATCAGACCTACTTCCGCGCGGTGCGGATCGATCAGGCGCATCTCGCGTCGGTCGTCCTCGACCGCATCCTCGCTGCGTGGTTCGACGAGGCGAGGCTCGTGCCGGGGCTGCTGCCGGCGGGCGTGCTCGCCGAGCGTCGTCCGCTTCACCAGTGGTTCTGGGATGGGCACGAGCACGTGGACCCCGTGAAGGAGGCCTCCGCGC
>CAYZSH010000508.1:0-1734 GCA_964481025.1 uncultured Isosphaeraceae bacterium
CGGCGGCTTCGGCGCCTTCGCCTGGGACCTCTCGGATTCCTGGGTCGCCGGCTTCGACCTCGGTTACTCGGCCTTCACCGGCAACCTCGACCGCGGCTACGGCAACACCCGCATCGGGACGCTTCGGGGTGGCGGCTTCGCCACCTGGAGCAACGGCAACGGCCTCTTCCTCGACGGTGCCCTGAGCGCCGCCTGGAACCACTACGACTTCACGCGACTGGTGCCCGGCACCGACCTCTACGCACTCTCCAACGCGGATGGCTGGCAGGTCGACGCCTCGTTCGGCGGTGGATACCGCATCGACCTTCAGGAAGGCTTCGCCTTCACGCCGATGGCATCGTTCCTCTACAGCTACATCGACACCGGTGACATCGACGAGAACTCGAACACCGTCGCGGCGTTGTCCATCGATCCCGGCAGCCTGAGTTCGTTCATCGGCCGGGTGGGTACGGGGGTCTCCTGGAGCGCCCTGCCGGGTCTCGTCCTCGACGGCGAGTTGGGCTGGCAGGGCAACTTCACCGACAACGGCGACTACTCGGTCGGCCTCTCGGGGCTCGGGGCCGACGTGCCGGTCGAGGTGAAGAACCAGACCATCAACACCGCCTACTACGGTGCGGGTGTGAGCTGGACCCCGACCCGCAACGTCGAGGTCAACCTCAACTGGGAAGGCCGTTCGGGCGACGGCCTGCACAGCAACATGTTCTACGGCGGCATCTCGATCAGCTTCTGATCGTCGCCTTCTCGAACCATCCACGACGCCCGGCCCGCAGCGGCCGGGCGTCGTTCGTATCGTGTGTCACATGTCTCGCACGCCCGAACAGTCCGCCGCCCGGCTCGTCGCGATCGGCTTCGACGGTCCCTCGCCGGGCGACGGCGTTCGTCGACTGATCGACCGGGGTGTTCGAAGCGTCATCCTGTTCGCACGGAACGCGGGGCCGCGGGCGCAGGTGGCGGAGACGATCTCGCAGGTCAAGCGACTGGCGAACGATCCGATCCTCGTCTGCGTCGATCAGGAAGGCGGGGCCACGGTCCGCTTCACGGACGGCTTCGATCCACCGCCCGCGATGCGCGAGGTCGGAAAGGGCGGGGCGACGCTTGCCGGCGTCGTCGGTCGCCGGCTGGCAAGCGATCTGCGGCCGGTCGGCATCGATCTCGATCTGGCGCCGGTGGTGGACGTCGATTCGAACCCCCGGAATCCGGTCATCGGTCCCCGGTCCTTCGGCAACACCGCAGCGATCGTGGCCGAGTGCGGTGCTGCCATGGTCGTCGCGATGCAGTCCGGCGGGCTCGCCGCGTGTGCGAAGCACTTCCCCGGTCACGGCGACACCGACCTCGACAGCCATCACGACCTGCCGGTCCTGCGTCATGATCTCGCGCGACTGCGCGAGGTCGAACTCCCGCCGTTCAAGGCCGCGATCGACGCCGGGGTGGCGGCGGTCATGACGACGCATGTCGTCTTCGAGTCGCTCGACCCGGGCGTGCCCGCGACGATGAGCGCCGCCGCGGTCGACGGCCTCCTCCGCGGCGAACTTGGATTCGACGGCGTCGTCATCTCGGACGACCTTGAGATGGCGGCGATCGCGGACCTGCCCGCGATCGACGGGGACCTCGGCGAGGCGGCGGTCCGCTCGGTGCTGGCGGGGGTGGACCTCGTGCTCTGCTGCCACCGCGAGGATCGGCAGCATCGCGTCATCGATGCGCTGGCCGAGGCGATCGCGTCGGGGCGGATCTCCG
>CAYZSH010000509.1:0-1719 GCA_964481025.1 uncultured Isosphaeraceae bacterium
AATCAGATCAATGCCGACCTACGACTACGTCTGTGACGCCTGCGGGCATCGGTTCGAGCTCTTCCAGTCGATCACCGCGTCGCCGGAGAAGACCTGTCCGAAGTGCCGGAAGCGGAAGCTTCGTCGGCTGATCGGGATCGGTGCCGCGGTGCTCGTCGGGGGCGGGTCGTCGTCGCGGGGCGGGGACGAGTCGGAGTCGTCGTCGTCTTCGTCCTCGTCGTCGTCGTCGGGCAGCGACTCGACCGACTCGAAGAAGACCGAGACGACCGCCAAAGACGAGACCTCGTCTTCGTCGAAGTCCGACAAGCCCGACAAGACCGAGAAGAAGATCTCCGGGTCGACCTCGACCCCGACGCACGAGGCCCGTGAGGGCCGCGGGGTCGGCAACCTCGTCGATGCGGTTCGACGCCAGCGCCGCGAGTCGGGAAAGTCGGACTCCGGCAAGTCGGCGACGAAGAAGACCACCGCATCGAAGAAGGCATCCACCTCGGGGAAGAAACCCGCGTCGAAGAAGTCGGGGGGCCGTTCGTCAAAGCGGTGACCGGCCGCCATCCGGATGCCCGATCCGACCAGCGACCTCGATGGTCTATCCTGCATCCCCATGCCGACCCGATTCACCGGACGTCTTCTCGCCCACCTCGCGCACCAGGGGTATCGCCCGTCCACGCTCGAGGACATCGCCCGCCAGATGCAGGTCCCCGCGGACGAGCGGGACGTCTTCGCCCTGGCGGTCGAGCGGCTGGAGGAGTCGCATCAGGTCGAACTCGGCACCGACGACAAGCTTCGTCTCGCCACCTACGGCGACGAGATGGAGGGCGTCATCAAGGTGACCGCGAAGGGCTTCGCCTTCGTGCGGCCCGACACGCCGATGCGCGACGGCGACCTCTTCATTCCACCCGGCGACACGGGTGACGCGATCACCGGCGACCGCGTGCGCTGCCGCGTGTTCCGACGCAACGACCGCGCGTTCCGTGGACGCGGCGCCGCCGAGGCGGCACGGCGCGGCGTGGTCGGTCGCGTGCTCGAGGTCGTCGAGCGCGGACGCACCACGTTCACAGGCGTCCTCGAACAACGCGGCCGCAACTTCCTGATCGAGCCCGACGGAACCGACCTCAAGGGACCGGTCGTGGTGCGCGACCCGCACGCGAAGAACGCGAAGGCGGGCGACAAGGTCGTCTTCGAACTCGTCGTGCATCCCGACGAACACGGGATGGGCGAGGCCGCGATCACCGAAGTCCTCGGCACCGCGGGCGAACCCGACGTCGAGACCGCCGCGGTCATCGCGAACTACGGCCTTCGGGAGGAGTTCGACCCCGCGGTGCTCGACGAGGCCCGCGCCGCGGCCGCCCGCTTCGAGGAGGAACTCCACGAGATCGGCGACGACCGCGAGGACCTCCGCGACCGGTTCATCTTCACGATCGACCCGCCCGACGCCCGCGACTTCGACGACGCGATCTCGATCGAGTTCGACGCCGAAGAGGAGATCTGGGAGCTCGGCGTCCACATCGCGGACGTCGCGCACTTCGTCGGCCACCGCACCGAGATCGACCTCGAGGCCGAGCGTCGCGGCAACAGCGTGTATCTGCCGCGTCGCGTGCTGCCGATGATCCCCGAGGTGCTGTCCAACGGCGTGTGCAGTCTGCAGGAAGCGGTGCCGCGGTTCACCAAGAGCGCCTTCATCCGGCTCGACCGCAAGGGTCGCGTGCTCGACACCCGACT
>CAYZSH010000510.1:0-1713 GCA_964481025.1 uncultured Isosphaeraceae bacterium
TCCGTGCTTCGTGCGGTCGACGTCGATCCCGAGGCTGCCCGCGGCAACATGTCGTTCGACGGCCTCGCGGCCCTCGGCCTCACGACCGCGCAGCGCAAGACGCTCAACCGCATCATCTGCGGCACCCAGACCGTCGAGGGCGCCCCGCATCTGAAGGACGTCCACCTGCCCGTCTTCGACTGTGCGAACAAGTGCGGACCGGAAGGCCGACGCTTCATCGCCCCGCAGGGTCACATCCGCATGATGGCCGCGGCCCAGCCGTTCATCTCGGGCGCGATCTCGAAGACCATCAACCTGCCCGCCGAGGCGGAAGTCGAGGAGATCGGCGCGTGCTACCGGCTCAGCTGGGAGCTCGGCCTCAAGGCGAACGCCCTCTACCGCGACGGATGCAAGCTCAGTCAGCCGCTCAACACCTCGGCGGACGCCGAGAAGGATGACGACGTCGACGCCGACGAGGCGCTCGAGTCGAGCGGTGCGGTCGAGGCCGCGGACGCGATGCTCGAGGCGAGCCTCGAAGCCGCCGCCGCCGAGACCCGCGTGATCGAGCGGGTCGTCGAGAAGGTCATCGAGCGTCCGATGCGTCGCCGACTCCCGGACACCCGCGACTCGATGACCCACAAGTTCAACGTCGCCGGTCACGAGGGCTACCTCATCGTCGGCCTCTACGAGGACGGCACGCCGGGCGAGCTCTTCATCACGATGGCGAAGGAAGGCTCGACGATCGGCGGCCTCATGGACAGCCTCGGAACCGCGATCAGCGTCGCGCTGCAGTACGGCGTGCCGGTGCAGAGCCTCGTCACCAAGTTCGCCCACCAGCGATTCGAGCCGATGGGCATGACCACCAACAGCGAGATTCCGTTCGCGAAGAGTCTCGTCGACTACATCTTCCGCTGGCTCGGCATGCAGTTCGTGCCGGGCTACCGCGAACAGAACGCGCCGCGCAGGACGCCGGCCGCCACCGCCGCCCCGTCGACCACGACGACGAAGACGGCCACCGTCAAGGAGGACACCTCGTGCTGCAAGACGTCCGAACCCGCCAAGGGATCCACCACCGCCCCGGTGAAGATCGACTCGAGCGTCTCGATGCCGAAGCCCGCGCCGAGCGGCACGGCCGGGACCTCCTCGAGCTCTTCGTTGCAGGCGGAGATCCGCGACACGCTGACCACCACCCTCGGCGCCGACGGTTCGACCACGACGATTCGGTCGCACAGCGAGACGTCGCACCAGCAGTCGGTGCTCAACCAGTCGAATGCCGCACTCATGGGTGACGCCCCCGCGTGCGACGTCTGCGGATCGATCACCGTGCGAAACGGCACGTGCTACAAGTGCCTCAACTGCGGCAACTCGATGGGTTGCAGTTGAGTCGCGATCCAATCGGCGACGGGCGCTGAACGCCCGTCGCCGATCCCCGGTCGAGAAGCCCACCTCTCGACCGGATTCCGACCGGACGGACGACTCTCCGACGTCGTCCGATCCGGTCCCCGCGACGGAAGCGGGATTCGGTTCAGGTTCGAGACGGTCGACGAGTGGACGGACCCTCTCAACTGGTCGGCGACGCAGGGACATGCGGACCCGACTCCCCTCTGTCTCCGTAGGGGTGACCCTCTCCACGAGCCCGCTTCCGTTGCATTCTCTCTCACCTGGCCGCTGCAACGGCGGCCACATCCCCTCGCCCCCGCCGCGGAAGCCCACCTCCGCGGCGGGGGTACTTGC
>CAYZSH010000511.1:0-1700 GCA_964481025.1 uncultured Isosphaeraceae bacterium
TGGCGAGGGGGGTGGTGGGTTCGGGCTTGGGCATGGGTTCTCTCAACCTCTCTCTTGAAGACGACGTTCAACGGGCGGGCGATCCTTGCCAGCCACGCCGGCTCGCACGAGCCTTGGAGGCAGAAATATGGCACCGTCCGGGCCGCGCGGAGCGTCGTCTGCGTGGAGTTGACGTCGGATTGTCCCGCGGGACAGTGGCCGCCCGTCGGCGTCCGCACCCGCGGCACGGACCGAGGGTCGTTGAGCCTGGCAAGCGCCGGCGGCTCTGCGCGGAGCGTCGTGCCACGCGCCGAGCGGTGTGCCGTGTCGGCCTTGGGGGCCGCCGCTCGATGACGAGCCGGACACGATCGACGAGCAGCGATATCGTTCGCCGATGGCCGACTCGATGCGACCGGAGCGTCTGCGAAGTGCGCTGCATCGTCGATCGCCCGAGGCCGCCGCGGCGCTGGACGCGTTGCACGCGGCGGCGAAGGAGGTGCTGGACTCGGAACTTCCCTTGGGTGCCTCGGTCCGAGTCACTCAGGCGCACTTCGCGATCAGTCGCCGCCTCGCCTGGGGTCTGCTCTCGTTTCGCCGCGCCACCTCGCCCGACGCGATGATCGCGGCCATGCCGGGGCAGCAGGGATGGACCTCCTGGCTCACGCGTCTGGACGCGACGATCGATGCGGAGCGTGTGGCCGCGATCCGCGCCGCGAAGGACCGATTCGACCGGGCGATTCGGGCGGTCGATCTGGATCTCAAGGTGATCGCACGACGCCCCCCGGGCGACGCACGGCGACATCGCCTTGCGTGGGAGCGGTATGCCCGCGAGTCCAACGAGATGTACCGCGGCGTGTGGCCGGTCGCCGGTCGCGCCAAGATCGTCGCCTGGGCGATCTCGCCCAACCAGGACGATCCCGGGCTGGCCGATGTGGTCTCGGTGATGCTCCACGACGAGATCGAACGGACGATTTCCGGCGATCCGATTCTCATCGCCGGGCAGGTCATCGGCGATGCGGACATCGGCGCCCATCTGTCGCCGGGCATCGACCCCTCGACGCTCTTCGGGCGAGGTGGCGCCTTGCCGCCGTTGCTCGAGGCGTACTCGGCCCCGGGCGTGGTGGGTCGAGAGGTTCAACCGATTCCGGATCCGCGGGGCGGTTCGTCCATCGGCTTCACCGAGCGGGATCCGACCCGAACGGGCCCGCTGTTCCTGACCTTCGGGTCATACGTGCCGCGGGCCGGTCCGCTCACCGGTGGTGAAGACGACAGTTTGGAATGGTCGCTGCAGGTCCAGGCGCCGGTCGAGCATGCGGTGCTTCATCTCCTCTGGCCGCGCGATCTGCCCGCGGGTGGTCCGTGGCGAGTGAAGGTGCTCGCGGGAGGGCGGCCAGCCGGCCGCATCAGCGGCAAGTTCGCCGGAAGCTCGCCACTGTTGCGGGCGCCGTTCGAGTCGGGACGGGCGCGAACCCTCGATCTCCCCGGCCCGCTGGCGTCGGTCCTGCCCATCTATCGCGATGCGGTGGCCGCCGCGGTCGGTCAACTCGGTCGAGGTCTCGACGACTTCGACATCTTGCAGGTCCAGACGCGCTTTCCAATCCCAAGAACCGCGCTGGCGGCCTCGCGACGGCTGGCCAGGACACTCGCCTAGCGCCGACGTTCCCAGGAGTCGCCGACCACGGATCACCGGTGGCGGTTCCACGAGGTGCGCGCACCGCAGG
>CAYZSH010000512.1:0-1686 GCA_964481025.1 uncultured Isosphaeraceae bacterium
ACAACCCGGCGTCAGGGTTACCGGTGCCGTTCACCCACGCCTTGAAGGACAGCCACCCATAGGTATCGCTGCTGCCGTCCGTGAGCTTGAAGAGGAGGTACCAGGTATCACCGGCGTTCCCGACCCGTTGCGGGTCGACGTCGATATCGCCGGGGTTCGCCCCGATCTTCCCGAAGTTGACGTCGCCGAAGGTATCGGTGCCGAACTGGGCGCCGCCAGGAAACTCGCTCTCGTTCCGACCAACGTTGCCCCATGTGGCATTGGCCCGGACCGGAAGCCCGCCAAACCAGCTGGTGTTCGTTCCAGACTGGGTCACGGTCCGCCACGCGAAGTTCGAGCCAACGATGGCCGCGTAGTTGACAGAGTTCGCATTGAACGACGACCAGAGCGAGAGTTGCCCGACGGCCGCGGCGCCCGCACCGACAATCTGCAAGTAGGCGGGGTTGGCGGAGGTGGCGGTTCCGCCGCCTCTGGCTCCGATGATCAGGCTCAACCCGGTCTGGGAGTAGATCGTCGCGTCCGCAGTTGCCACGAGCAGCGTCGTAGGCACCACGATCGGAACCACGACCGGCACCGCGGCGACACGAGCAAGCGAGGCGTAGGAGGAGAGCCTCGCCTTCGAGACGGCTGCGGACTGGAGGTTGGCGGAGCGCGTGGTGGGCGCGGCATCCGCAGGCAGGCTGGATGGCATCGATTTCTCCTGACGACGAGATGACTCGTCGCGAACTCTTCCCGGCAGGTCACGCGACCTCAGGTAGCGAGAAGATGCTGCGACTCGACGTCGAATGCCACGTTGCGCCGGCCAGTTGGTCGTCGAATCCATCGATACCGAACGCGTGTGGGGCGATCGACCGATCGCAGGCGCTCATGGGCGCCGGACTTGTGGGTCGATCGACCGACACGATGGCCGGATTCGTCCGGCGACCCGTGCACGCGGAGTCGGGCGAGCCCTGCGTGCGGCTAGTCTCATCCGATGCCGTCGCCCGACCACCTCTCACCCCTCGCTCCCGGGCTCATGGATGCGATCGATGATCCACTCGCGTTGACCCTCTGGGAACTGCTGCGCCTGCGCAACGGCGGGTCGGCGGCCGAGCTGGCCGGACTCTGCGAACGGCCGCAGCGGGACATCCACGCCTCGCTCGATCGACTTGTCGCGGCCGGGCTGGCGGAGATGCGCCCGGCGGGTCGGCGACGAAAGTTCGTGACCTACCGCGTCACGCGTCCGGAGATCCGCATCGATCTCGATGAGGTGACCTCCGCCGAGGCCGACACGATGACCCGACGCTGGCACGAGTCGCGCTGCGAACTGTTCGCGCAGATCACGCGGCGTTCCACGGCGACACGGGGCAATCACCAGAAGCGCGGGTTCGCGATGGAGTGGGCGTACCTCACCGACGCGGAGGGACTTCGCATCTCGCAGCTGGTGCGCGAGATCTTCGGGATCGTCTCCACCGCGAAGGACCGAAACGCCGCCGCGCTTGCCGAAGGCTCGTCGCCGCCGAAGACGGAGCAGTCATCGCCCTACGCCCTGCTCTTTCAGCTCATGCCGGTGACCGAGGTCCCTCTGCCGAGCGCCGCCGTCATCTTCTCAAGGCAGCCCGCGACGCGGACGAACCGCCTGCAGGCGGAGGCGCAGATGCGCTCGTCGCTCTCCGAGCGCGAACGGCAGGTCGCCGAGGCGCTCGC
>CAYZSH010000513.1:0-1686 GCA_964481025.1 uncultured Isosphaeraceae bacterium
CGGACGCGATCATGGACGTCCTCCGGCTCTCCGAGGGCATGACCTACAAGTCGGCCGCGGCGGGTCTGGCGATGGGCGGCGCGAAGAGCGTCATCCTCCTCGACACGCCGGGTCAGGAGCCGACCGAGGCGCAGGCCCGCGCGATGGGCCGGTTCGTCGACACCCTCTCCGGTGCGTACATCGCGGCCGAGGACGTCGGCGTGAGCCCGCAGTTCTGCGCCTGGATGCGGGAGGAGACCGAGCACGTCATGGGCGACGCCTCGCACGGCGGCGACCCGTCGCCGTACACCTCGCGCGGCTGCTTCAACGCGATGAAGGCGTGCCTCGCGTTCGCGGGCCGCCCGATCGACTTCCACGGCGTGACCGTCGCGATCCAGGGCCTTGGTGCGACCGGCTACAAGCTCGCGAAGTTCATCCGCGAGGCGGGTGGCGACGTCATCGCGACCGACGTCAACCCGACCGCGATCAAGCGGGCCACCGAGGAACTCGGTGTCCGCGTGCTGGCCGACGATCAGGATCTCTTCACGCTGGAAGGCGTGGACATCGTCGCACCGTGTGCGCTGGGCGCGGTTCTCAACGCCCGCAACATCGAGACGCTCACCGCTCCGATCGTCTGCGGCACCGCCAACAACATCCTCGCCGACCCGGATTCCGACGGGCAGCTGCTGAAGGACAAGGGTGTCATCTACGCCCCCGACTTCATCGCCAACGCCGGCGGCGTCATCCATCTCGCCGGTCTCTATCTGGGGCTCACCCCGGCCGAGATCGACGAGAAGGTCGCCGAGATCGAGCGGACCACCGCGACCGTGCTCGCCGACACCGCGAGCCACGCCAGCGCCTACGACGCGGCGGTCGCCTTCGCGAAGGCCCGCATCGACGCGGGCCGGAAGACGCAGACCGCCTGAGTCGGCACACCGGATTCATCACGGCCCCGTGCAGCATGGCTGCGCGGGGCCGTGTCGTTTCCGCGAACGGTCAGACCGGCGAGAGTCTCGCATCGCCGGGTCGGATCCGTCGCGCCCGACGATCGAGCCCGAGCGGTAGAAGGAGAAGCACGGCGATCGTCTTCGATGACGGGTGAACGGCGATGTCGTCCAGAAGGAGTCGAAGCGCCTGGGCTCGATCACCAGTGCCACGTCGTCGCCAGAGATGTCGGGCGGCGGTGCGCATCGCACTGGCGGCGGCGTGTTGGAACCGTCGGGCCTCGACCGAATCGCCCCGCGACTCGAACCAGCGGGCGAGCGTCTCGTTGGTGACCATTCGACAGAGCCACAACGCGGGGCCATCGGCCGAGATGCCGTCGGCGTGCATCCGATAGTGACCGCCGGACCAGTCGGTTCGTATCGCGCAGCCGCGGTGCGTCAGGCGAACGAACAGGTCGTAGTCCTGATTGATCCGCAGGCCGCCGTCGAAGAACGCACCGTCGTCACGGACTCGGGCCGACGGCCGGGCCCGAACCAGCGAGAAACTCGGCAGGATCCGACCGGTGTTTGCGAGGTACCAGTCGAGGTCGACCGCGGAGACGGATGCCGCGGGATCGCGGGCGTCTGCGGGTCGGGGTTCGTCGCCATGCCAGCGGTGGAAGTCGGTGCCGACGAGGTCGGCGTCGGGATGGGCCCGAAGCAGACCACCGGCGACTTCCAGGAACCGAGGATCGGGGAGATCGTCGGCATCGAGGAACCAGAA
>CAYZSH010000514.1:0-1676 GCA_964481025.1 uncultured Isosphaeraceae bacterium
GCACCTTCGCGAGCTCGGCGGGGTTGTTCGCCGCCCAGTCCTTCTGCGGGGCGAGCCGGATGCGGGCGCCGTTCGCGCCGCCGCGCTTGTCGGTGCCGCGGAAGGTGGACGCCGACGCCCACGCGGTGCGCACGAGCTGCGAGACCGAGAGCCCCGACGCGAGCACCTTCGCCTTGAGCGCCGCGACATCCTTCGCCTCGACGAGCGGATGATCGACCGC
Organism: uncultured Isosphaeraceae bacterium; assembly: GCA_964481025.1. Lineage (GTDB taxonomy): Bacteria > Planctomycetota > Phycisphaerae > Phycisphaerales > SM1A02. The sequence continues at coordinate 221 of CAYZSH010000514.1, forward strand.
CGGGACCGGATCCTGCCAGATCAGCCGTTCGCTTGGAACCTCCGAGCCGAGATAGCGCGAGACCGGGCCCATGTCGCGGTGGGTCAGCTTGAACCATGCCCGCGCGAAGGCGTCCGCGAATGCCGCAGGGTCCTTCTGGAAGCGCCGCGAGATCGGCTCGTAGGCGGGATCCATCCGAAGCGCCAGATCGGTGGTCAGCATGATCACCGTCTGCCGCTTCGAGGCGTCGTGCGCATCCGGCGCGGTGACCGAGGCGCCCTTGGGCACCCACTGATGCGCGCCCGCGGGACTCTTGGAAAGCTCCCACTCGTTCCCGAAGAGCGTGTCGAAGTAGCTGCTGTCCCACGTGGTCGGCGTCGGCGTCCACGCGCCCTCGAGGCCGCTCGTGATCGTGTCGTCGCCGTGTCCGCTGCCGAAGGAGTTCTTCCAGCCAAGGCCCATCTGCTCGATCGGCGCGCCCTCGGGCTCGGGCCCGACGTACTTGGACGGGTCGGCTGCGCCGTGGGTCTTGCCGAAGGTGTGGCCGCCGGCGATCAGCGCCACGGTCTCCTCGTCGTTCATCGCCATGCGGGCGAAGGTCTCGCGGATGTCGTGCGCCGAGGCGAGCGGATCGGGGTTGCCGTTGGGCCCCTCGGGGTTCACGTAGATGAGGCCCATCTGCACCGCGGCGAGCGGATTCTCGAGCTCTCGCTGCCCGCGGTAGCGCTGGGCGCCAAGCCACGTGCCTTCGGTGCCCCAGTAGGTCTCGTCGGCCTCCCACACGTCGGCGCGGCCTCCGCCGAAGCCGAAGGTCTTGAAGCCCATCGATTCAAGGGCCACGTTGCCCGCGAGGATCATGAGGTCGGCCCACGAGAGCGTCTGACCGTACTTCTGCTTGATGGGCCAGAGCAGACGGCGGGCCTTGTCGAGGTTCGCGTTGTCGGGCCAGCTGTTGAGAGGCGCGAAGCGCTGCATGCCCGCGCCCCCTCCGCCGCGGCCGTCGCTCACGCGATAGGTGCCCGCGCTGTGCCAGGCCATGCGGATGAAGAACGGGCCGTAGTGGCCGTAGTCGGCAGGCCACCACGACTGCGACTCCGTCATGATCGTGACGAGGTCCTTCTTGAGCGCCGCGAGATCGAGCGATCCGAATGCCTTCGCGTACTCGAAGCCCGCGTCCATCGGGTCGGCCTTGGGCGAGTTTCGCTTGAGGGGAGACAGGTCGATCTGCCCGGGCCACCAGTCGCGGTTGCGACGACCCTTGGAGGAGTCCTGCACGAATCCGGATGCGAAGGGGCAAGCGCTGGCGGTGGTCACGTTCGGGTCTCCACTCGTGGGGAAAACGGAAGGCGGGAAAGGTAGCACGGGACCGGGACCGATCGGGCGGGCGAAGCGACCCTGTTCGAACCACGGATCGTCGGGCCACTGCGAGCCCGGACCGACGGTGCGGGTTTCGCCACGCATGCCGGAATTCGATGCA
>CAYZSH010000515.1:0-1668 GCA_964481025.1 uncultured Isosphaeraceae bacterium
TGCACGCCCGCCACGCCGTCGACCCAAGCGACGCGGGCCGCCCCGAAGGACGGCCCGCGTTCAGGTCATGGTCACGCCTCGATCTGCCTCGCGGGCGCGCCTCTCCGAGCAGCGGAGCGCCCCAAGGGTCGAGGACGTCCCGGACTCACGGGTCCCTCACCAGCCGAACACCGATGTCGGCGCTGTTGTAGTTGAGATCGAAGCCGTCTCCGCGGTACGAAGATCGCTGGAAGAATGGGACGAAGAACCAACTTCCGCCCCGCAGCACCTTGCCGTCGCCGCTTGCCGGCCCGGGCGGGTCGATCGGCGGGCTGACCTCGTAGTACGTGGCGCCGTACCAGTCGTCCACCCACTCCCAAACGTTGCCAGACATGTCGTGGAAGCCGAGCGGATTGCCGAGCTTCGTACCCACGGGATGGGTTTGGAACCCGGAGTTCGGTTCGTACCAGGCGATGGTGCCGATGGAGGCATCGTCGTCGCTGCCGTTGGAGAACGCGGTGGTCGTCCCTCCCCGGCAGGCGTACTCCCACTCGGCCTCGGTGGGCAGACGGAGCCCCGTGATCTCCTCGAACTCCTGGATCAGGTTCCACGAGACCCGCTCCACCGGACGGTTCGGCACCTGGTCCGCCGGGACCTCGCTGGTCGGGTAGTTGAAGACGCTCGGATTGGACCCCATGATCGCAGTCCACTGGGCCTGCGTCACCTCGTAGCGGCCAAGGTAGAAGGCCTGCGTCAGCGTCACCTCATGGACGGGAAACTCATCGGAATCGCACGGGGACGCGAGCGACGCCGAACATCCCATGTCGAAGGTCCCCGGCGGCACGAGAAGCATCTCGATCTCGGTGACGTTGTCGCGGACCCGCCACGGCAGACCCGTCGCCAGGATGGCCGCGCGAAGTGCGGCATCGGTCACGACCTTCGGATCAGGCTCCTGCTCGATGACGCTGTATCCCTCGGGCGGCGTGAACCGGAAGCCCTCGGCGAGCGTCACGCTGCCGGCGGTCGTCGTCACCACGACGTCCTGCGGCCCGACCTTCTTGCCAGCGGGAGTCACGGCGGTGATGGTCGTCGGATCGATGCCGACGACCTCGACCGCGAGAAGGCCGCCGATCGTGACCGATTGCACGTCGCCGAGATTCTCGCCGGTGATCGTGATCGCCGTTCCGCCCGCGATGGGGCCGGCGCCCGGCGTCACCGATGAGATCACCGCCGGACAACTCGCGTTCCATTGCGACAGGACGACCGAGAGGTCGATTCCGTTCACGAGGCCATCGCCGTTGACGTCGCCTGCGACGCATTGCGACCATGCCGGGGGAGCAAGCCACCAACTGCCCGCAAGCACTCCAAGACCAACCCATCCATTAAGTCGATTCAGCGTCCAACCCATGTTTCTATCTCCCGTCTCATCAGGCCATGAAGATCCGGCCTTCGCACGTCGCGATGACCCCTCGTATCCGGTATAGCGACTGGGCTCGTCCACCAGACACAAGAAATCCGTTTCGCAGCCTCGCGACGCCGAGAACACCTTGCGAGCTGGGCATCTCCCGGCGATCGAAGGTGGCCACGGCGATGACGCGATTGGACTGACCGGCCCCCCGTCCGAAGACCGTCATCGCAGCGGCCGCAACGGCAGCGGATCCCGGCGACGAAGCACGAGGGGAGCCGACT
>CAYZSH010000516.1:0-1651 GCA_964481025.1 uncultured Isosphaeraceae bacterium
CTTGTTCACCACAGAGCCACAGAGGGTGGAGAGGGCCACAGAGGTTTTTTGGTTGGCAAGCTCGAGGACCGCGCGACCTCTGAAGGTCCGACCCAATCTCCAATCTCGAAGTTCGAGTCTCGATCCCCACTCTCCACTTTCCACTCTCCCAAAATGAACGTCACCAACCTCATCGGCAACATCCAACCCGTCGGCGATGAACCTCGGATGCCGGTCGTTGATCCCGCGACGGGTCTCGAGATCGGCTCGGTCCCCGTTGGAGATCCGGCGGATGTCGATCGCGCGGTCGCGCTCGCGAGCGAGGCGTTTCCGGTGTGGAGCGGGGCGTCGGCGCACGAACGTGCCGCGGTGCTCCATGCTCTTGCGGACGTGATCGAGAAGCATCGAGACGAACTCGCGAAGATCGAGTCGCAGGATCAGGGCAAGCCGTTCACGCTGGCCCGGGACCTCGAGATTCCGCGGGCCGCCGCGAATCTTCGCTTCTTCGCCGACGCGGTCCGGCAGACCCGCAGCGACTTCCACGATCTCGGCGAGCAGGGGCTGCACTACACGCTGCGGCGGCCGCGGGGCGTGGCGGGCTGCATCTCGCCGTGGAACCTTCCCCTGTATCTCTTCACGTGGAAGATCGCGCCCGCGCTCGCGACCGGGAACACCGTGGTCGCGAAGCCGAGCGAGGTGACGCCGCTTTCGGCGCATCGCTTCGCGGAACTCGCGGCGTCCGCGGGCCTTCCACCGGGCGTGTTGAACGTCGTGCACGGCCGTGGCGACACCGTCGGGGCCCGCATCGTCGAGCATCCGTCGATTCCGACCATCACCTTCACCGGCGGCACCGCGACCGGCGAGTGGATCGCCCGCACCGCCGGCCCGATGTTCAAGCGGATGTCGCTCGAACTTGGCGGGAAGAACGCGATCGTGGTCTGCGAGGACGCCGATCTCGAGCGGGCGATGCCGACGATCGTGCGGGCGTGCTTTCAGAATCAGGGCGAGATCTGCACCTGCGGGTCGCGGATCCTCGTGCATCGCGACCGGCTCAAGGCGTTCATGGCCCGGTTCCTCGAATCGGTCTCGGCCCTCAAGGTCGGCGATCCGCTCGATCCCGAGACCGATCTCGGTCCGCTGGTCTCCGCAACGCACCGCGACAAGGTCGAGGCCGCGATCGCCCGGGCCGTCGCCGAAGGTGGCACGGTCGCGTGCGGCGGGGGTCGGCCCCGGGGTCTGCCCGATCGCGTGAAGGACGGCTTCTTTCTGCAGCCGACGGTGCTCATGGGGCTCGATCAGTCGTGCACGACCAATCAGGAGGAGATCTTCGGCCCGGTCGTCACGGTGCAGGGCTTCGACACCCACAGAGAAGCCGTCACACGGGCCAACGCGACGGGCTACGGACTCGCGTGCTCGCTCTGGACCCGCGATCTCGATCGGGCCCACAAGATGGCCGCGAAGATCGATGCGGGCATGATCTGGATCAACGCGTGGATGCTGCGGGATCTGCGGACGCCGTTCGGCGGCATGAAGCGATCGGGCGTCGGCCGCGAAGGCGGCGACGAGGCGCTGCGGTTCTTCACCGAGCCGCGGAGCATCACCGTGGGGTACTAGGTCTTCCTGAGCCGCTCCCCGCCTTGCGGGGAGCTGTCGCCGAAGGCGACTGAGGGGT
>CAYZSH010000517.1:0-1644 GCA_964481025.1 uncultured Isosphaeraceae bacterium
GCCTGCTTCGCCCGCTGGCCCGCCTTGTACTTCTTGATGAACGCCTCTTCGGCGCGGATCTTGTCGAGCTGCTTCTCGTGGACCCGCTGCTCGACGAGCTTGCGTTCGTGCCGCTGCTGGATGAACGCCTGATAGTTGCCGGGGTACTCCAGCACGCGGCCCGCCTCGACCTCGACGATGCGGTTGACGACGCGATCGAGCAGCCAGCGGTCGTGACTGATCAGGATGACGGCACCGTGGAACTCGTCGGCGAGGAACGTCTCGAGCCACTGACGCCCGAGGATGTCGAGGTGGTTGGTCGGTTCGTCGAGCAGCAGCAGGTCGGGCGACTCGAGCAGCAGCCGGGCGAGTCCGAGCCGCGCCTTCTGGCCGCCCGAGAGCGTGTCGACCGGCTGGTCGAAGCGGTGGTCCTCGAGCCCGAGACCGTGAAGCGTCGCGTCGACCTTGTGTTCGATGGCGTACCCGCCGAGCGCCTCGATCCGGGCGTCGAGCTCGGATTGGCGGTCCATGAGCCGCTGGAGCGCATCGCCTTCGGCGGTCGCCATGTCCTCGTACACCTGTTCGAGCGCGGCCTGCGCCTCGTGCAACGCGTCGAACGCCCGGGCCGCGGCCTGCTTCACGGTGTCGCCGGGCACGAAGTCAGGGTGCTGGCTCAGGTGACCGACCCGCACGCTGCGGGCGATCTGCATGGAGCCGTGGTCGGGGTTCAGTTGCCCGGTGATGATCTTGAGCAGCGTGCTCTTGCCGGCGCCGTTGCGACCGACGAGCCCGATCTTCTCGCCCGGCTCGACCGACAGCGTCGCCCCGTCGAGGACGGTGCGGGTCGAGTAGGCGTGGCGGATGCCGGAAAGGGTGACGAGCGGCATGGGTCGCGAAGTGTAGCGACGGGGCGTGCCGAGCCCGACGCGTCACTTCGATTCAGCCGCGTCCGCGGGGCGGGTCGAGCCCGTCGATGGTCCAGAGGAAGGAGACCATCCGGCGGCTGCGGGGCGGGAGGGCGAAGCTCGCCAGCAGCCGGAAGAGCGTGCGGCCGAGAAGGAGGCCGATCGTCATCAGAATGGTTTCTGCGAGGATGAGTGCAATCATGCCCGGCCAGGCCATCGCCTGGAATGCCGCGCTGTAGGACCACACCGGGACGGTGCCGAGTGGCACCCGATCGAGCAGCATCACCCCGATGAACAGGCAGGCGACGCCACCCATGGCGGGCGCCGCCAACCAGAGACGCCGCCGGGGCATGCCGCAGAGAATCGCCGACCAGAGGATGCCGATCAGCATCGGCAACGGTGAGAGGGCGACCGCGATCATGGTCTCCTGCCGGTCAAAGGTGAGGAACACCCTGAGCATTCGCAGGCGGGCCTCGCCGCCGTTGGCGATCCACCACTCGGGCAGGATCTGCTCGTTCGGCGCCGCCGCCATCGTCTCGAGCACCACTCTCGCATCCCGCACGAGTTCGTCGAAGAGCAGGGCGGCGATCCCGAACAGGGCCAGCCCTGAGAGCAACGCCAGCGGGATGAGCAACGCGATCATGGTCGCCATGAGGATGTTGCCCAGCCGCCGTCCCCAGACCCCGAGGGTCGGATACTCGGTGAGCGCCGCCACCGTGCCGCATTCCGGGCAACGGGCGATGAACAGTCCGTGTTCCGG
>CAYZSH010000518.1:0-1618 GCA_964481025.1 uncultured Isosphaeraceae bacterium
CCGCTCAGCCTTCGGGGCACATGCCCCATGCGGTGATCAGCAAGCTCACATCCGCGCCGGTGATCAGGCCGTCGCCGTCGAGGTCGACGCTGTTGGACTCCAGGCCCCACTCGATGAGCAGCAGTCCCAGGTCCGCCCCGTCGACCTCTCCGTCGCCGTCGAGATCGCCGAGGCAGCCTTCGCAGACGTCGTTGCCGCCGCCATCGACGTGTTCGCCGACGATCTCGTCCGGTTCGTTGTTGCAGACGACGCTCGACTCGAGCAGCACGTCCTCGACGCCCGGCGCGATCCAGAGACCGCCGCCGGACGAGGCCGCGTTCAGGATGACGTCGGTGCTCTGGATCGTGAGCGCTGCGCCGCCAAGGCCGACACCGCCCGACCACGCGATGCCGCCGCCCTGGCCGTCGGTCTGATTGCCCTCGATGAGCCCGCCGACGAGGGTCAAGGTGCCGCCCTGAGCATCGATGCCGCCGCCGCGGAGCGTCGCGGAGTTCTCCGCGATCGTCACGTCGATGAGCACCGCCTCGCAGTCGCGCAGCAGCAGACCGCCGCCCAGTTCCGTTCCGACGTTGCCGCGGAACTCGACGCGATGCAGTTCGAGCGACGCGCCGATCGCCGCAAGGCCGGCGCCGTTGGCCGAGCTGTTCTCGATGATCTCGCAGTCCTCGATGATCACGTGGGCTCCGACGATCAGCATGCCACCGCCGACCGGCGTGTCGAACGGCGGCACGATCGAACCGTTCGATCCTCCGCGGATCGTGAGGAACCGGAACACCGAGGTGCCTCCGGTCGCGACGCCTTCGGGGGCCGTCACGATGATCGCCGGGCCGCCTTCCGCCGAGGCCTCGATGATGACCTCCGCGCCATCGGCTCCCTCAAGCACGACCGAACGGCCCGTCAGGTCGATGGCGGGGTAGGTGCCGGGCTCGATGACGATCGTGGATCCATCCGGCACATTCTCGAGCGCCTCATCGATCGTGTCGAAGTCGCCGGGCACGGCGACCCGCGGGGCCTGCGACAGGATGTGGCTGAAGCCCGAGACGGTGATGACGCCGGTTCGCGGGATCGAGTCGGGATTCTCCGCCACGCTGTAGGCCACCTCGCCCAGCACACCCGTTCCGCTCGCTCCCGACGTGATCTCGATCCACGGAACATCGCTCGAAGCCGACCAGCCGCAGCTCTCGCCGTTGGTCGAGACCGCAATGCGCCCCTCGCCACCATCCGCCTCGATCTCGACCGACAGTGGCGTGATGCCGAGCACCTCGCACGCGGAAGCAGCCTGCTCGACGACATGGACGAATCCGGCGACGGTGATGGTCGCCGATCGCGTCGCACTGATCTCGTTGATCGCGACCGAGTACTCGATCGCTCCGCTGGCACCGGATCCTGAAGCACCGGCGGTGATCACCAGCCAGTCGGCACTCGAGACCGCCGACCATTCGCAGACGTCGCCGTTGGTCGAGACCTCGACCGATCCCGTCCCGCCCGCCGCGGCGAAACTCGCCGTCGCGGCCGAGAGCGCCGTCACCGCGCACTCCGCCGCCGCCTGGGTCACCTCATGGGTCTCGCCGTTCACGGTGATGGCCGCAGTGCGGACCGCTGCCACCGTGTTGGCGGA
>CAYZSH010000519.1:0-1618 GCA_964481025.1 uncultured Isosphaeraceae bacterium
CACCAGTTCGGCACCCCGAACGTCGGCGGCGCGATCGGCATGGCCGAGATGCTCATGATCCTCGACCGCATCGGCATGGATCGCGTGCGAGAGCACGAGCTCGCGCTCTTCCGGCGCATGGCCGACGGACTGAACGCGATCGGCGGCGTGAAGCTGCTCGGACCGCCGAGCCTCGACGAGCGGGTCGGCATCGTGCCGTTCCACGTCGATGGCGTGAACGACATGCTCACCGCCGCGGTGCTCGGCGAGGAGTTCGGCATCGCGGTCCGCAACGGCCGCTTCTGCTCGCACATCCACAGTCGAAGACTGCTCGGCGACGATCACGACGGCGGCGCCGTGCGGGCGTCGATCGGGCTCTACAACGACGAGTCCGATGTGGACGCCTTCCTCGCCGCGGTCGATGCGGTGCGTCACGGACGCTGGGAAGGAACCTACGAGGTCCGCGGCGGCTCGCTGAGCGCCCAATGGGGCGGACGCTGCGCCGATCGCTGGATGGAAGGCGCTTCCGAGAAGTGATCCGACGTCCGCCGTTGCCCGAAAGGACGCGACTTGACGATCCCATCCGACGACGCGACGCCCACCCGCATCGAATGGCGATGCGACGCCTGCGACCGCGCGTTCCCGGTCGATCCCGACGCCGATCGCGTGCCGTGTCCGTACTGTGGTGACATCAACCGCATTCGACGTGCGGTCGAGGCAGGCGTCGGCGCCGCGCCGACGGACGGCAGCCCCGACCGATCCGGCACCGACGATTCACGTCGCGAGACCGTCCTTCGCGTGGTCCGCCCCGCCCTCGTCCGCGGCCATCCCGCCGCGAGTTCGGGCGCGATCGGGCTCTCGGTCGCCGGGGTCGTGACCGGGATCCTCGGGCTGACCGAGGGCGCCCCGGACTGGTTGCTCTGGCCCGGACTCGGTGCCCTCGGCGTCGGGCTGGTCTGGAGCCTCTGGCTGTTCGTCCTCGGCCATCGCTGGGACCGGTTGCGGATCACGAACCACCGCGTGATCGACGAACGCGGCATCATCATGCGGAGCAGTTCCGAGGTGCTGCACAAGCACGTCCGGAACATCAGGATCACCCAGACCTTCTGGCAGCGGATCGTCGGAATCGGCGACATCGAGATCGACTCCGCGGCGGGCGACGGCGAGGCGGACATCCGGATCGCCAACGTCCCGGATCCCGACGGCGTGAAGCGGCTCGTCGACCAGCACCGCGGGTTCTGAGGCCCGTCCGAATCCTCCGAATCCCCGGGGAACGGCCCGACGCGCCGCGGTCCAAGGCGGTCGGCCCCGGTAGACTGTCCGCCCTCAGATTTCACACTCCCTCGCCCCTCCGCGACACAGGCGTCACCGATGAAGATCCACGAGTATCAGGCCCGAGACCTCCTCGCCAACGCCGGCATTCCGGTGCCTCCCGGCCGCATGGTCGAGACCGTCGAGGACGCGGTCGCGGAGACCGAGCGGATCCTCGCCTCCGGCGAGTCGCTGGTGGTGGTCAAGGCCCAGGTTCACGCGGGCGGCCGCGGCAAGGCGGGCTTCGTGAAGCTCGTCAGGACCGTCGAGGAAGCCCGCGAGGCCGCGACGTTCATGCTCGGCAACCGCATGGTCTCGGTGCAGACCG
>CAYZSH010000520.1:0-1606 GCA_964481025.1 uncultured Isosphaeraceae bacterium
CCACAGGTACCAGCCGAGGAGAAGCGGCCACGGCACGAGGGCGAACACCAGGATCGTGACGAATCCCGCCTGTCCCGGACTGGTCCCGGTCATCGCCGACTCGATGATCTGGTGCTCGATCACGAGGAAGAGCACGCCGACCACCAGCGCCGACCAGCCGAGGAGGCGGTTCACCAGCTGGTACTGCACGAGCGCGTTCTCCTCGGTGATGGCGACGATCGTGTTGGAGATCCACGGCCACCGCTGCACGAGTCGCATGATCGTCGCGAGCACGAGCACGCCGAGCGGAAGCAGCAGGACGGTCTCCGCCGGTCCCGTGGCGACCACCTGTCCGCCGCTGCCGAACTTCGTCGGGATCGTGGTCGGCAGGCTTGGGTACCACCACAACGCGTACCCGATGTTCACCAGCACCAGATCCAGCACGAGGAAGTCGAACAGGTGATCGAACCACGTCCGTTCGGGACGGACGCGGGGTCGCTTGAACTTGTCCTGAAAGATGCCGATCGCCACGAGACTGCCTCCAAGGCGTCCATCATCGCAGCCGGAAGACCAGCAGTCGACCCGCGAGCTCGGTGCGGAGCTCGAATGGGCCGCCCGTGATCGAGGCGCCGTCACCGGCACCAAGAACCATGTCGTCGATCCGATGCGTTCCGTCGATGACGTGCACCCAGCCTGCGGGGAAGTCGTCGTCGATCCGCAGCGTGCCGCCGTCCTCGGTACGGGCCATCAGCAGCTCCGCATCCGCCCGCATCGTGATCGAGCCGTCGCGACCCGAAGCGGTGGCGATCGGGACGAGGGCTCCCGCATCGAGACGCGACGTGGGGTCGGCGTCGACGTAGCGGGGCTCGCCGCCCGGCGCATCCGGTTCGATCCAGATCTGAAGGAAGTGGACCGGTTCGGCCTCGGAGACGTTGAACTCGGAGTGTCGGACGCCAGAGCCTGCGGACATGTACTGCACGCCGCCCGCGCGGACGACGCCTTCGTTGCCGAGGCTGTCGCGATGCGCGAGCCCACCGTCGAGCACCAGGGAGATGATCTCCATGTCGCGATGACCGTGCATGCCGAAGCCGCCGCCGGGGGCGACGCGGTCGTCGTTGATGACGCGCAGGGCGTGGAATCCCATGTGTGCCGCGTCGTGATAGCCGCCGAAGCTGAACGTGTGCCGACTGTCGAGCCAACCGAGGTCGGTGTGGCCGCGGGCGTCGGCAGGACGAGCGGTGATCGATGGCGTCGTGGACATGCGTCGCTCCAGAGATTGGAAGTATCAGCGGATCAGCAGCATCTCGCCGGCGAGCCCCGGACCGAACGCGAGGGCGACCCACGGCCGCGGCACGTTCGCCGACTGAAGCCGCTGCAGGATGTGCAGCAGCGTCGGGCTGCTCATGTTGCCATGCTCGCGCAGGACGGCGCGACTCGGTGCGACGTCCTCATCGGAAAGATCGAGCGTCCGGGCGACGGCGTCGATGACGCGCGGGCCGCCGGGATGGATCGCCCAGCCGCCGACCTCGTGGCGTGCGAGCCCATGATCGTCGAGCGTCGAGTCGACCCAGTCCGCGAGGGCGCCGCCGATCCGGTCCGGGACGTCGGACGCGAGCGTCATCTCGAA
>CAYZSH010000521.1:0-1604 GCA_964481025.1 uncultured Isosphaeraceae bacterium
CAGTGGTTCTGGGATGGGCACGAGCACGTGGACCCCGTGAAGGAGGCCTCCGCGCAGAAGACGCGGCTCGACTCCCACACGACCACGCTCGCGGCGGAGTACGCCAAGCAGGGCAAGGACTGGGAAGCCGAACTCAGGCAGCGTGCTCGCGAACTCGAACTGATCGACGAACTCGGCATGGCAGCGGTTGCAGCGCCGCCCGAGGACGGCGAGCCGCCGTCCGAAGAAGACGACGACACCGACACCGCGGACGACGAGGCTCCGCAGGCGGAGGAAGACGATGCGGCCTGAGACGCTCACGCTCACGGCGAACGTCGAGATGCTTCCGATCGAGGCCGCCGGCGATGCGCCGACCGGGCCTCGGCGGTTCACGATGACCGCCTACACGGGCGGGCCGATGCGGATTCGCGGCTGGCGGCATCCCATCGCGATCGATCTCGCGGGCCTCTCGGTCAGCGAGCGTCCTCGCCCGATCCTTCGCGACCACGACGCGGGCCGCATCGTCGGGCACACCACGTCGGTGAAGGTCGCCGACGGCACGCTTCTCGTCGAGGGCGTGGTGAGCGGCGCCGGATCGGTCGCGGCCGAGATCGTCGAGAGCTCGATCAACGGATTCCCCTGGCAGGCGAGCGTGGGTGCGGCGACCGCGGACGTCGAGTTCGTGGGCGAGGGCCGCACGTCGCTCGTCAATGGACGCACCATCGCGGGCCCGGCGTACGTGGCCCGCCGTTCGACGCTCGGCGAACTCAGCTTCGTCGCGATGGGCGCGGACGACCACACCGAGGCACGGATCGCGGCCGAGGCCGCGACGGGAACGGACACCATGACCGAAGACACGACCACGACCATCGAGGCCCCAAACGCCGAGCCCGACATCGCGGCCAACGCGGTGCAGGACGATCACGTCTCCAAGGCGATCGCAGACATGCGTGCCGAGCTGGCCCGCGAGAGCGATCGCGTCGCGCGGATCCGAGAGATCTGTGCGGGGCGGCACCACGACATCCAGTCGAAGGCGATCCGCGACGGCTGGGACGCATCGAAGACCGAACTCGCGGTCCTCCGCGCCGAACGCCCCGAGCCGCCCGCAGGAATCGTCCGCGAGTCGGCGGGGTCCGCGAAGGTGATCGAGGCGGCCGTCTGCATGGCGGCGGGTCTCTCTCCGGCTGACTCGGGCTTCGACGCGAAGACCGTCGAGGCGGCCGCCGATCGCTACCCGCGAGGCATCGGACTTCAGGAACTCGTCGTCGAGTCTGCGAGGGCCAACGGCCACGTGGGCTCGTGGTCCTTCCGCGCCGATCCCGCGGGCATGCTCCGCGCGGCGTTCAGCACGATGACCCTGCCGGGGATCTTCTCCTCGGTCGCGAACAAGTTCCTGCTCTCCGGCTTCACGGCCGTCGAGAGCACGTGGCAGTCGATCGCGGCGACGCGGTCGGTCTCGGACTTCAAGGCGATCACGAGCTACCGGCTGACCGGCGGCTTCGACTTCGAGGAGATCGGTCCGGGCGGCGAACTCAAGCACGGCGCGGTCGGCGAGGAGAGCTTCCAGAACCAGGCCCGCACCTACGGGCGGATGTTCTCGCTCACCAGGCAGGACCTGATCAACG
>CAYZSH010000522.1:0-1589 GCA_964481025.1 uncultured Isosphaeraceae bacterium
ACTTCGACGACCTTCCTGCCCGCCCCCGGATCGAGGTCGTCGCGTCGCCACCATCGACACCGGCCGCGCACGGTGTGATCGCCTTCGTCGTGCACCTTGACCTTCTTCGACCCGCGGTAGCGACTCGTGAAGTGCAGGGTGAACTCGCCGCGGCGCGGCGGCCGGCCGGTCACGACCGCGACGTACCGCTTCTGAATCTTCCCCTCGCGAATCCTCAGTTCCTCTTGAAGGAACTCGCTCGCCTCGAGCGTCTTCGCGACCATCAGGCAACCGCTCGTGCCTCGATCAAGTCGATGGACGAGACCGGCCTCGGGCATGTGCTCGAGCTCGGGATCGCGTTCGATCAGCCAGCCCTCGACGCTGCGTTCCCCGAGCGCATCGCCCTTGCCGCGCACGGTGTGCCAGCCGGACGGCTTGTCGAGCACGATCAGCTCCGGAGTCTCGAGCAGGATCACGGGGACGCGATCGGACTCGGCATCGGACTCGGCATCGGGTTGTGCGTGTGTGTCGGTCACTGGATCATCAACAGGTAGGCGAGAATCGCGAACGTCAGGGCCCCGCCGATCGCCATGAGCACCACGCCGCCGGGATGTCCCGGCTCGTCCGATCCCGCCGGTTGACGGCGGACCATGTGCAGGATCGCGCCGACGACGAGCAGGATCACGGGCACCGCGATGATCAGAACCGCGTTCTCCTCCGCCGTCGAGAGCTGCCGGACGGTCTCGCCGTCCGCGGGGACGGACGCGATCATCGACTCGCCGGAGTCCGCGTTGGACTGGGCGGCCGGCGTGGGGGTGGCGAACGAAGGGGCTGACGCCATGCGGGTGACTCTCCTGGGAACCTGAAGCGTACCCCAAGCGATCGTTCGCCCGTCGAATCGCGTCAGTGACGGACCTCACGCCCGTTCCGCCCCGGCCTCCCGCCGCCCCGTACCATGAACGTTCGCCGACGGCATCCGGGCCGTCCCGACGCCCCGAAGAGACCACACGCCATGCCCTACTACACGAAGCTCGGCCAACTCCCCCGCAAGCGTCACACGCAGTTCCGCCGCCCGGACGGCGCGCTCTACTCGGAGGAGGTCTTCGGCACCGAGGGCTTCGTCGGCCCGACCTCGACCCTCTACCACATCCACCCGCCGACCCAGGTGACCGGCTGGAAGACGATGTACGGCACCAAGCCCGAGTACGTCGAGACCGACACCATGCGGATGCGGCACCTCGTCTCGAAGAACATGCCCCCCAAGGGCGACCCGATCACCGGCCGCGTCGTCGTCATGGGCAACGCCGACGTCGAGATGGCGCTCTGCGTGCCCGCGGAGCCCATGGACTACCACTACAAGAACGGCCAGGGCGACGAGTGCCTGTTCATCCACTACGGCTCGGGCACCGTGTTCACCATGTTCGGCACGCTGACCTTCGGACCCAAGGACTACATCGTCATTCCGAAGGGCACCATCTATCGCATGGTGTTCGACGAACCCGCCGAGGGCGAGCCCAATCCGAAGTTCGTCGTCTTCGAAACCGCGAACGGCTCCCACATCCTGCCGCCGCCGCGGTACCTCTCGAAGCAGACCAGCCAGTTCCTCGAGC
>CAYZSH010000523.1:0-1589 GCA_964481025.1 uncultured Isosphaeraceae bacterium
AACCGCCGCGCCCAGGGATCACGACGCCAGAGCTCCTGACCGTTGTTGCGAATGACGAACTTGTAGCGAGCCCCCTGCGAGACGTAGGGGACGTCGAGCGACCACCAGCCGTTGCCTTCGCTGGCGAGGAAGTGCGTGTTGGGATTGGTCCCGTTGAACGAACCTGCAACCGAGACGCTGTCGGCGTTGGGCGCCCAGGTTCGGAAGGTCGTGCCGTACCCGGCCGCGTCGTCGTACAGCGTGGCACCCACGCCCGGACGGGTGGACTGGGCATCGACCGGAAGCGAGAAGAACAGAGACGCACTCGTGGCGAGTGCGCAGGGCAGGATCGATCGCGTGGCGAAGGTCATGCTCGTCGAATCTCCGGAAAACGATCTCGGTCGGATCGAGTCTAGCAACAGGTCCCGAAAGGTCGAACCAACCATGTCGGTATCGGCAACATTAGACACGAATGTCGTACGTCGGCGTTCCGAGAACACCAACCCGGATGTCCGGGTCCGCGACTGATCAAGGCGGAACATCCGACCCGTCAAGCCACCTGAAAGGCGACCGCCGCCCGCGAAAACACGGGCGGCGGTCGATGCCGGTCGGGACTTGATGCGACAGGCCGAGAGACCCGCCCTCCGGGATCACCAGGCCGGGGCGCGCTCGGGGAGCGGCCGGACCCAGATGTTCGCGAAGTTGATCGGATCACCGTGGTCCTGCAGCTTGATGCGACCGGTGGTCTCGTGCTTCGAGTACTTCGCATTGGCGCCGTGGGCGGTCAGGCCCATGAACTCGCTGTGGTTCTGCACGACGACGCCGTTGAAGATGACGGTGGCGGTCGCGGGCGCCTTGAGGCTGCCGTCGTCGTTGAAGCGAGGCGCGGTGAAGATGATGTCGTACTCGTTCCACTCGCCGTTCGGACGACAGGGGTTCACCAGCGGCGGGTACTGACCGTACATCGAGCCGGCCTGACCGTCGGGGTAGGTCTTGTTGGGGTTCGAGCCGAGGACCTGCACTTCGTAGCGGCCGTCGCAGAAGAACACGCCGCTGTTGCAGCCGCCCTGCCCGTTGCACTGGCGATCGGCGGGGATCATCCACTCGATGTGGAGCTGGCAGTCGTGGAACGAGTCCTTGGTGAAGTTGTCACCGGTGCCGGGGGTGACGCTCATGACACCGTCCTTGAACGTCCACTTGCCGTTCTGCCAGGCGTCGAGGCCGCTGCCCTCGCCGAGGAGGACGATCGCATCGCTCGGGGCGGTGCCGGGGTGCGTGGCGGTGCCGGCGGCGCCGGGCTCGACCATCGCGGGCTGCGGACGATCGACGTCGTGGACCTTCCACTTCTGACCGTCCTGCATGGCGGCGGCGCAGCCGAGCCCGGCGGCAAGGCCGAGGATTCCGAGAGCGGCGAAGGCACGATGGCGACGAACGGTCATGGTCTGATCTCCGGATCCGGCGTCGAAGCCGGGTCAATGTCTGGAATCTGATGGAAGGCGAACGAGCCTCGGACGGGACGACGGATACCGACCGCCCTGTCCGCGGATGCGGAGCCTCCCACCGTGGCGGAGTCACGTCAACCGGTCGGCGGCCCGGACGTCCGCGGAGAC
>CAYZSH010000524.1:0-1587 GCA_964481025.1 uncultured Isosphaeraceae bacterium
CGTTCGAGGTTCGACTGAACGTCTATGCCGGCACGCTCGCGATCGGCACCCAGCGGATCGTCCATCGCATCGACGGCGGCGACTGGATCTCGACCACCCTCGAGCCGATCGGTGGCAATCGGTACGCGGGCAGCCTTCCGACGGCCCCGTGCGGATCGCTTGTCGAGTGGTATCTCGCACTCGAGACCACGACCGGTGCCGTCGACTACGAACCGTTCAACGGAGCGCTCGGACCCTGGCGGGCGGGCATCGCGACCGACGTCATCATCGGCTTCGACGACGATGGCGAGACCGATCCGGGTTGGACGGTGCAGAACGACTGCTCGGACGGTCAGTGGAGTCGTGGCGTCCCGGTCGGCGGCGGCGATCGCGGTGATCCGGCGACCGACTTCGACGGCTCGGGTGCCTGCTGGCTCACCGACAACGTCGATGGCAACTCCGACGTCGACAACGGCACCACGACGCTGATCTCGCCGGTCATCGACGCCTCGACCCCCGGGACCACCGTGAGCTACGCCCGCTGGTTCTACAACTGCGGCAGCGGCTCGGGCACCGAGCGTCTCGTGGTCGAGGTCACCGGTGACGGGGCCGACTGGGTCGAGGTCGAGACCGTGGGTCCGGGCGGCGACGAGACCTGCGGCGAGTGGTTCACCCACGAGTTCCTCGTCGACGACTTCATCGCCCCGACCCCGACGCTTCGGATTCGCTTCACGGCGCACGACTCGGTCGGCGGCGGCGCGCTCGTCGAAGCGGGCGTCGATGCGATCAAGGTGTCGGCGATCGACTGCACCGATCCGCCCGCGCTCCCCGGCGATCTCAACGGCGACGGTCTGGTCGACGGCACCGACGTCGGACTGTTCCTCGCCCAATGGGGCAACGCGGGCGGCCCGGCGGACCTCAACGCTGACAACATCGTCGATGGCGCCGACTTCGGCATCCTGCTCGGCAACTGGGGGTGACGTCGCCCTCGGCGATGCCGAGGGCGAGAGCAGGAGATCAGGAGATCAGGAGAGCAGGAGAGCAGGAGATCAGGGGCATGTTCGTCGCCCCTGATCTCCTGCCTTCCCCCAACGGCGACTCGCTCTCTCCGCGCCCCTACACCAGTTCGCCTTCCACCACCTCGACCTCGGGTGCCGGAGCCGGGCGTCGGTCGAAGAGGAACTGCTCGCCGCCGTTGGTCTCCACGGTGATCGTGTCGCCCTCTTCGTAGGCGCCCGAGAGGATGCGGGTGGCGATCGGGTTCTCGATCCGCTGCTGGATGACCCGCTTGAGCGGACGGGCGCCGAACTGCGGGTCGAAGCCCTCGGCGGCGAGGGCGGCCATCGCCTTCTCGTCGACCTCGAGATGCAGCCCGCGATCCGCGAGACGCTTGCGGACGAGATCGAGTTGGATCCCGACGATGCCCGCGAGCTGCTCACGGCCGAGCTGGTGGAAGATGACGGTGTCGTCGATGCGGTTGATGAGTTCCGGACGCAGGTGCTGCTTGAGCTGATCCTTGACCGCCGCCTCGATCTCGGCGTCGATCGCGCCCTTCTCGGTCATCTCGAGGATGCGGTGCGAGCCGATGTTGCTCGTCATCACGATGAT
>CAYZSH010000525.1:0-1585 GCA_964481025.1 uncultured Isosphaeraceae bacterium
GCGCCAAGGCCAAGGGCAGCGGTTCGCTCTCCGAGTCCATCCAGTCCATCGCGTCCATCCCCGTCCACGTGACCGTGCGTCGAGCGGAGCGAGCGCAAATCCCGTGTTGCGACTCGCAACTGCTGCACGAGCCGTTGCATCGATCTATCCTGCCGCCGATGCACGCCGTCTTCTGTGCACCGCTTCGATACACGCAAGGTCCCGACGCCACGCAGCAGCTCGGCGCCGAGATCCTCGGCCTCGGGCTCTCGGGGCCGGCGCTCGTCGTCACCAGCGCGTCGCCTCGGCGGCGGCTCGAAGCGGTCTGGAAGACGACCCTTGGCGAAGCGGCGATCACCTTCCGCGTGCACGACTTCGCGGGCGAGTGCACCGACGCCGAGATCGCGCGGATCGAACGCGCCGCACAGGAGTCAAGTGCCGCCGTCGTGATCGGCGCGGGCGGCGGCAAGGTGCTCGACGCCGCGCGGGCCGCGGCGGGCAACCTCGAGTTGCCGTTCATCAGCTGCCCGACCATCGCTTCGACGGATGCGCCCTGCAGCGCGGTGTCGGCGATCTACGACGAGGAAGGGCACTTCCTGCGGGCGCAGCTGCTGCAGCGGAATCCCGATCTCGTACTGGTCGACTCGCGGGTGATCGTCGAGGCGCCGGTCCGCACGCTCATCGCCGGCATGGGCGATGCGCTCAGCACCATGTTCGAGGCACGCGCGTGCGTGCGAGCTGGCAAGCCGCACTTCCGCGGCGGGTCGGCCACGCTCGCGGCGGTCGCCATGGCGGAGCTCTGCTACCGCACGCTGCTTGCCGATGGCGTGCAGGCGCTCGCCGACGCGAAGGCCGGGCGCCTGACCCCGGCGGTCGAGCACATCATCGAGGCGAATACGCTGCTCTCGGGGCTTGGCTTCGAGTCGGCGGGGCTCGCGGCTGCGCACGGGGTGCACAACGGTCTCACCGCCGCACCCGGTGCGCACGACTTCATGCACGGCGAGAAGGTCGCCTTCGGCGTGCTCGCGCTCCTGATGCTCGAACAGGCCTCCGAGGCGACCGTCGACGAGGTGCTCGGATTCTGCGTGTCGGTCGGCCTGCCGGTGACGCTCGGCGAGATCGGTTGCGGGAATCTCTCCAAGGAGATGCTCGCGAAGATCGCCGCGCGGGCGACCGCACCGGGCGAGGTCACCCACAACGAGCCCTTCCCGGTCACCGCGGCGATGGTCGAAGCAGCGATTCTCGAGGCCGACGCGCGCGGTCGCGCATTCCGCGATCGCGGTTGAATCGGCGCCTCCGCACCCGGTCGTGAGGGCTTGGCCCGCGAAGGCGCCGATCGCCGCGGCTGGGTCGATCGGGCGTGGCGAACGTCTTCAAGCTCGGCGAATGCACGTCGACTCGGCCGCGACCCGATCGGGCGCGGAGCCGGCTGGCCTCATCGCGGCCCGTTGGTCTTGGTCTTGTCGAGCTCCCGCGCGATGGTGTGCTTGAGCGTCGCGGCGGCGGCATCGATCGCCGCGTAGTACTCGGTCGCCTTCTCCTCGATGCGGATGCCGGAGAGCCCGGGCGGCGTGAGCACGACCGAGACGCTCTTGTCGACGCCGCC
>CAYZSH010000526.1:0-1569 GCA_964481025.1 uncultured Isosphaeraceae bacterium
CCAGGGTCGCGACTTCCGGCTGACCGATGTTCACGGCGAGATCGTGCCGGCGCTGTTGGCGTAGGGACGGGCGCGATCGTTCACGCCGAGGGCGTGTCGCTCGACCGGCGACTCCGGCCTTGATTCAAGGGGCGCGAGGCGATCGAGTTCGCGCTGTTGCGTGGTCATCGCAGATCGTGCGTTCAAGGCGATCAAGTCCCGCTGTGCATCGCAAAGACCATGAGCACGTCGCCAAGGGTGAACTCGGGGTCACGCCGCAGCGACGACGTCCCGAATGAAGCCGCCATCGCTCGCCGCGTTGGGCGTCGACGCCGCGGCGACCTGGCCCACAACGAGACCGCGGACCACCTTGAGGGTGATCCGCGGTCGAGAAGTCATGCGGTCGGCGATCGTCGATCGCCGGGTCGGCGTGATGTTCAGCGACGTCGTCGCGAACCCGCCAGGCCCGCGAGGGCGAGAAGCCCGATCGCGCCGGGTGCGGGGATGAACGCGAAGTTCGTGAACGTCGTCGTGCTGGCGCCGAAGAGGCCGTCGGCGGTGGCGGTTCCGAAGCCGAAGACGTCGCCAGCGCTGACCGAGAAGGACAGCATGCCGCTCGCCGGCGCATTCGCGTTGAGCACGATCGCCTGGAAGACGCCGTTGAGGACGTAGCCGCCCGCGTCCCATCCACCGATGTCGAGTCCGGGCTCGTTGACGTAGGACCAGTCGACGGAGACCACGCCATCCATGGTCGCGGTCGCGGAGTACCACGAGACGCCGCGGGTGCTGCTGTTGCCGCCGACGACGACCATCGTCGTCGCGTCGAGCGTGCCGCTGCCGCCCACCGCCGCGGCGTCGAGCACTTCGTAGTCGGTTCCGACCACGAACTCCGCGATGTCGCCGCCCAAGCCGTTCTCGCTGAACGTCCACGTGAAGGTGTTGAAGTCCGCCGAGGCGATCGAGGCGGTGAGCACGCTGCTCAAGAGTCCGATCGCTGCAATACGACTGTTCATGAACCCTGTCCTCCCTCTGTCAGATGTCGAAGCCTCTTCACCCGGATCGCCATGGCGGCGACCGGCGCTCCCGTCCGAGAAGGTCCACGGACCGCCCGAGAACCCTCCCGACCGAGGGTGATTCCAAGATCGAACCAGTCAAGCCGTGGTATCGGACTTTCCGGCGAGTTCATCAATTCGAGCGGGGCGAGGATCGATTCCCCGCCCCATCGGGTGATTGCGGTGCCCGTCCAAGGGGACTGGGACTGCGGATGGCTCGACTGCAAGGCACCGCTCCCGGACCTCTCAGCGCGGCGTCGGAGGGACCTCGTCGGCCAAGGGCGACCGGATCTCGCCGGCGGGAATCGCCTCGAAGGAGATGCGATCGAAGGTGATGAGGCTGCGGATCGGACCGCGATCGATGGTCATCTTCGAGAAGACCTTGACGCCGCGCTCATCACGCCATCCCTCGACGGCCACGCGGTTGACATCACGCGCGTCCCCCTCGACGACCGACTCGAGGCCAAGCGGCAGGGCGGTCGCCGGATCGAGGAACACTCGCACCGAGTCGCCCTCCGACGCATCCTCCTCCGCGCAT
>CAYZSH010000527.1:0-1560 GCA_964481025.1 uncultured Isosphaeraceae bacterium
TCCTCCGGCGTCGGCGGTGGTCCGCGACGCGTGGGTTGCGATGCACGTGGTTGTCAGGGTCGAACTCGCCGCGCAACTCCGGCGTCCGCGACGCCGGGAGGCGAGCGGGACGCAAGTCGATCAGCGACGGGCGGTTAGGCCTCGGAAGATTTCCGCGACTTTCGCCGTTCGAGACCCGTTGCGCAACAGTTGCGCGGCGGAAGGCCGCGAAGCGGTGACGACGTCATGGCGGGCCCGCGCCTCTCCCCATGCGTGGCATGCCTTCGGCGAGGCGTTGGAGATCCCGGGCGGCTGGCCGTGGAAGATCGGCGTGCAGGGCGTCCGAGGCGGGATTCGGCAGCGTCGGTGGGTGTCCGGGGCTGGGCGAGGATCGGGCGACTCGCAGCTCCGGCGCCGGCCGAGACGTCCGGGAACGGTGCGCCTTCCGGGGACAGACCGCTCCGGCCGGGTGACACGCCGTCGAATTGTGCGCCTTTTCTGCCGATCCGACGGGTGAGATCGCCCCATGTCGAGGACGGTGCTGCAATCCTCGATCTCTCCGGGCCGTGGGCGTTGCGTCTGCGCCGTCGTGCAGATGCTCCACCCTCCACATCGAGTTGCAGGAGTCTGCAGAAGGAGAATCAGATGTCGGATCCAACCACAAGATGCGATACCACCGGCCCGGCTTGCGGTCGGGACAACGCCCCAGGCCGATTGAAGAACTACGCGATCGCGGCGGGAGCGGTGGCGACGGCGGTCGGCGGCGTCACCGGCGCCAGCAACGCGGCGATCGTCACGTCGTCGGGGTCGGGTCCGGTGTGGGCTGGATCGGTGAATGCAGCGGGTACCCAGTCGAACTCCGCCTGGGGTGACGCGTTCTTGAACAACAAGTTTTGGGCGGCTGTCATTCAGGCCGGTTCCACTGCGACAGGCGCGCGTTACATGACCTTCAAGAACTTCGTCGGACGCGTCCACGTTGGGCGATTGTCGACGGGCGCGGTGATCGGCGCGAACGGATCGACCCTCTTCGATCTGCCGCAGGGGTTCGTGAAGGTTCAAAGCAACGGCTCCAACGCGGGCTGGAATGCGCAGCCGCAGACGAACATGACCTCGTGGAGCTTCGGAACATCGAACGCGGTGCGTGGCTTCCTCGCGTTCCGACTCGGAAGCACAGGCCAATTCAACTATGGCTACTTCGATCTCGAGTTCACGCGCAGCAGTCAAGCGCCGGGCTCGACCTTTGCGATGACGATCCACGGCTGGGCGTACGAGAGCACGGCGAACCAGAGCATCACGATCAGCGGTGCTGCTGCCGTTCCCGGCGGTGCCGGCCTTGCAGCACTCGCCCTCGGTGCTGCGGGCGTCCGTGGTCGCCGCCGCAAGCCCGCCTGAACCGAACGCGTCGATATCCAACCACCACACTTCGCCGCCTCGGGCTCCTCGCCCGGGGCGGCGTTGCGTTTGGCGCGAAGCCTCACACGTGGACCTTGTCCCCAGTCGCCCCCTCACCCCATCCTCTTCATGACTCCGCCACGCGTTGCAGATCGCGTTCGGCGTAGACGTCGTCGGTGAGCCATGATC
>CAYZSH010000528.1:0-1553 GCA_964481025.1 uncultured Isosphaeraceae bacterium
GCTGGGGCCGCAACCATCTCGGGCAACGCACCGTGCCGAGCGGGGCGTTCACGCGCCTCGCCGCCGCGGAGGACCACTCCCTCGCGATCCGAACCAATGGAACGCTCGCGGCGTGGGGCGATCCGAGCGACGGCATGGCGAACGTGCCTTCGGGGAGCTTCATCGCGATCGCCTGCGGCGACGACCACAACGTGGCGCTGCGAAGCAACGGCTCGCTCGTCGCATGGGGCAGCAGCGACCACGGGATCCAGTCGGTGCCTTCCGGGACGAACTTCGTCGCGGTCGCGAGCACGGAGCACACCGGCTTCGCGCTTCGCGCCGACGGGACGATCGCCGCGTGGGGGAGCAACGAGTTCAACCTCGTGTCCGGTCGGCCGTCGGGCAGCTTCGTGTCGATCGCGGCCGGCGAGCATCACGTCGTCGCGCGGCGATCCAACGGTCAGGTGGTCGCCTGGGGCCGCAACACCCACGGCGAATTGGCGATTCCCGCAGGCACGATTTCGCAGGCGGTCGGAGCCGGCGACGGCTTCACGCTGATCGTGGCCGACGACGTTCCGGGGCAGCCGTCGGGGCCCGGCTTCGACAGCACGATCTACTGGAGGAAGCTCGACGACGGCCGCAACGGCGTGTGGCGCGTGCGCGGCGTCTCCCTCGAACTCGTGCAGCTGCTTCCGACGGTGGACCAGTCGAGCGGATGGTTCTTCGTCGGCGCCGGCTGGTTCGATCACGCCCCCGGCGACGGCGACCACACGCCCGAGGCGGTGTGGTTCCACGGCCCGAGCGGCACGGTCGGTCTCTGGAAGCTCGACGACGACTGCGGCTACGAGATCAAGATCGTCGGCACCGTCGATCCGACCGCGGGGTGGCGGATCGCCGCGATCGCCAACGTGGACGGCGACCTCGACGACGACATCGTCTGGTTCAACGACCTCACCGGTCTGGTGATGGCGTGGATCATGGACGGCGACGATGTCGGCGGCACGTCGGTGATCGGGCAGGTTCCGCCCTCGACGTCATGGATGCTCGAGACCGCGGCGGACTACGACGACGACGGCACGGACGACCTGTTCTGGTGGGATCAGGCCACCGGGCGGACCGGATGGTGGCGGATCGTGCAGGGCACCCTGCAGACGACCATGATCACGCCGCACCTGGTCTCCGACAGCAGCGGCTGGCGCGCCTGTGGCCGCGGCCACTTCAACGACGACTTCATCCCCGACCTGCTTTGGCGAAACGACGACTCGGGCGCCAACGGCATCTGGATGA
Source organism: uncultured Isosphaeraceae bacterium (assembly GCA_964481025.1). GTDB lineage: Bacteria > Planctomycetota > Phycisphaerae > Phycisphaerales > SM1A02. The sequence goes on from CAYZSH010000528.1 coordinate 1,267, forward strand.
TGAACGGCGCCGGCCTTCGCAGCGGCGTCGGCTACCTGCCGACGATCGCGCCCTCGACCGGTTGGGACATCGTCGACAGCGGGTCCTAAACCGCGCGGGTGATCTCGGATGGAGCACGACGGCTCCGATGCCTGACGGGCATCGGAGCCGTCATTACCATTCGGGCTTCGCCTCAGGAGATATGCCGATGCTCTCGACCATCTTCGCCGTCTGTGCCGTCGCTGTCGCGCAGCAGTCCCAGTCCGATCCCCGCTACGCGGTGCACGACATGTCGCGGCCGCAGCCGC
>CAYZSH010000529.1:0-1543 GCA_964481025.1 uncultured Isosphaeraceae bacterium
CCCGCCTTGCGGGGGACAGATCCGCGCAGCGGATCAGGGGGTCGGTCCCGGGCTCATTCACCGTCCGAACGTGCGGTGCTCGAGCCGGACACCGGCCCCCTCACCGCCTTCGGCGGAGCTCCCCCGCAGGCGGGGGAGCGGAATGGCGGGGGGCCGCTTTCCTCCACTCTCGAATCCCAAGTCTTGAATCTCATGAAAAAAGCCCCCGACTCTCTCGAGCCGGGGGCGGTGTTCATGGATCGGTTCGTGGTCGGACGAATGCTCAGGATCAGCCGAGGCTCGCCTGGGCCGCTGCGAGCCGGGCGACCGGGACGCGGAAGGGCGAGCAGCTGACGTAGTCGAGACCGACCTTCTCGCAGAAGTGGATCGACGACGGATCGCCGCCGTGCTCGCCGCAGATGCCGAGCTTGAGATCCTTGCGGGTCTTGCGACCCTCGACGCAGGCGATCTCGACCAGACGGCCGACGCCGGTGGTGTCGATCGACTGGAACGGATCCTTCTCGAGGATCTCGCGAGAGACGTACTCGGGCAGGAACACGCCCGCGTCGTCGCGGCTGTAGCCGAACGCCATCTGGGTGAGGTCGTTGGTGCCGAAGCTGAAGAACTCGGCGACCTCGGCGACCTCGCCGGCGGTCAGGGCCGCCCGCGGGATCTCGATCATGGTGCCGACCGGAATGTCGAGCTTGCCGGAGAACTTCTTCTCCTTCTTGACCTCGGCAATGACCTCGAGGATCAGCTTGCGGAGGATGTCGAGTTCCTTCCGGGTGCCGATCAGCGGAACCATGATCTCGGGGCGGGCATCGATCTTCTTCTTCTTGCAGGCGATCGCCGCCTCGGTGATGGCCCGGGCCTGCATGGCCGCGATCTCGGGATACGTGATCGCCAGACGGCAACCGCGGTGCCCGAGCATCGGGTTCATCTCGTGAAGCATCGCGACGCGACGCTCGACGTCCTTCAGCGAGACGCCGAGGTCCTTCGCCATCTCCTTCTGGGCCTTCGCCTCGTGGGGCAGGAACTCGTGAAGCGGCGGGTCGAGCAGACGGATCGTGACCGGGAGACCCTTCATCGCGGTGAAGATGCCCTGGAAGTCCTTCCGCTGATACGGAAGAAGCTTCTTGAGCGCCTTCTCACGGTCGATCGTCGACTCGGCGACGATCATCTCCCGCATCGCCTTGATGCGGTCACCCTCGAAGAACATGTGCTCGGTGCGGCAGAGGCCGATGCCGATCGCACCGAACTCGCGGGCACGCTTCGCATCGGCGGGCGTGTCGGCGTTGGTGCGGACACCCATGCGGGCCTCCTTGTCGGCCCACGAGAGCACCGTCGCGAGGTCGCCCGAGACCTTGTCGGGCACGACGCGGGCGATCTCGCCGACCATGACCTGGCCGGTCGAACCGTCGATCGAGAGCACGTCCTTGCGGCCGTACTTCTTGCCGTCCACGGTGAGGACACCCTTCGCGGCGTCGATCGACAGGGCGCCCGCGCCCGCGACGCAGCACTTGCCCCAGCCGCGGGCGACGACCGCCGCGTGGCTGGTCATGCC
>CAYZSH010000530.1:0-1543 GCA_964481025.1 uncultured Isosphaeraceae bacterium
GCCGAGCACTGGCTGCACGAGTCCGGCATCTCGACGCACGTCATGCACGATCCTCGCTGCATCGCGCTCATGGAGCGGCTGCAGCGGGAGAAGCCCGACCTCTGGGCCGAGGACATCGGCGAGTAGGGCTCGTGTCGCCTGATGAATGCGAACGCCCCCGTCGAGCCGGTTGGTTCGACGGGGGCGTGGTCGTTCGAGCGTTGTCGCCGGCGATCAGCGGCGATGGATGTTCGGGGCCGCGTTGCGGGCACGCTGATAGGCGTGGTGCAGGTGCGGGGCCGAGTACGTCGCGGGATAGCCGTACACGTCGTAGTACGGATCGGCGTAGCCGTTCCACCAGCTTCCACCGTAGTAATCGCCCGAGTACCACGCGTTCTCGACCGCGGAGTTCGGGTACGCCGCGATGTAGGGATCCGCGTCGCCGACCTGATCGGGGTTCTCGCCGATGGGGTTGCCTTCCGGGTTGCCGCGGAACGGACCGCCGGGCGGGAGTCCGCCGACGCCGGTGGTGAAGTGGTAGTTGTCCCAGTGTCGCTGCAGGGCCTCCTGCTGGGCGCGGTACTTCGCGACGTTCGCTTCGCGCTGCTCCGGGGTGATCCCCTGCGACTCGGCTCGTCGGTCGGTGCCCGCATCAGGCGGGGTCGGCTTCTTCGCCTGTGCCTTTGCGTAGTCGATGTAGGCGTCCATCTTGCCCTTCGACTTCAGGAAGGCGGTCATCTTCGCGACCTGATCATGAAGCGAGTTCACGGTGTTCCACTGACCTTCCGCGAGCATGCGCTGGCCGGCGACCTCACGGGTGAGCGTGTCGGTATCGGTGGACGACGGCTTCGGCATGCCACGTGACTTCTCCTGCGAGAGCGCCTGCTGGTACGCGTTCTGGAAGGTCATCCCGTGGAAGGTCGGCGCCTTCGACGACGAGGCGAACGCCTTGTAGTCGTTCCCCATCCCGTTCTCCGCGACGAAGCTCGACATGAGTTTCACACGCTGCTGAGCGCCGGCGGCCATCGGGCCGAGCACGTCGGTGACGGTGTCGAGGGCATCCAGTTCCAACTGAAGCTGCGACGCGGAGTCGTTCTGGGCGACCGCCGGCGTGGGCGTCGCGAGTGCAGCGGCGAGGCCGAGTGCGAGGGCCTGCGCCGCGTGAATGATCTTCTTCATGGTCGATCCTGTCGGGATGGAAACGGGATGAAGAGCCGGAGTCGGCTCTTCGCGGAGGCATCGTACAGTCTGAGGTGAGCCATCGATCCGGGGGGTGTCAGGGATGACACCGGGAAAGAAAGACCGGCCCCGCCCCGAAGGGCGAGGCCGGCCGAAGGAGAAAGGGTCTTCGTGGTGGCGGTCAGTACCGGTGTTCGCCGGGCATCTCGTCGGGCACGCCGTCGTCGTCGAAGTCGCCGTCGAGATCCTCGACCGCGTTGCTCGCGTCGAGTCCGGCCTCGAGCCGCTTCATCTGCTCCCATTCGCCCATCGTGATCAGCACGTCGCGGGCCTGCGAGCCCTTGTGATCGCTGAGGATTCCGGCGAGCGCCATCTGGTCGATGAG
>CAYZSH010000531.1:0-1536 GCA_964481025.1 uncultured Isosphaeraceae bacterium
GTCGGTGAGATGCGGTGCCTCGAGAGCGCGAACGAGGGCGGGGTCGGGTTGGAGCCGTGGCGGCTCGTGCGACTGGCAATGCCCCCCGGATGCGAAGAACATCGGCAACAGAGCCGTCAGACCGGCGTGCAGCAGGATCCTCATGCGGTCGAACCATAGGCGAAGCGGAGAGGCCGGCGTGACCTCCATGCTCCGACGGCTCCTTGGAGCCACACGGCGAGCGGCCGCGATTCCCCGCGAGGCGTCATGCCACGGATCGGGACGGTTGGAACGACTCCGCTGGAAGACCTTCTGAATAGAACAACTCCGCGATCGGCCCGGCGACGTCCGCGATCTCGGCCCGCTCCTGCTCGGAGAAGTAGGCGGCAGCCTCGCGCGCGGCTGCGACATCGAACGGTTGATCGCGGGATCGGTGGGCGTGGACTTCTCGCCAGCGGCTGGCGACCGATTGCGGATCGTCGCTCGACGACAGGCCGAGCTGGCCGATGACCTCGAGAAGGACGTCGGCCGGCCTTGCCAACGCATCTTCGTACCGCACGATGCATACCCGTCGCGGATCCTCGGGAAGCTCGTCCAATGCCACGGTCAGGAGGATCCTCCAGAGCCATGCGGCGGCAATGTGTCGCGGATACTCCCGCCGAAGCAATTCGTCGAGCGGTCGACCGAACCGGTCTCCATAACGCTCCATGAACTCCGGCTGATCGAGCAGGTGCCGAAGCCCCTGAATCGCGATGCGATCCTGCGCGCTCGCCGCGCTTCGCTTCACGGCGGATGCGGAGAACGAGGCAGGGTGCCTGATGACGAGCACCACCGACGCATCCACGAGATGACAGAGGCGTCCAGCGGACAGGACCGCCATGGGATCCTTCCAGAGCGGTCGCATCGATCGTGCGCGATCGACGATCCGGCGACGCCACTCGCCCAACATCGCCCTCGTCCGCCTCAGGCTGCCGAGGCTGCCGTATCCGAAGATCGGCGGGCGCATGTTCAACAGACGTTGCAGTCCAGGTCGAGCGGTCTCGACCGCAGCGTCGTCGAGATAGGGATAGTCCCCGCTGGTCCGAAGTCCATAGATGCGGCGGATCGCGCCGGACTGGTTGAAGGGCTCGTGGAGGTAGGCGAGGCCACCGAGATCCGCCATCTGGCGCCCGAGCCAGGTCGTCCCGCTGAAGGGGGTCCCGGTCAAGAGCACGGGACCCTTTCCGGTCTCGAAGACTTCGCCGTCACGTCTCGGATCCTTGGTCATGGATCTTCTGCCTCGCGCTTGGTGGCCGGCGATCGCGATCGTTACTCTGTCGCCGGTCGCTCAGAGCCATCGGCGCTTCGATGCCATGGGATTGGCGACATGTGGAGTTATCAAAGTGAATCCGACGACCCATAATCAGTCACCGGAACTTGTGCCGACGAACCCGGCGTTGGCGATGCATCAAATCGCCCGGCACACCACCGCGATCAAGGTGCTCGCGATCGTGATGATCCTCGCGGGCGTCGTCGCGCTGGTGCAGCCGCTGATGTTCGAGCTGTTCGCGGAGTCGG
>CAYZSH010000532.1:0-1526 GCA_964481025.1 uncultured Isosphaeraceae bacterium
CCCTGCGGCGTGCCGCCGTGCAGGAAGAGCGGTTCGAGATCGAACTCCTGTCGCAGGATCGTGGTCAGCAGGTGGCCCATCTGCCGGAACTGCGTGAAGATCAGCGTGCGATCGCCCGCCGCGAGAACCTCCTCGAGCAGTTCCACCAGTCGCGTGCTCTTGCCCGAACGCTGGCTGAGTCGTTCGCCACCCGTCGGCGCGACGTCGGTCTCCTTGAGGAAGTGCGCCGGGTGATTGCAGATCTGCTTGAGTCGGACCAGTCCCGAGAGCACGAGTCCGCGACGACGGATGCCGGTCGCCTCGTCCACCTGTCGCAGCATGTCCTGCACCACCGCGTCGTACAGCCTCGCCTGCTCGGCGGTCAGCGGCACGTGCTGGCGGTTCTCGACCAGCGGCGGCAGATCGTCGGCGACGCCCTTGTCGGTCTTGAGGCGACGAAGCACGAACGGTCCGACGAGTCGCTTCAGACGCTCGCCCCGTTCCTCGTCGCGATGACGTTCGATCGGCACCGCGAACCGTCGGCGGAACTCGCCCTGCGGTCCGAGGAATCCGGGCAGACAGAAGTCCATGATCGACCAGAGTTCGGTGAGCCGGTTCTCGACCGGCGTACCCGTGAGTGCGACCCGATGCCGACTCTGAAGCGCGCGGATCGCGGTGGCCTGCTTGGTCGGCGGGTTCTTGACGTGCTGCGCCTCGTCGAGCACGACGCGTTCCCACTCGATCGGCTCGATCCACGGATGATCCCGGCTGACCAGTGCGTACGTGGTCACCACGACGTCGCACTCGGCGGCGACCTCCGCGAACCGCTCGCCGACCGGACGATCGGGGCCGTGCTGCACGTGCACGCGGAGCTCGGGGGCGAATCGCTCGAGTTCGCGACGCCAGTTGCCGGCGACCGACATCGGACAGACGAGCAACGTCGGACGCACCATGCCCTTCGGGCGCGACTCGCGCTCGTGCTGCAGCAGGGCGATCATCTGAATCGTCTTGCCGAGGCCCATGTCGTCGGCGAGACAGCCGCCGAGACCGAAGCGGTCAAGGAACGACAACCACGCGAGACCGCGTTCCTGATACGGACGCAGCGTGCCCTTGAACGCGGCGGGCACCGTGATCGGACGCACCGAGTCCTCGGGGGCGGATCCCTCGTCGCCGAGCAGTTCGCGGATCCAGCCGCTGGTGCGGATGCCGGAGATCGCCGGCGCATCGACGTCGTCGCCACCGGCGGCCAGTCGCAGCACCTCGCCGAGCGTGGCGGCGCCGCCGGGATGCTTGGAAAGGAACGCGGACGCCTTGTCGAAGTCCTCGCGCCGGATCTCGACCCAGCGATCACCGATCCGAACGAGCGGCACGCCCTGATCCGCGAGTCGGCGGAGTTCCTCGAGTCCGACGCTCTCGTCGCCGATCGAGATCTCCCACGCGTAGTCGACCAGACTCGACAGCCCGACGCCCGGAGGCGTGTCCGCGTCGCCGTGCGGATCGATCATCATCCGGACGCCGATGCGGCTGGTCGCCTGACCCCACCACGA
>CAYZSH010000533.1:0-1526 GCA_964481025.1 uncultured Isosphaeraceae bacterium
AGCCGCCGATGCACCTCGGCGTGAACTGCTCGATCCTCGACGGCTGGTGGCCCGAGGGCTATGACGGCCGCAACGGATTCTCGATCGTCGGCACCCCGACCCGTTCCGGCGACGCCGCCCGCGACGCGGCCGACGCGACGGCCTTGTACGAGGTGCTTGAGAACGAACTCGTCCCCGAGTTCTTCCAGCGCGGACGCAACGGCGTCCCCGCCCGCTGGATGAAGCGAGCCCTCCGAAGCGCCGCGACCGTGTCGAACACCTTCAGCACGCACCGCATGGTCGCGGAGTACGTCGAGACGGCGTACCTGCCGGCTCATCGTGGTTGAGGGGGTTCACCACGGAGGACACGGAGTGGCACGGAGGGCCACGGAGGTTGGGGGAGGAGCATGCTTGCCGGTGGTGCAGTCCGTGACTCAGACGCTGGGGGCCGATGCGTTCGACTCCAGGATCAATGTTCCGAGGCTTTGACAAGACGATCGAATCGAGTCTTCACGTGAAGCAATGAACCCTGCAATCAGAATCGATGATCCGCGAGTTCCCGGCAGAGAACACCACGATCATCGCCGCTTGCGCCACTTCAGCCCAACCCAATACTCCGTGGCCCTCCGTGGTCCTCCGTGCCCTCCGTGGTTGAATCCGTACCCTCCGTGGTTGAACAAGAAGACGACCGCACCCGAGGATGCGGTCGTCTTCTTTGGACGAACAGGAGGTCCGTTCGGGATCAGGGACAGGCGCCCCAGACCGAGAGCATCAGACCGACGTCGGCACCGTTGACCGCGCCGTCGTCGTTGAGGTCGGCGGAGCAGCCCGGGCACTTGCCCCACTGGGCGAGCAGACCACCGAAGTCGGCACCGTTGACGATGCCGTCGTCGTTGAGGTCACCGAAGCAGCCGCCGCCGGGGCCGTCGGTCGGCACGGTGAAGAACTGGTCGCCGGGGATGTCGTTGAAGTTCACGAACCGCGGCTCGCCGAGGTTGCCGCCACCACCAAGGGTGCCGACCACCTGGTTCGAGAGGAAGTCGTGGCCGCCGCCGTTGATGAAGGCACAGATGCGGATCGCGTCGCCCGCGGTGTGGTTCAGGACGCTGAGCGGAATCGCGATCTCGACGCCGGTCGTGACGCCGGCGCCGCCATCGGGCTCGAGCTGGTCGCCACCAGTGACGCCCGCGGCGTTCGAGTTGTCGATCGCAGCCTGGATGAAGTTGTCGGTGATCATCGCGCCCGCGGCACCCGCGCCGCCGGGGCCGGCGAAGCCCGCGAATCCGAAGTCACCACCACCGGTCAGGAGCTCGGCGTAGTTGATGTACGAGTTGTACGGGGTGTTGCCCTTCTTGTCGGGAGCACCCGCGCCGCCGGTGAAGGTGATCCAGAAATCCGCGTCGAAGCCGTCGTCGAAGGTGAGACCGGGCTGCATCTCGCCGGTGTCGGGGTTCTCGAACTGGCCCATGCGATTCAGCGCACCGAAGTCGACGTCGTTGTTGTTCCCGAGGATCGGGTTCTGACCCTCACCGGGGATGGCATCGATG
>CAYZSH010000534.1:0-1523 GCA_964481025.1 uncultured Isosphaeraceae bacterium
CGTTCGCGCGAGCACGCCAGTCCCGATTGGTTCGAACTTGCGAACGAATGCCTCGCAACCGGTCCCCTCTTCACCGTTCCCTCACCCGACGCCCATCGAATCCGCGACCATGCCGCCCCTGCCATGACCACGCCGAACGCCGACGCCCCGCGCACCGTCCAGTCCTATCTCGACGAGACGCCACGCTGGTCCGACGACACGCCGGTCGCCGCCGCACCCCTCACCCGCATGCAGATGCGCCTGTGGTGGCTTGCCGCCGCGGGGAAGTTCTTCGAAGGGCTCGTCATCTTCCTGACCGGCGTTGCGGTGCCGATCGTCTCAGCGGCGTTCGGGCTGACCGGCATCGAAGTCGGCCTGCTCACCAGCGCGCCGCTCGCGGGGATCCTGCTCGGCGCGACGCTGCTTGGCGGGCTTGCCGACACCTTCGGTCGACGCACGATCTTCATCCTCGAGATGGCGATCTTCTGCGTCTTCCTTCTGCTGATCGCGATCGCCCCGAACTTTCCGCTTCTGGTCGTCTTCCTGTTAGGCCTCGGGCTCAGCCTCGGGGGCGACTACCCGACCGCGCATCTGGTCATCTCCGAGAGCATCCCGAGCCGAAGCCGCGGGCGGCTCGTGCTCGGCGCGTTCGGCTTCCAGTCGCTCGGCGCCCTGGCCGGCACCGCGGTCGGCTTCGGCGTGCTGAGCGCGTTGCCGAGCCTCGACGCGTGGCGCTGGATGTACGCGATGGCGATCCCGCCGGCGCTCTTCGTGCTGCTCGGACGCTTCTTCACGACCGAGAGCCCCGCGTGGCTGCACGATCGCGGACGCACCGAGGCCGCGCGCGAGGCGCTCGCCCGCCTGCTCCACCGCACCCCGCCCTATCCCCGTGCGATCGCCCTCGCCGCAGCCGCCGAACCCGCGATTGCGGCGGAGCACGTCGGCGGATATCGATCGCTCTTCACCGCACGATCGCGCCGCGCGACGATCCTCGCCTCGGTGCCGTGGTTCCTGCAGGACCTCGGCACCTACGGCATCGGACTCTTCACGCCGACGATCCTGGCTGCCGCCTACGGACACCATCGCGGCGACGAGCATCACGCTGCCGACCTCTTCAAGGAGGCGATCGTCGGCGCCGAGGGCGCAGCGCTCGTCGACGGCCTGCTCGTCCTGGGCATCGCGGCGGCGGTGCTGCTCGCCGATCGGATCTCGCGGATCCGCCTGCAGATCTGGGGATTCCTCGGCTGCGCCGCCGGGCTCGCGATCGCCGGAGCGTCGACCTTCGTCGGCGACTCCTCGCAACTCGGCTTCATCGTCGTCGGCTTCATGGTCTTCAACTTCTCCAACAACCTCGGCCCCAACGCCCAGACCTACCTGATCGCGGGCGAAGTCTTTCCCCTCGCAAGCCGCGGCAAGGGCGCCGGATTCGCGGCAAGCGTCGGCAAGCTCGGCGCCGTGCTCACGGCGTTCCTCTTCCCGGTGCTGCTTGCGGATCTGGGCGTCTCGGTGGTGCTCGCGATCCTCGTCGTGACCTCGGTGCTCGG
>CAYZSH010000535.1:0-1518 GCA_964481025.1 uncultured Isosphaeraceae bacterium
ATTCCGCTCCCCCGTCTTCGGGGGAGCTGTCGCCGAAGGCGACTGAGGGGGCTCGTCCGCCCCCCCCCGATCTCCTGATCTCCTGATTTTGCGGGAGGCATGCCGAAGGCGCTAGACGGCGTCGCGCTCGGCCGATCGCCCCGGTCGTCGGTCGAGCAATGGACTCGTGAGTGCGCGATCGAGCACCGGGTCCCAGCTCGTGGGCATCGCGGTCGTGAGCGCGGCGATCGCGAATTCCACTTCCGTGATCGAGGCCGACGTCAGCATCCGATCCTGCGCGATACCGGCGGTGATGATGATGATGTTCGCCAGCAGCGCGACCGACTCGTCGAGTTGCTCGCGATTGGCCCGCAGTCGATCCCGGGCCGCTTCGAGGTCCGTGATCGGAAGATCGAGGATCGAGGCGTCCGTCGGCAGACCGACCGCAGTGGCCGCCTCGAGCAACCAGGCGTCCGGCTGTTGGGCCACGCGTCGCAGAAGATCATCCAACTGCGTCCAGGATCCGGATGCCATGCGCAAGAGATCGTGAATGGGAAGGTTGTGATCAATCGTCATCGAACGAGTTCCAGCAGACGAGCGATTTCCGCAGCGACGTCCTCGGGACCGACGCCGTCACGCTCGAGAAGTTCCTGAATGACGACACGGAGGCGGTCCGCGGCGGTTCTGCTCATGCGGGCGAGGCGTCGAGGGGGCAGGCGGTACGGGCCGACCAGTTCGCGGTAGGTGAGGCCGTCGATGTGGTGACGCTTGAACACCTCCCAATGGTCACCGAGTCCGCGGGCCTCACACTCCGTGGCCGCCCGCTCGACCGCTCGGCGGACGAGGTCCCGGGCCCACGTCCGCTCGAACTCCGCGAACTGAGCATCGTCGATCTCCGAGAGCAACTCGGGGGCGGCGGCTTCCGCTCGCTGTCGATCGGTCGTCGCCTTCCGCCGTCGGTCCTTGAGGCGGAAGTGGAATCCGTTGACGAGCCAGCGACGGAGCGGGCGACCGGACTTCGACCAGCCGACGAAGTACTCCGGGACATTGACCTTGTTGGTCAGAAAATCGTGGACCGCATCCTCGTGGTCGAGTTCGCCCCAGCCGGAAAGCGACCGGGCATACGACTTCAAGGGGAGGAGATAGGCCGACATGACGAAGCGAGCGACTTCCTGCTCCCCCTCCGGCCCGCGGGCGAGCATTCGGGTGATCCACGACCTTCGAGTGGTGGGAAATCGGCTCGAACTCCGCGTGTTGCGGGGCATGCCATCGTGGCCCGGGTCACCATCGAGACGTGGTGGCGACACCTCCGAAAGTCGATCGTCAGCGACTGGAAGACCCAGTTCGGGCGACTGGTCGGAGATCTCGTCGTCTGAGGGTTCTGGGTCATCCGGGGACAACAGCGTGCTTCCTTGAGTCCTTCGCTTCCCCTACATGCAGGATCCCGGGACTGAGGCGCCGTACACGGCGGAATACCGAAGAAATTCTCGCCATTGCTCGAATCGGGGCGAGCCAATCCCGGTCTCAGCCTCGACGTCC
>CAYZSH010000536.1:0-1515 GCA_964481025.1 uncultured Isosphaeraceae bacterium
GCCTCGAGGATCGCGTCGGCCGCGAACGGCGGCGGGACGAAGATCATCGTGGCGTCGGCGCCGGTCGCATCGACCGCCTCGCGGACGGTGTCGAAGATCGGCAGACCGTTGGGGTCCTTGGTTCCGCCCTTGCCCGGGGTCACGCCACCGACGAGCTGCGTCCCGTAGTTGAGACAGCCCTTGGTGTGGAAGGCTCCGAAGGAGCCGGTGATGCCCTGGCAGAGGACCCTGGTGTTTCCGTCGACGAGAATGGCCATAGTCCGGACAGGATACCGGTTCCCGAAGGCGAGGTCGATGCCGCCGAGATCGGGACGGTTCGCGGGGCCTCCGACGGGTTTCGCAGGGGTTCCGTAGAATCGCCGCCCATGGCCCGACCCGCGCGAACGCGTTCTGAACGATCCGCCCCGAAGACCTCGGGAGGCATGACCTACGCCGCCGCGGGCGTGGACATCGACGCCGGTGACGAGGTCGTCGATCGCATCAAGCCGGTGCTCCGCCGCACCCACGGCCCCCGGGTCATGGGACGGCACGGTGCCTTCGCCGCGATGTTCCGACTCGACTACAACGAGTCGCTCTTCAAGCGGAACTACACCGACCCGGTGCTGGTCGCCTGCACCGACGGCGTCGGCACCAAGGTGCTGCTCGCGATCGAGATGAAGCGGCTCGACACGATCGGCATCGACTGCGTGGCGATGAACGTCAACGACCTCATCGTGCAGGGCGCCGAACCGCTGTTCTTCCTCGACTACCTCGGACTCTCGAAGGTCGATCCCGCGGACACCGCGTCGATCATCGAGAGCGTCGCGAAGGGATGCGAGATCGCGGGGTGTGCGCTCATCGGCGGCGAGTGCGCCGAGATGCCCGACATCTACAAGCCCGGCGACTTCGATGTCGCGGGCTTCGCGGTGGGCGTCGTCGAACTCGCGCGGGCGACCGACCCGACCCGCATGGAGGCGGGCGACGTCATCCTCGGACTCGCGTCGAGCGGCGTGCACTCCAACGGCTACACGCTCGTCCGCAAGATCATCGAAGCGAAGGGGCTCGATCTCGCGAAGACCTACAAGGCGCTGGAGAGCGATCGCACCCTCGGCGACCTGCTGCTCGAGCCGACGCGGATCTACGCGAAACCGATCGTCTCGCTGCTGCGGGGGTACCGCGTCAAGAAGGTCGTCACCGGGATGGCGCACATCACCGGCGGCGGACTTCCCGGCAATCTCAACCGCGCACTGCCGGACGATCTCGACGCGGTGATCGACCGCAAGGGCTGGACGGTGCCGCCGCTCTTCCGATTCCTCCAGAAGCACGGCAAGGTCGCCGACGACGAGATGGACCGCGTCTTCAACATGGGCATCGGCTACTGCCTCGTGGTGCGGCCGACGTTCGCGGATGCGGTCGCGAAGAAGCTCGAGAAGTCGGGCGAGACGGTGTTCCGACTCGGGAAGATCGCGAAGGGTTCGGGGGTGGTGCGATACCGGTAGGGGGGGATCGAGTCGGCCACCGACCCCCTGATCCGCT
>CAYZSH010000537.1:0-1506 GCA_964481025.1 uncultured Isosphaeraceae bacterium
GGGTCTTCCTCGATGCCGACATCGAGTTGAAGCCGGGCGCGATGCGGGCTTTGCTCGCGGCGAGCGGGAATCCGTATCCGATCGTGTCGCCGATGCCGGTGTACGACATGTCGGGATGCACGGTTGGGATGAGGTTGTTCATGCAGGCCGAGGGGTACAACCATTACTTCGGCCACGGCGCGCCGAACGGCAGTGGTTGCTTCGTCCTGACCGAGTCGGCCCGTCACCGCTGGGACGACTTCCCGAACATCGTGGCCGATGACGGCTTCGTGCACGGGCACTTCAAGCCTTCGGAGGCGTTCACGGTTCGAGCGGGATCAGCCGTGGTGAAGCCACCACGGGACCTGTCTTCGATGGTCCGGGTCCGGGCACGCGTTCGACGCGGCACCTTCGAGTTCAAGAAGATGTTCCCCCACCTCGTCCAGAACCACCAGTCCCAGGTCGGCGGCGTGCTCGGGCGCATGCTCATCCGCCCCTGGACCTGGCCGGCGCTCGCGGTCTACGCCTGGGTCCGGGTCCGCGAACGGCAACTCGCGAAGGCCCAGATCGCCGCGGGCGAGACCGGTTGGGGACGAGACGAAACCGCCCGCGGCGGGTGAGCCACGGGCGGGATCTCGATCAACGTGATGCTTCACGCGACGGACGCTGCCGACGTCACTCGGACGCGGTGGCTTTCGCGGGAAGCGGCTTGATCTCGACGAGCTTGAACTCGACCGGGTGGCTCTCGCCCTGGAGCGAGATCCAACCACCGCCGAGCATCACGTCGCCGTTCCGCTGCTGCATGAGCATCTTCGCGTCGGCGTCGTTGGGATCGAGCTGCGGTCGCTGGTAACGAAGCACTTCCTTGCCCTCGACATAGTGAACGATCTCGTCGTTCCCGAGCACCTCGACCTCGGCCGAGACCCACTGATCACCGTGGTACGTCGCGCTCGTCGAGTTCGTGCAGTGCCGGGTGACGAGCTTCTCGTCGAATTCGACGTTGGTGCCGGGCGTGCAGAGGTTGCCGGTCGGGCGCTCGCCCTGGCCACCACCGCCGAGGAGCTGCACCTCGATCGACACCGGAAAGTCCTGATCCTTCCGCATCAAGGCCGGGTCCTGCCCGTGCACCATGATCCCGCTGTTGCGATATGCCCAGCCGGGACCACCCTTCACCTGATCACCGACGAATCGATAGACGATCCGCATGCGGTAGCGATCGAACGGCACGACGTGATGCAGGTGACCGAAGCGGCCCTTGAACTCCTCCCAGTTCGAATAGTCGAACTTGAGAATCCCGTCCTCGACGGTGACCGTTTCGTTCGGATCCTTCCCGAGTTCCGAGCCGGTCTCCTTGTAGACCCAGCCGTCGAGGTTCTTCCCGTTGAAGAGCGGGATCCAGCCGTCCTTCCCGGCGGGGGGCAGCTGGAACGACTTCGCGGCGGCGGGCGTGGACGGCGCGGCGGTCGGCGGCTCCGCGGTTGCGAGAGCGGCGACGAACGCTGCGGATCCCGCGAAGGCGAGGGCGGC
>CAYZSH010000538.1:0-1502 GCA_964481025.1 uncultured Isosphaeraceae bacterium
CCGGGTCGCGGGCTGGCGTCGCCTTCTGATGTACGCGACGTATCTGGTCATCAGCGCCCACCTCGCCAACACGTTCCTCGCGTACTTCGTCGGCACCGACCAACTCGTCGGCTGGACGCTCCGGTCGCCCGCGGAACATCCGACCGCGTTCATCATCTTCGCGGCCACGACCGGCCTCATGATGTTCGACTTCGTCTTCTTCCGCGAGCAGCTCTGCACGCTGATCTGTCCGTACGGCCGGTTTCAATCGGTGCTGCTCGATCGCGACTCGCTGATCGTCGGCTACGACGAGCACCGTGGCGAACCCCGGGGTCGGAAGAAGAACGCGAAGGCGACCGCCGCGCCGCGGACCGGCGGGTGCAGCAAGGGCGACGCCTGCTGCGGGAAGTGCCGATCCGCCGAGGCGACCGAGTCCGTCGCCACGATCGATCCCACCCGGATCGGCGACTGCGTCGACTGCACGCTGTGCGTGCAGGTGTGCCCGACCGGCATCGACATCCGCGACGGACTGCAGCTCGAGTGCATCCACTGCGCCCAGTGTGTCGACGCCTGCAACTCCGTCATGCGGAAACTCGGCCGACCCGAGGGTCTGATCCGCTACGGCAGTCAGAACGGCTTCGCGGGCGCGGCCCGGCACATGTTCCGCCCTCGCGTCGTGATCTATCCGCTGATCGTCACCCTGTGCCTCACGGTGTTCGGCGTGCTGCTCGCCAACCGCGGCGACGCGATGATCGTTCAGAAGCGCATGCAGGCGGCGCCGTACGCCATGACCGAGGACGGGCTCGTCCGCAGCACCGTGTTCGTGCGCATCGACAACCGGACCGAGGAACCACGGTCGTACCGATTCGAAGCGATCGACGGCGCGACCATCGAGCCGCCGGATCCGGCGCCGACCGCGGCGCCCTCGGGTTCCGTCGAGGCCGCCTTCTTCGTCCTCAGTCGGCCCGAGGACTTCGAGCGAGGACGACGCACCGTGACCGTCCGCATTCACGACGACGTGAGCTTCGAGGACGAGCACGAGTTCGACATCATGGGGCCGTTCGGCGATCTCTGATCGTCCGGCTCCCTTCCGGAAGGGATCACGCCATGGGTTCACGCTTCGCCAACCGCTGGGTGCTCGCTCCATTCGCCCTCATGGGACTCTCGGTCACCATGGCCACGATCACCGTCGTGACCGCCCTCAACGCCCGCGGCATGACCGCGGAGCCTGGATACGACGTCAAGGCCGCCGCCTGGGACGACCATCGCGCCCAGCTCATGGCCAACGAGAAGCTCCGCTGGTCGGTGACGCCGTCGCTCGACGCCGATCCCGCGGATCACACCACCGCGAGACTTCGCGTCGATCTTCGTGACAAGCATGGCTGGCCCCTCGACGACGCGACCGTCGAGGTCGAGGCGTTCCCGGTCGCCCGCGCCGATCGCCGGGTGACCTTCACGATGTCGCCGCTTGGCGACGGCGGGTACCGCGCGCCGCTTCCATTCCGTCACCCCGGCCGCTGGGA